>CBDFAZ010000063.1:0-11106 GCA_965245685.1 uncultured Streptococcus sp. | reverse complement strand
TGCAGATGCCACAGTCTCTAGGCAGCCTTTCTTGCCACAGGTACATTGAATCGGCTGATCAAAGTCAACAGTGATGTGACCCAACTCTCCTGCTGCTCCAGCAAGTCCGTGCAAAAGCTTGCCTTCTGCAACGATTCCTCCGCCAACACCTGTACCCAGTGTCATAAAGACTACATCAGGCTGGTTTTCTCCAGCTCCCATCCAACGTTCACCCAAAGCAGCAACGTTAGCGTCGTTGTCAATATAGAAAGGAATACCTGTCGCTTTTTCAATCTTATCCTTGACCGGCTGCAGCGTCTTCCAATTGAGATTGTAAGCACCGATAACAGTCCCTTTCTCACGGTCAACTACTCCTGGCGAGCCCATACCAATCCCGATAAAATCCTCTGCTGAAAGCTGAAGCAAGTCCAAACGATGCAGGATTGACTCAATCATATCATCTACGATGTGGCTTCCTTCGTCCAAAATATTGGTTTTAATGGACCATTTTTCCTGAATTTCGCCCTCTGAAGTCAAAATAGCAAACTTAATAGATGTTCCACCAAGGTCAATTCCGATTATTTTTTTCGACATGATGTTCTCCTCTGTGTTTTATTTATCATCATTATATCAGATTTTTTTAGTAAGGAAAAGGTTTGCATAAAGAAAAGTGAAAAGCAAATCCTTCTTTATTCCCAAAGTAAACTCACAACTCTTTTGTATAATAATATCTTTTACCAGTATAGGGGTATTCTTTCAGCGTAAACACTTCTGTATAGCCGTGCTTCTTATAAAAATCCGGCGCTTGAAACTGGTACGTATCTACAAATGAATATTTGCATTTCCTTTCTCTGGCTTCCTGTTCAGCCCTGCACAGTATTTCTGAGCCTATGCCTTGCCCTCGTAATTTCTCGCTCACATACAAATACTCAATCTCCAGCCAATTACCAAAAGTTTCGGCCACCATACCAGCCAGCAGATTTCCTTGTTCGTCTTCTACATAGATGTTAAGAGGTTCGCTTTTGGAGGGCTCCCTCTTAGATTGATTGTAGACCCTGATTAAATTTCCCAGTTCTTGTGTTTTCTTTGAGTCAGTATTTTCTAACCTTAGTTTCATAGATGCCTCCGTTTAGATTTCTGCCTAAACACTACTTCTTTCATCCATCTAACCCGCTCAGGTATTCATAGCGCTCGTATTTTTCCAGCAGTTTCTCGTTCTGCTCATCCAGTTCTTGCTGGAGTTCAGACAGGCGAGCAAAGTCAGATCCATTCTCCTGCATAGCCGCTTCAATCTCAGAAATCCGCTCTTCCAGCGCCTCGATATCAGCCTCAATAGACTCCCACTCCTGCTTTTCAAAGTAGGTCATGCGCTTTTTCTCCTCGCGCACCTTGGCCGATTTTTCCTTTTCAGACTTTTGGGAAATAGCAGAGCTCTCTGCTAGAAAGGCTTTTTCATCTAAGTAATCCGTGTAATTTCCGAAAAACTCTCTGATACTTCCATCTTCAAAAGCCAAAATCTTGCTGGCTACCTTGTCCAGGAAATAACGGTCATGGCTGACCGTAATAACTGGCCCGGCAAAGCCTTGCAAAAAATTCTCCAAGACCGTCAGAGTTGCAATATCCAAATCATTGGTCGGCTCGTCAAGAAGCAAGACATTGGGCTTTTCCGAGAGAAGCTTGAGCAGATAAAGGCGCTTTTTCTCTCCACCAGATAGCTTTTCAATCAAAGTTCCATGAGTAGAACGAGGAAAAAGAAACTGCTCCAAGAGTTCTGCAATGGAAGTCGTTCCACTACCTAGCTTGACCTCCTCAGCCACTTCTTGCAGGTAATTAATGACTCGCTTAGACTCATCCAAGCCCTCAATCTGCTGAGAGAAATAGGCCACTCGGACTGTCTCTCCGATAATGAGCTGACCAGCCTGAGGCTGAAGTTTACCGGCAATCAGATTGAGCAAGGTCGACTTACCGACACCGTTATCTCCGACAATCCCAATGCGGTCCTTGTTCTGGATCAAAAAACTGAACTGAGAGAGAATTGGCTTCTGGTCATAAGCAAAGTCTACGTTTTGAAACTCGATGACCTTCTTACCGATACGACTGGTTTCGAAGTTCATTTCCAGATTGCTATCAGTCGTCTGATCGGCCAAATCGTTCTTGAGGTCATGGAAACGATTGATCCGAGCCTGTTGCTTGGTTGCCCGAGCCTGAGGCTGCCGCCGCATCCAGGATAGCTCCTGCTTGTATAGCTGCTGCTTCTTATGAAGCAAGGCCGCATCCCGTTCATCCTGCTCCGCCTTGAGACGAACATAGTCTTGATAATTACCTTGGTATTCAATCAAGCGACCGCCATCCAATTCAAAAATCCGAGTTGAAATATTATCCAAGAAATAGCGGTCGTGGGTAATGAAAAGCACAGTCTTCTTGGAATTTTTCAAGAAATGCGTCAACCATTCGATGGTATCAATATCTAGGTGGTTAGTCGGCTCATCCAGCAAGAGCAAATCTGCATCGCCTAAGAGAACTTGGGCCAGCTGAACTCGGCGACGAAGGCCTCCTGATAACTGACCGACCTTAAGTGACAGCTTTGTCAGACCAAGCTTGGACAGGACCGTCTTGACCTGACTTTCGATTTCCCAAGCATGGAGCGAGTCCATCTCGGCCATAACCGCTTCTAGCCTAGACTGTTGACTTTCATCATAAGCTGTCAGGAGCAGCTCGTACTCTCGAATCAATTGCATTTCCCGTAAATCACTGGACAAAACAGTGTCAAGCACCGTCTGCTCCTCATCAAAATCAGGCTCCTGAGTCAGATAAGCAATCTTATAGCCTGTCTTGGTAGAAAAAGGGCTGACATCTCCGTCAAAGCCCGACTTGCCCGACAACACATCCAGCAGCGTTGTCTTTCCAGTTCCATTGACACCAATCAGACCAATCCGGTCTAGGTCATGAATGATAAAGGAAATATCCCGAAAAACAGTCTTATCTCCTACTGATTTGGTTAGTTTGTCAACGATAAAATCGCTCATTTCTTCTCCTTGATATAAGCATAAATGGCCTCTAGTTCATTAGGTAAGTAGCCGTCTACAATAGCGTATTCTAACTCTTTCAAAATTTGGCCAAGTTTTGGTCCTGGCTCAAAGTCAAACTCCCGTATCAGTATGCCGCCGTTGACCACCATTTCCTGCTTGCTATGAATAGTCAGACTGGCATCAAGATTTTGAATCGCAGAGAAATCCACTGCAAAACCTTGCGACTGCCGAAGCTCTTCTGCTTGTAGCAATAAGTCAATATCATAGTCATAGCAGTCTCGCTTGGTCAAGTCTCGTTCTGATCGAATGGCCGCAATCTCAACCAAATCCTCTACTTTCTTGGCAAATTCACGAGAGGTCTTCCATTTTTTTAGAAAGCCTTTGACATTTTGCACATCTAAAGCCAGTAAAAGGGCTGCCCAAGCCTGCTCAGATGCTGAAAAGCGAAAATCTGAAGCCAAGTCAAAAAGCCGTTCTAACTTAGCTCTGCTTCCCTTCAAATCAGGCAAAAATTCTATGGCACCGCTTGTTAAAAAAGTTTCTAGGCCCTTGCGCCAAAACGGAGCCAGTAAGAGCTTGTCAAACTCAATAAAAATTCGTTCAACTGAAATTTTTTCCAGCAAGGGAGCACAATCCTTCATCGCTGCAAAAGTATCTTGCTCCAGGTCAAAATCTAATGCAGCTTGAAAACGAAAGCCTCGCATGATGCGCAGAGCATCTTCATTAACACGCTCTGCTGGCGTCCCGACAGCTCGCAAAATTCGATTTTCCAAGTCATCCAAGCCTTGGAAAAGATCGATGACTTGACCGTTTTCGTCCAAAGCTAGAGCATTGATGGTGAAATCGCGTCGCTTGAGATCTTCTTCCAAAGATCGCACAAAAGAAACCTTGCTGGGCCTGCGGTAGTCCACATAGACATCCTCGGTCCGGAAAGTCGTCACTTCGTATTCACGGTTATTTTCCAAAACCAAGACGGTTCCATGCTCAATCCCCACATCAACCGTACGGTCAAAGATACGCTTGGTTTCCTCAGGATAGCTGGAGCTAGCGATATCCACATCGTGAATAGGTCGTTGCAAAAGGGCATCTCGAACAGAACCCCCAACGAAATAAGCTTCAAAGCCAGCCGTTTTTATCTTCTCTAATACTGGCAAAGCCTCCTGAAATTCAGAAGGCAGAGTTTCTAATCTCATAGTAAATGTTCCAATCCATAGACTAATTCTGAGCGTTTGACAACTTCTTTAATGGCAAGATTAACTCCTGTCATAAAGGAAGCACGGTCATAGGAATCATGCCGCAGGGTCAATCCCTCTCCCTGGCTGCCAAAGATTACTTCTTGATGAGCAACCAGACCAGGCAAGCGAACTGAATGGATACGCATGCCATCGAAATCAGCTCCACGAGCGCCAGCTATAGACTCTTCCTCATCAGCAGCTCCTTGCTGCTTGCTCGGTCTGACTTGGCTGATGAGCTCGGCTGTCTTGATAGCTGTCCCACTCGGTGCGTCCTTTTTCTGGTCATGATGTAGCTCGATGATTTCTACATTTGGGAAATACTTGGCGGCCTGAGCTGCAAACTGCATCAGCAAAACAGCTCCCAAGGCAAAGTTTGGCGCAATCAATCCGCCCAGTTTCTTTTCCTTAGATAGCGTGATTAACTCTTCCAACTGCTCTGGAGTAAATCCTGTCGTTCCGACCACTGGGCAAAATCCCTGGTCTAGAGCGAAGCGAGTATTGTCATAAGCTACTTTTGGGGTTGTAAAATCAACCCAGACATGGGCTTCCAGCCCAGCCAATTCTTCCTTGGCATTGAAGACAGGAACACCTGCTACTTCTTTTTCATCCGTAAAAGGATCCAAAAGTCCAACTAATTCTAGTTCTGGATCTTCTGTTACCATTTTATAGGCTGCTTGGCCCATTTTACCTTTAAAACCAGCAATAATAACTTTGATACTCATGTTTTCCTCCTTACAGAGACAAGCTCAGTCTTTCAAGCAATCAGATCACGGGAATATATCCCAGTGCAACACTGCCCTCACCCAAGTGCGTCCCTATAACACTGCCAAAGGTTGCAATAGGGACTTCGCCAGCAATACCGCTGTCTAGCAGATTTTGCTGAAGCTCAACCGCTTTTTCTGGCGCATTGCCATGGATAACCATAATCTGATAAGCACCGCCTGATGTTCTTTCTCGGACAAGTTCCAGCATACGCTTGATAGCTTTCTTCTCCGTCCGAATCTTTTCAAAAACTTCTATTACACCATGATCGTTAAAATACAGAATAGGCTTGATACTCAGCAGATTTCCCAGAATAGCAGCACCGTTAGAAAGGCGTCCTCCTTTGACCAAGTGGTCCAAGTCGTCCACCATGATAAAAGCGCTGGTGCCATCTATCTGCTTCTGGACATTGGCTAAAATTGCTTCAAATTCCAGGTCTTGTTCTGCCCACTCTAGAGCAGATTGAACCATGATACCGAGCGGAGCGCTGGTAATCTTTGAATGCGGAAAGGCAATTTTCAAACCACGAAACTCATCTTTCAGATACTGAATATTTTGGTAAAAACCAGAAATACCGCTAGATAGAAAGAGCCCCAGAACATGGGTATAGTTCTTTCCGTCTAGAATAGTGAGAATCTCTTCTAACTCAGCAATACTAGGCTGACTGGTCTTGGGTAATTCATCTGACTGAGCCATTTTTTCATAAAATTCACTGGCTGTTAAGTTTCTACCTTCGACATAAGTCTCACCAGCAATCACGACCGGAATATCCAAAACGAAAAGATTTTCATTCTCCAGCAGCGAAGCCGGCAGATAGGCCGATGAATCTGTGATAACCGCTAACTTCATAATTAAAACTCCAAATTAATGCCTGGCAAATCCAGAGCAATTTCTGTCACTTCATAAGTCAAGCGGTTGAGCATAGTTAAGCAAGGCCGAGCCAGCTCTTCTACTTCATCGTGGTCAAATTCACTCGGTTCCTCAATGAGACGACCGTGAATGTGGTTGGCTTGTGAAATAGTTCCGCTGATAACAAAATTCTCAAAAACAATCATAAAAGTCAAGATCACAATCAATGAAGTTGTGTGGGCTTCGACATCTCTTTTGACCAATTGGAAATTTACATCAACCTTGGTTTCAGGTGTTCCATTTTCTTTTTCCCATTCAAAATTTCGGGCGTCAAAATGGTACTGACTAACAAATTCTTTTTCGCGCTGTATGTTCATTTTTATTCTCCTAAAAATATGCGATAGGCCCATTATACCATATATCGAGCGAAGTTTCCATGCTAAAATTTGCATGTTGGAAAACACAAAAAAGAACCTCACTGACAAGCGAGATTCTTTTAATTATTATTTTTATTTTTCAAGTGGTTTGCGCAAGTAACCAAAGATAAGACCGCTGACTACTGCACCAATCAATACATATACCAAGTAAAGAATTGGATTATTTGTCAAACCAATAACGAAGATCCCTCCGTGAGGAGCCATGAGCTTGATACCAGACAATCCTACAAGAGCACCTGTAAGAGCTGAACCTACGATAAAGCTTGGAATAGCACGGGCTGGGTCAGCAGCTCCAAACGGGATGGCTCCTTCTGTGATGAACGATAGACCCATGACGATGTTGGTCAAACCTGAATCGCGTTCTTCTTCAGTAAATTTATTTTTGAAAAGAATTGTTGCTACAAACACTGCCAAAGGCGGAACCATCCCAGCTGCCATAACAGCCGCCATAACAGTTGAACCACCACTTGTCAAAGATTCAGCCAAAGAAAGAGTACCTACAGTATAAGCAGCCTTATTAACAGGTCCACCCATATCAACAGCCATCATTCCACCTACCAAAAGTCCAAGAATGACTGCTGATGTTCCGCTCAAGCTCATAAGGAAGTCATTTAGAGCTGTATTAATCGCTGACATTGGAATATTTACTGCCAACATAGCAAATCCGGTAAGAGCAACGCCTAACAAAGGTAGAAGAAGAATAGATTTTACACCCTCAAGAGCACGAGGAACCTTAATGTATTTTCTAAGCAAAAGTACGATACCACCTGCTAAGAAACCACCCACTAGCGCTCCTAGAAAACCTGATGAAACTTGGGATTCAGCTAGGGATTTCAAAATCTCTTGAACTTGTTCTGGAGTTTTATCCGCAAGATCTTTATATACAGGAATATTTCCATAAGCAATACCTGCCTTTGCAATCGCCCCTGCTACGAAACCAGCGACCAATCCAGGTTTTTCAGCAATAGAATATGCAATATAAGCAGCTAATACAGGAACCATAAACCCAAAGGCTGCTCCACCAATCTGATTGAAGAGAGCTGACAAACCATTATAATTCCCCAAATGGCTCAACTGAGCTTTAGGCACACCTTGGTCGAGTAAGAATGATATGGCAATCATAATACCGCCACCGATAACAAATGGCAACATTTGGGAAACACCACTCATCAAGTGCTTGTAGAAAGCAGCGCCCAGACTAAGTTTCTCATCACTAGATTCTGCCGTACCGCCGCCATTGGCTGCCTTATAAACTTCAGCATTTCCTGAAAGAGCCTGATTGATCAGTTCTTCCGTCTTACGAATACCATCTGCAACGGGTCGTTTAATTAATGGCTTGCCGTCAAAACGATTCATTTCTACCGCTTTATCAGCTGCAATGATAACAGCTTTAGCATTTTTAATATCTTCTGCTGTCAGTTTATTTCCGACACCGCTGGCACCGTTGGTTTCAACCTTGATGCCAACACCCATTTCAGCAGCGACCTTCTGCAAGGCCTCTTGAGCCATGTAGGTATGCGCAATCCCTGTTGTACATGCTGTTACAGCTACAAGGAAGTCTCCGCCTTCATTGGCGGGTTCAACAACAGCAGGTTCTTCTGTTTTTTCCGAAGCTTTGTTAAAGAGCTCAATCACCTGATCAGGCGAAGTCACTTGGCGCAGTTTATCCGCAAAACCATCCTTCATCAGGTATTGAGACAATTCAGCTAAGGCAGCCAAGTGAGTATCGTTAGCACCTTCTGGAGCTGCAATCATGAAGAAAAGGTCAGTTGGCTGTCCATCCAAACTCTCATAATCTACGCCTTTATTTGACTTGGCAAAGAGTACAGTCGCTTCTTTCACTGCAGTATTTTTGCTGTGAGGCATAGCAATCCCGTCACCCAAGCCTGTAGAAGTCAAGGCTTCACGAGCCAAAATCCCTTCTTTGAAAGTCTCGAAGTCTGTTACATAGCCACGATCCACTAGGCTCTGAATCATTTCTTCGATTACAGCTTTTTTCTCTGTTGCCTGCAAGTCCAGCAACATCACATCTTTTCTTAGTAAGTCTTGAATTTTCATATTTTTTCTACCTCTACTTTTTCATAGATTTCTTTTATGTAACCAGCTGTCGCCAAATCATCTGAGAAGGTGGTTGCCGTTCCGCAGGCCACTCCCCATTTGAAGGCTTGAATAACATCGCCAGAGCGGACAAACTCTCCGGTAAATCCAGCCACCATAGAGTCGCCAGCACCTACAGAATTTTTAACATTGCCCTTGATAGGTTTGGCGAAGTAAGCACCCTCTTGAGTTACCAGCAAGGCACCGTCACCAGCCATGGAAATAATCACATGCTGGGCACCCTTGTCTAAGATTTGACGGGCATAACTCTCAATCTGATCCAAGCTTTCAAGCTTGACTCCAAAAATATCACCTAGTTCATGATTGTTAGGTTTGACCAAGAGAGGCTCAAACTCTAAAGAATCCAGCAGCGTCTGACCTTCAAAGTCGCAGACGACTTGTGCTTCTGTCTTTCTGGTCAGACCGATCAACCTCTTGTAGACAATATTTCCTAGATTTTTAGGACTGCTGCCAGCGAAGACTACTGTATCTTCTGAAGTCATAGAAGAAAGAAATGACTCCAGTTCTTCTAGTTTCTGATGAGAAATTTCTGGACCTGATCCGTTAATCTCTGTCTCAGCATCTGCTTTAATCTTGACATTGATACGAGTATCCTGCTCAACCTCTACAAAATGGCTGGAAATCCCTTCCTCTTTCAGAGTATCTGCGATGAACTTGCCAGTAAAACCACCTATAAAGCCAGTCGCTTTATTCTCAATACCTAGACGTTTGAGAACTCGGCTAACATTGATACCCTTCCCGCCAGCGAATTTGTCGTCACTGTCCATCCGATTGACGCTTCCTATAAGGACTTTGTCCAAACGGACAATATAGTCGATGGAAGGGTTTAGTGTGACAGTATAGATCATACTTCAATCACCTCCGTTTTTTCTTTGAGCGCTTGAATCACTTCAGATTCATTTTGATTAGTAATAATGCTTGCTTTGGCAAGAGGAGCGACCTTTACAAAGGACGTCTGTCCTAGTTTAGAAAGATCAGCCAGGACATAAGTCTTCTTAGCGTTCTCTAAAATCGCTCTTTTGACAGCTCCTTCCTCCATATCTGGAGTGGTAAAGAAGCCATCGTCAATGCCATTCATTCCAATAAAGGCTTTATCGAAATTCAACTGACCGATTTGATTCAGAGCCACACCACCAATGCTGGCATCCGTTGAACGCTTGACCTTTCCGCCGATAATGACTGTCGGGATATTGCGCTCTACCAACTTGGTCGCATGGTGAATGGAGTTGGTGACGACTGTCACTCTTGGATCATGCAGCTCATTGACTAAGAGCTCATTGGTTGTCCCCGCATCAATAAAAATCACATCATGCTCTTGAATCAAGCTTGCTGCCATCTTGGCAATAGCTGTCTTTTCTTGAATGCTTTTGATAGATTTTTCCTGATTGCTCTCTTCTTCTTGCAGAAAATGAAGGCTCTCGGCTCCACCATGAACTCGTCGCAGTTTATGCTCGCTCTCCAGTTCATCCAAATCTCTTCTGATAGTTGACTCTGAAGTGTTTAAAGCATGTACTAGATAGTCTAAAGAAACAAATTTTTCTCTTATGACGGTCCCTAGAATAACCTGCTTTCTTTCCGACTTCAGCATAAAGCACCTCCTTTGGAATCGTTTACGATTATTATTATACCTCTTTATTTTTCAATGTCAAGCATTTTCTTCCAAAAACTTTCAAATTCTATCTTTTTTACGAACAAAAAAGAGCTGGACTATATCCAACCCTTTCATATCATTGCATAGCTGCCAAATAAAAGGCAATTAGCTATTATTGATCAAGGATACAATGTAGGCTGCCATAACAGGCAGAAAAGTTCCAAGAAAAGTAAACACAACCAAAACCCAGAACCAGACTGATTTAAAAGCCTGTCGGTAGGTCCCTGGGAGCGAACGATTGGCATCAATGTATTCCTTAAATTTTGGCCATTTCAAGATTAAGAGCAAAAGAAATACTGTGCTGCCAGCAATTAATAGGCCGTAAAAAAAGGTGTTAACAATAGGCTCCGGAGCTCTTTTTGAAAGAAAAGCTAAACCTTCTGCTATGACGAAGTTATTGATAGCATGAAACACGATAGACCAGATTATCGAATACTCAAAAGCGATATAGCCAAGTCCCAAACCTATAAAACTAGCAAAATAAAGCTGATATAGATTTTCGTGAAAAAGGCCAAATAAAATCGAAGTCAGAAGAATGGCAAAAATCTTTCCATGCTTCTCTAACGCTCGCAAACCGGCACCTCTGAAAATAATTTCCTCTGTAACAGGAGCCATCAAAGATGAATAAATCAGCATAGTCAGTGTCTCAGAACCGCCGCTCCCTGATTCCATACCAGAAAGATTCAGATTGAAGAGCTGAATGATAGCCTCCATGAGCTGATTGACAACAGCTGTGAATAATTGGGCAAATAAAAGGAAGCAAATCATGTAAAAGAAAACTTTAGGAGTCATCTTCCGTCCTTTACGACGAAGGTCATATTTGAAGAGCTGCTTTCCTCGAGACACTGTAAAAGTAAGAACACCAAGACAGGAAGCTAGAATATAGGCTCCACCGTCCTTTTCCATGAATTTGGTGACAATGTCTTGCGTTTTCTGAATATCCATACCTTGCCCAGGTAAGACGATAAAAAATGCAG
Source organism: uncultured Streptococcus sp. (assembly GCA_965245685.1). Classification (GTDB taxonomy): domain Bacteria; phylum Bacillota; class Bacilli; order Lactobacillales; family Streptococcaceae; genus Streptococcus. The sequence continues at coordinate 69 of CBDFAZ010000063.1, read as the reverse complement.
CTAACACGTAAAAGAAAACAGCAGCAACCATGACCCATAAATAAGTAAAGCAAGTCGCTGAAAATCGTC
>CBDFAZ010000062.1:0-11138 GCA_965245685.1 uncultured Streptococcus sp. | reverse complement strand
GATTAAGAAGTTTGCCGGGAGACCTATGTAAGCATAATTTTTGCCAGTCTTATAGTTCTTCATCTGCTTCATTTCCTCACTACGTTTCATCATTTCTTCATCGCATGTTTCAATGCAAGAAAGCAAGTCTTCTTTTCTATAGTAGACATTTGCCATCACAGAACCTAAGTCCGCAAGGTCAGCATTTTTCGGGTCAAGAATATACAGTTTTGAATCTGTATGAAGCAAGGCTTCAATCAGTGTCAGTATAAAGTAAGTTTTACCGCCACCTGTACCACCAGCAATCAACATATGAGGGAGCTTATCATATTCCCACCATACGTTTTTCATTAAGCGAAGTTTACCATCTTTAGCTTCTACTTCATCAATAGAAATACGACTGGCTATGGTGTCATAGAGCAAAGTATATTCCACATAGGAATCCTTTAACTCTTTATCCGTCAGCTCACAGTACAAGCCACTCTCTAATTTCTTTTCCAAGTGTAAGAGTTGGTCTTGATATTTTCCCAGCGTGATTTCCACCCGTATCTGTATCAAGCCATTTTTAAGTCGATAATACATTTTAGGGAAGTAGGTTATCTTTTCCTTTGTACGACCAGCACTATCTTTAAAGAAACCCTCTGTTTTGACCTGTTCAGATTCATACCACTTGTTTTCAAGTATCATCTTTGCCAGTTTTTGACGGTGGTAAAGTTGTTTAACCGTATCATAGCGAACCCGTTTGAATACAAACGCTACCAGCAAGCAGATAAGAATTGCGACACTGAAACTGATAATTAAATAGGGAATGTCAATCTTATCTGCTTGTGATAGGTTAAAATCCTGCCAGTTGATCTGCTGGATTGTCTTCACATGAAACAGTCCGACAACCAGCAGGAAAACAGGCAGGAGTGACGCTATCGTAAAATGAAAGACTAAATCTTTACCAGATGGGCGAATCCTTTTACCACGCTGTTTCATGCGAAAAAGTCTCCTTTCTACCTAGCGACTATTTGTCTTGTGTCGGTTCTTTCTTTGCTTGTGGTTGAGCTTTGAATGAACTAGAATCCTTTGTCAGCACAATATCGTCTGCCTTGATATACCAGTCAACATCTGCTCCTTGATAGGTGGCAGTAGCAACGGTGTCCGCAATGGGATTGATAAGTTCCACCCGTGCGTTATAATCAAACTCTTTCAAAGGCACGCTGGCAGGAATACTTACTTGAATCATGCGTCCTTGTCCTTTGGATTTTAAGTCATAGGTACGTTCCTTGATTTCATCTGAAACCGACCCGTCTTCATTTTGGATTCTCACTTCACGACGTAGAGCAGAGAATTTCAATTCTCCAAAAGTCGTGTCTTTATCTAATACAATGCCATTTGCTAATCTCATCATTTTTCCTCTCTTTCTTTATTCTTTTATCATGTCGTCAGCATGTAAAAGGTAATTTGTAAAACCACGAGTGCCGATTTTGTAGCCCTCTGCGGTAATACGTGGATTGACTAACTTCACACGTTCCTCAAAGCCGAAATGTTTTTCGCCAGCTTCAGCAGGAAGCACCACCACAATATCATCTGCTCTTTGAACATCAGAATAGAGATTATAGCTTCTTGATAAGACAGTTAGCCGTCCGTTGATTCTTCGCTGAACGACTTTATCCTCGCCAGCAAATTCTAAATTGCCGAATGTTTTTTCCATGTTGGGAATCACAAATTTAAGTTCCATATTTTTACCTATCCTTTCTTTTTTATTGGCTGAATGAATGTTTGATGGTCTTAAAGAGTGGGGAACGACCTTTTGATTCTTGATTTTTTGTTTTCATAAGTTCACTTCCTTTCAAAATCGGGTAAAAAAATAGACACCTCATTTTTTGAAGTGTCTACCTATTAAATATTCAAATTTTATTGGAAGTATCTTTATATCTTCACTTTTCAAGGATAAATCGTCGTATCAAAGCTCATTCATAAGTAGTAAATTAGTAGTAAATTGAGTGGTTTTGACCTTGATAAAGTGTGTTAAGTTCAGTTTTTATGCTGATAACTAGATTTTTATGCTATTTTTATCTGAAACATTCTCCATTATGTACTAATATAAAAAAATATAATTTTTGACTCTACACTCGTAGTATAACATAGTTAGTTGTAAGTTAAAATACAAAACAGAATTCTGACAATTCTTGAGAATATACAAAAAAGACACGAAATAAATCGTACCTCTTTGTTCATCACAACTCAATAATTTTACCTGTTTCAAAGTAAACAACCCATTCACAGATATTCTTAGCATAGTCGCCGATTCGTTCCAAGTAAGAGATAACTTGGAAATAGTCGCGGCCAGTCACAATCAGTTCTGGATTTTGTTTGATTTCCTCTGTAGCAAGATCGCGAATATCATCAAAATATTGGTTAATTTTCTCATCTAGCGCTGCTACGGCGTAAGCTTGGTCTACATTTCCATTGAGGTAGACGTTCAGAGTTTCTTCAACGAAGTTCTTAACATCGCGCCCCATCTTGCTGATGGCATCCTCTACAGACTCGATGCGAACTTCTCCCTTCATCCGAACAGTAGCTTTGGCGATAGATACGGCGTGGTCGCCCATGCGTTCCAAGTCACTGCTAGCTTTCAGCACGGTAATAACAGTCCGCAAGTCCTGAGACACAGGCTGTTGTAAGGCGATGATTTCCAGAGATTTTTTCTCCAGTTTGACCTCGTAGTCATTGACTTCAGCATCGTCTTCAATGACCTGACGAGCCAGTTCACGGTCATGCGTGACAAAGGCACGCACCGTCCGGTTAATCTGCGATAGGACTTCATTTCCCATCGCGTAGAATTGATTATGAAGTTTTTCTAAATCTTCTTCAAATTGTACTCTAAGCATAAGATTCCTTTCTGTTATCCGAATTTACCAGTAATATAGTCTTCGGTCTCTTTGTGGGCTGGATTGAGGAACATCTTCTTGGTTTCATTAAATTCAATCAAGTCTCCGCCAAGGAAGAAGCCGGTCTTTTCAGAAATCCGTGACGCCTGCTGCATGGAGCGAGTGACCAAAAGCATGGTATATTTGTCTTTCAAACTGTAGAGGGTTTCCTCGATTTTCCCAGCTGAGATTGGGTCCAAGGCTGATGTCGGCTCGTCCAAGAGAATAATCTTAGGGCTAGTGGCTAGCACGCGAGCCACACAAACCCGTTGCTGCTGGCCACCGGAAAGACCGATAGCGGAATCATTCAGACGGTCCTTGACCTCATCCCAGATAGATGCACCAATCAGGGAGCGCTCTACTGCTTCGTCCAAAACTGCCTTGTCCTTGACACCATTAATCCGAAGTCCATAGACCACATTTTCATAGATGGTCATAGGGAAGGGATTGGGCTGCTGGAAAACCATGCCGATTTCCTTGCGAAGCTCTACCGTATCTGTCCTCGGACCATAGATATTGTGACTGTTATAAATGACCGTTCCTGTAGTCGTTACTTCTGGATTCAGGTCGCCCATTCGGTTGATAGCCTTGAGCAAGGTTGACTTACCTGAGCCTGACGGTCCAATCAAAGCCGTAATCTCATTTGGCATGAAATCAAGTGAAACGCTATTAAGGGCTTTCTTTTTATTATAATAAACCGACAAGACCTTGACTTGCAAAATAGGTTCTGTCATACGTTTTTCCTTCATTTTATTTTACATTCAACCAAAGACTAAGCTTGTTGAATCGTGATGAATATGGACAGCTGCTTAACCAAAATGACCTGAAACATAGTCATTAGTGGACTGAAGCTTGGCGTGTTGGAAAATATTAGCCGTCTTATCATACTCAATCAAGTCGCCCAGATAGAAGAATCCAGTGTAGTCACTAGCACGGGCAGCCTGCTGCATATTGTGGGTCACAATGATAATGGTATAGTTATTCTTAAGTTCGAACATGGTTTCTTCCAGCTGCATGGTCGCAATCGGATCCAAGGCTGACGCTGGCTCATCCATGAGCAGAATGTTTGGCTTGACCGAGATAGCACGGGCAATGCAGAGCCGCTGCTGCTGACCGCCAGAGAGAGTCAGGGCTGACTTGTGCAAGTCATCTTTGACTTGGTCCCAAAGCGCCGCTTGCTTGAGCGAAGTCTCCACAATTTCATCTAGAACCTTTCTATCTCTGACACCAGCCCGTTCATGAGCAAAAGTGATATTTCGATAGATGGATTTGGCAAAAGGATTTGGCCGTTGGAAAACCATGCCGATATGCTTGCGCATTTCATAAACATTGATTTCAGGGCGGTTGACATCAATCCCCTCATAGAGAATCTCTCCAGTCACATTGGCAATATCAATGGTATCGTTCATGCGGTTGAGGCTGCGAAGATAGGTTGATTTACCTGAGCCAGAGGGGCCAATCAAAGCAGTGATTTTGTTTTTTTCAAACTGCATATCAATACCCTTGATGGATTCCTTTTTACCATAGTAAACATGCAAATCCTTGGTCGACAGGGCTACCTTTTCTTCAGGAAAAGTAATGATATGTTTTTCATTCCAATTATATTCTGTCATTTCTTCTCCTTTAAGCAGAGGTTAATTTCTTATGCAGATAGCTGCCCAGTTTGCGGGCTCCCAGATTGAAAATCAAAATGAAGATTAGGAGAACCGCTGCTGAACCAGCAGAAACAGCCGTTCCATCAGGAATTGTTCCCTCGCTGTTGACCTTCCAGATATGAACAGCCAAGGTCTCAGCCTGACGGAAGATACAGATAGGGCTGGTGACACTAAAAATATTCCAGTTGGACCAGTCAAGAGCTGGAGCTGATTGACCTGCTGTATAAATCAAGGCTGCAGCCTCACCAAAGATACGACCGGAAGCCAGTACAATCCCTGTTACAATACTAGGCAAAGCTTCTGGGATGACCACATGCAGGACCGTTTCCCAGCGAGAAATTCCCAAGGCCAAACCAGCTTCACGCTGGGTGTGGTGGACATGGCGCAGGCTATCTTCGACGTTCCGCGTCATCTGAGGCAGATTAAAGACTGTCAAAGCCAAGGCACCAGAAATGATTGAAAAGCCATACTCGAACTGGACAACAAAGATCAAATAACCAAAGAGCCCGACTACTACCGAAGGCAGTGAAGACAGAATTTCAATACAGGTACGGACAAAGTTGGTCACTGGACCTTTCTTAGCATACTCTGACAGATAAACCCCAGCCCCCATAGAAAGAGGCACAGAGATAATCAGAGTAATTACTAGCAGGAAGAAGGAATTGTATAGCTGAATCCCAATACCACCACCAGCTTGGTAAGAAGAGGATTTCCCTGTCAGGAAAGACCAGGAAACATGTGGCAGACCCCTAACTAAGATATAGAGGATAAGAGAGGCAAGGATAGCAACAATGATACTCGCTATTGTGTAGAGAACACCAGTCGCCAATTTATCTAATTTCTTAGCGTGCATAGTTTTTCTTACCTCTTTCTTTTGTAATTAGTTTAATCACACTGTTAAAGGCTAAGCTCATCATCAAGAGAACCAGAGCCAGAGACCAGAGAACGTTATTATCCACTGTTCCCATAACGGTATTTCCAATTCCCATAGTCAAGACAGAGGTCAGTGTAGCTGCTGGTGTTGTCAAAGAGGTTGGAATCACCGCAGAGTTACCCACAACCATCTGGATAGCTAGAGCTTCACCAAAGGCACGCGCCATTCCAAAGACCACAGCTGTAAAAATACCTGAACGAGCTGCCTTGAGTGTTACCCGCCAAATGGTCTGCCAGCGCGTAGCTCCCATAGCCAGACTTGCTTCACGGTAGTGGCGCGGCACAGCACGCAGACTGTCCGTCGTCATAAAGGTTACTGTCGGCAAAATCATAACAAAGAGCACAAAAATACCAGACAAAATCCCAAAACCAGTCCCGCCAAAGACTGTACGGACAAAAGGTACCACGATTTGCAGACCGATAAATCCATAAACAACAGACGGAATACCAACTAAAAGCTCAATTGCCGGTTGCAGTATTTTCGCTCCTTTTGGAGAAACCTCTGTCATAAAGACAGCTGCACCAATCGCAAAGGGAGTTGCAATCAGGGCTGACAGAATGGTAACAATAAAGGAACCTAAAATCATTGGTAGGGCACCAAATTCTTTACCAGAAGGATTCCAGACACCACCAAAAAGAAAATCAAAAACATTAACGCCGTTGACAAAGAAAGTAGATAGACCTTTCTGAGCAACGAAGATTAGAATCATAGCCACAATCACCACAATCAGTGACAGACAGGCAAAAGTCAGATAGCGGCCAAACTTCTCCAAGCGAGAATTCTTAGAAGGCGATAACAACTTTTTGGTTAATTCCTCATTTTTCATTTTGAATCTCCTTCTATTGCTGTGACATTCCCATCAGCGTCCTTGCTGACTTTCATATCGTTGATTGAGATATATCCCATGCTAGTAACAACGCCTTTTTGAACATCGTCTGACAGCATGTATTCCAGAAATTCAGCAGCCAGACCAGTCGGCTTGCCTAGTGTATACATATGCTCATAAGACCAGAGCGACCAGTTATTGGTAGCAACATTTTCTGCTGTTGGCTCGTAGTTATTAAGTTTCAAGGTTTTTACAGACTCGTCAACATAGGCAAAGGCTAGGTAAGAAATCGCACCAGGAGTTTGCGAAACGATATTTTTAACCATACCGTTGGAATCCTGCTCCTGACTCTGCACAGCTGATTTCCCATCCATGATGACACTGTCAAAGGTTGCGCGGGACCCAGAGCTAGCCGCACGATTGATAATCGAAATCTCCAAGTCCTTACCGCCCAGCTCTTTCCAGTTGGTGATTTCACCAGTGAAAATTTTCTGCAGCTGCTCGGACGTTAGATTATCCACGTCAACTTCTTTATTGACAATCACAGCAATCCCAGCCACGGCGACCTTATGGTCCACCAAGTCAGACGCTTTGATTCCTTCCTTCTCTTCAGCAAAAACATCAGAGTTCCCGATTTCAACGGCTCCTGACTGCACTTGAGATAGACCTGTACCAGACCCACCACCCTGCACATTGACTGTTTTACCAATGTTGTTGGAGGCAAAGTCATCAGCTGCTGCTTCAACTAAAGGCTGCAGGGCAGTTGACCCTACTGCTGTCATAGATTCACCGCGGTCAATCCAAGATGAGCAAGCTGATAAGCTGAGACCTAAGCCCAGAGCTGTCAGTGCTAAAGCAAATTTTTTCAATTTGTTCAAAAGATTTCTCCTTTAATAAAATCAAGAGGATGGGAAGTATCTTTAGTATTTCTTACTTAGCAGAAAGAAGCTTATTTTCTAAATACATTCACATCTTCAACTATATCATATAATAGCAGCTTTTCCTAATATTTTATCTAAATCTCAGGCCTTTTGGAAAATAATTTTTCAGGGTTTTTCCAGTGACTTTTGCAAAGCCCAGACCATTACCACGAATAACTAGTTGGTACCAGCCATTCGCTTGTGATTCTGGTAATTCAACGGTCTCGCCAGCCGCATACTTTTTGAAATCCTGCTCAGTAATCTCAAGCCGCTTCAGAACCTCGCTGGGCCTCATAGCCAAGCCTAGGGCAAAACTAGGCTCAAAGCGATTCTTCTTAAATGTTCCTAGATGCAAACCGTTACGAGCAATCCTTAGCTTGGACAGATCTGGCAGGCCAGCTGGTAATAAATAGAGATTGTCCCCAAAGGTCTGCAGTTCTCCAGTCAAGTCTGTTTTTAAATGCCTGCTCTCAAAGTCCTGCCATAGCTTTTTTTGCTCGCTCGTCAAACGATTCTTACCTGGTTTAATCTTCTTGCAGCTATTCTCACCAGTAAAACGAAAGTGAGCTGCAAACTGACCTTCACCTTTGAAGCAATACGGATACATCCGAGCTGTCTCAGGAAATCCAATTCCTTCAGTCATCCCGTTTATCTTAGGAATATCAATCAGTTCAAGTGGAAATTCTTCCAGTAACCAAGCAACGATGTCTTCATTTTCTTCAGGAGCCCACGTACAGGTCGAATAAACCAGGCGACCATCCTTGGCAAGCATGCTCATAGCAGCTGTTAGAATCTCTCGCTGGAGCTGGGCGCATTGGGCTGGGTAATCCGGCGTCCAATACTGGGTAGCATCTGGCTGCTTACGAAACATGCCCTCGCCCGAACAAGGGGCATCTAGCACAATCAAATCAAAATAACCTTCAAATACCTGAGCCAACCGCTCAGCAGATTCATTGGTAACAACCACATTTCTAGCACCAAAGCGCTCAATATTCTCCACTAAGATTTTAGAGCGTTTGCTGTTGATTTCATTGGAGACCAGTAAGCCCGTATTATCTAAAAAAGATAAAAGATGAGTTGACTTGCCACCTGGTGCAGCAGCTAAATCCAGGACCTTCATCCCCTTAGATGGCGCTGCTATCTGAGCCACCATTTGAGCTGCTGGCTCCTGCGAATAAACCAGACCAGTCACATGCTCAGCAGACTTGCCAGACACCTTGCCATAAAAGCCCCAGTCTGTCTGAGGAATGGCATCTGAGAAATTCTGCTGGCCTTCTTTTAAAGGATTAGTACGAAAGGCCGAAATTGGCTCCTCGTCAAAAGTCGCAAAAAATTCTGCTGCTTCTGCGCCTAAAATCTGCTCATATTTTTCTTTAAAACCTTTAGGAAAGTCCATCTACTGCTTCCCCTTTTCTAAATAAGGCTTCAAAGCCGATAGTTTGCACTTAGGCGCCATCATGACAGGCTGCCGAGTCTGGAAATTTAGCTGACTGCCATCCAAGGTCTGGACGATAAAGCCTAGCTTCTCCGCCATAATCGAAGCCGCCGCATAATCCCAAGGCCAGTTATAGGAAAAATAAGCCAAGAGGCCACCAGACAGTACCTTGCTAAAACTAATCCCAGCACTGCCATAAACCCGAACTCCTAAACACTCTCGAGCCAAGTCTGCCAAGCCCCAATCATTGGCTTGCAGCATACCGGCATTGGAAGCCATAAGAAAATCTTGAAAAGGCCGGTCCTCAAAAACAGGAAGTTTCCGGTCGTTACAATAGACATCTAAGTCCCCGCCACCATGATAGAGCTGGTCTCTGGTCACATCATAGATCAAGCCAAAACGACCAATTCCCTCTTCAAAATAGGCAATCATAACGGCAAAATCAGCCTTCTGAGTGATAAAGTTGGTGGTTCCGTCAATCGGATCAATCACCCAGACATTGCCATCAGCAATATTATGTCGGAGTCCATTTTCCTCTGCTAAAATAGCATCCTGAGGATAGCGGGCTAGAATCTTAGCCACCAAATCATCCTGAACCTTCCGGTCCATCTGGGTGACTAAGTCAGTGGCACTGGTCTTTTGACTCACATCCAAATCATCATAGAGATGTTCCCTCAAAAAAGCACCAGCTTGGTAGATGATTTCTTTAGCAAAATGAAATTTATTTTCCAAGAGAAATGCTTCCTTTACCTTTACTTTTTGCCTCTTGAACAGCACTATAAAGCGAATAACCGCTGACGTTTTCGAACTCACGGCCGATTCGCTTCTCTTGGCCTTTGCTAGGAACAATTTGCTTGAAAGCCGCATAGGACTTCAAGAGCTTTTCCGCTTGGACTTTCTGTTCATAAGCTGCTTCTACATCATTAAAAAAAGAGAGCACCGAAGCAAGCTCTTCAGTGCTCCACGATAAATCTAGTGGGTAACTATAATTTTTGTTCATCTTTACTAAATATCTGCCCGCATAGTTGCGGATCTTAACTCTTCCTTACGATAACTCCGAGGCAGGAAAGCACGAATTTCATCCTCGTTAAAGCCGATTTGCATCCGTTTGCCGTCTAAAATAATTGGGCGTCGCAAAAGACTGGGATTTTCCTCAATCAACTGAATCAAGGTTGAAATGGACAAATCCTCCACATCCAAATCTAATTTCTGAAAAATTTTTGAGCGAGTTGAAATAATGTCGTCTGTACCGTTCTCTGTCAGAGAAAGAATGTGTTGCAATTCGGGAGCTGACAGAGGGCTCGTCATGATATTATGTTCCTGAAAGGGCACTTCATGATTTAGCAGCCAAGCACGCGCCTTACGGCAAGAAGTACAACTCGGCGATAAAAATAATGTAATCATGCGTTTCTCTTCTAATTCTGTATAATAACTACCTCTATTATACTAAATTTTATTTGGCTTGACTATATTTTTTTGAAAATTACTGCCGAATGTCATGAAAATATAAATTTTTCAACTATTTCCATAAGCAGTCCAACTTCTAGCGATCCGTTCATCACTCTGCAGCTGAGCAATCAAGCTGTCAATACCATCAAACTTAACCATCTCGCGAATCTTATCCAGCCAGAAAATCCGAATGGTATCGCCATAGATGTCCTGAGAAAAATCAAAGATATTGACCTCAAAACGAAGCTCATCACCGTCAAAAGTTACATTTTTCCCAACACTAGCCATACCACGATAGCGCTGACCATTGTGCTCAACGTCCGCGACATAGACGCCATCTCCTGGAAGAAGGACTCGATCCAAGGGAGCTAGATTGGCTGTTGGATAGCCAATCGTCCGTCCTCTGGCATTGCCATGAACCACAATACCGCGAGTGGACAGAGGGTAGCCCAGCAATTCTTGAGTTTTCAGCATGTCTCCGACAGCAATCGTCTCCCGAATCCGAGTGGAAGAAATCTTCCAATTATCCAGATTAACCGAGGGAACGATAACAATCTTGCCATTAAAATAATCTCTCAGCTCATGTGACTCTTTGCGGTCTGAGCCAAAATGATAGTCAAAGCCAGCTACCACAGCCTTGGCGCGCAAACGAGAAACATATTTCTCAAAAAAGTCTCGGGCTGTATTGCCTGCAAAATGGCTAGTAAAATCAATCAGGTAAAGATAGTCAACACCTAGACTTTCCAGCTGCGCCATCCGGTCTTCAGGACTAGCTAGATGCAGCATGAGTTCAGGCTGATAGCGGACAAAGGCCAGCTTAGGTGACTCTGGGAAGGTCATCACGGCAATCTTGAGACCTTGCTTAACGGCAATCTCACTAGCTTTCTCAAAGAGTGCCTGATGGCCCTTATGCAGCCCATCGAAATAGCCTAGAACAAGGACCGTAACATCTGACTGATCAATCCCTTTTTCAACTATAATTCTCTTGGTTATCACCATTCCCCTATTTTACTACGCATTTG
>CBDFAZ010000061.1:0-11185 GCA_965245685.1 uncultured Streptococcus sp. | reverse complement strand
TTGGCAAAATTACCCGTCTTTTTCCCCTTGACTGTCCCAGCTTCACGAATCTCACCCCCGAAGTAGAGCAACTGCTCCGTGATGGTCGTTTTCCCCGCGTCCGGGTGGGAGATAATGGCAAAGGTCCGGCGTTTCTTAATTTCTTCTTGTAAAGTCATCTTCTTCTCTTTCTTTTATTTAGGATAATGGTGAATCTTAGTATTTTTTATTTTACATCGGAATAGTCTAATCCTTTCAACCTACCTATTATAGCGGATTTAGCGCTTTTTTTCAATTATCTAAAGAAGATAAAAATCGCTCTTTCGAGCGATTCTATTCTCCTAAGTCTAAGTCAATGAAATTTCCTTTAAAATCTTACAATGACACTGTTAAAGAGGAAAATTGTAAAGATGAAAATTAAACCCAGTAAATAGAGCAGGCGTTTTTCTGATTTCCAGCTCTTCCTTTTCTTCAGCTGTCACAGAAGCGTCTAGCTCGACCAGCTTAAAGAGTTGATAGACAAACAGTCCATTTGTTACTAGAAGCAAAGCAAGTCATGATAAAACTATCTAATTAAGAAAATTCCTGCGACATTAACTTGACAGGAGCTATAAATTTAAAGTGAATTAACTGTGGACCAGACTTAACTGCTTTTTCCACCGTATCTTAAACAATATATCAAAGAGAACCAGAGCCAGAGAAAGAATGACTGACACAAGAAGGTATTTTATCCATAAGGGAGCGTTAGGGATAAAAGGCGGACTTTTTAGCAGACCGTAATTACCTCCGGTCACTTGATTAACGCCGACTAGGAAAAGATTGAGTCCAAAGGTGTAAGCTACAATCATGTATTTCTTGAGCAGGGTCTTGTCGTAGTGATTCATCAGATAAATCAAGGAATTAACCAAGAGAGCATAGTGACCAATCAGGAAAGAGAAGCTGGTAATATGCGGGAAATCATAGGGGTCAAAGACTGGGTAGCCCAAGGCAAAGACCGCTCCGCTGGCTCCTAATAGAGCAAAATACTGCTTGCTGCGCCATTTATCTGGCAGAAAGACCACCGCAAACATAGCCAGACGGCAATGATAAAAGGGTAGACTATTGGTAAAGGGAATCCGAAAAACAAAATACCAGCTATAAAGCATCAGCAGTTGAGCAATCTGAATCCACTTAAAAGCCTTGACAAAACGCGGATTATCATGGTATTTGAGCGAGCTCCAAATAGACAGCAAAACCAGAGCAATCATCACAGCATACCATAAAATCGAGATAGGCGGTGCTACCGTTTTTGTCGTAGTTAAAAAATCTTTCATAAATCCTCCGTTAGATGATTAGGTTAGGGTGACTGTCTTGGTCTGCTCCACGCGCTTAAAAATTTCAGAAACCAAGCAGACTGCTGCACTTAAGACGATTGAGACAAGCAGATAATTGAGCAGGAGTCCGTGATTGCCAACAAGCGGCGGATCTGTGAGAAATCCATAAGAACCCTTTGTCAACATATTGATAACAAGCAAAAACGCATTCATCAGAAAGGTCGTCCACACCACTCGCTGCCAGCTCATAGAGAAAGTATGATAATATCTGAAAAGATAAATCAAACAATTTCCCAAAAGCGCTAGATGACCGATGATAAAGGACAAAATAGTGATATGGGGAAAAGGGTAAGGATCAAAAATCGGATAAATAAAGGCTACAATCGATCCAAAAGTCCCCAAAAGTGCAAAATAATATTTATACACTGAGCGATTAGGCAGAAACATCAAGGCAAACATGGCCATCCTGCAATGATAAAAAGGCAGACTTTCAGACAGTGGGGCAGCAGTCAGCATATACCAAGAGTAGAGGCCTATCAGCTGGCAAGCTTGCATCCCGACAAATAGCTGCTGGTAAGGCTTCCGATTGTAGTAGCGATAGGAAAGCCAGATAATCGCAAAGACCAGCCCCAAAAGAACAAAATACCAAAGTCCCAGTTGAGGCGGTTCGGTTTTATAGGTTGTAAACATATCTCTTATTCCCATCTCCTAGGTTTCCATTCTAATATAAGGTTTGAACAAGGTTGAGTTTGCCTGTTGTTGCAATAATTTCTAGCTTTTTCAGACAAAAAGCATTCCAGAAACTTACTTAACTAATCCAAATACTGTTCTCTATCTCCTTGATAAATCTCCCAAAGGATTTCCAACTGTTCTTTTGTCGTCCGCTTAGAAGATAATTCTGGTAAAGATTGGATATCAAAGAAAGCTAAGTCTTCTATTTCTGTATTAGGCTGAAAATCTCCATCCTCTATCTGACACTCGAAGACCAGTTTAGCATATTGCTTACTCTGAAATTGAAATTTATTAGTATCAAAAATTGCAAGCAGACGCGAAACTGAAACATTAAATCCCGTTTCTTCTTGGACTTCCTTGACGATATTTTCCTTAGGAGATAGTCCGACTTCACAAAAGCCGCCAGGTAAAGCCCAAGTTTTCTCATTTTTACCCTTGACTAAACAGACTTTTCCGTCTCGAACCAGTAAGGCGCGGACATCAATCAAGGGAGTGGCATAAAAATCCGTTGGGCGCAACAGCTCTACCAATTCTTTCTCATCCAAATCTGACCAATCAGCCAGGAGGTGTCCCAAAAGCTGACGGAGTTCTAAGTAACGCTCTCGATCAAATTCATCACGACTAAATGCTAGACCTGTCTCTGTAATAGAAAGGAGACGTTGAATGGTTTTTGCAATTTCTTTAGTTTCCATCTTCCAAGTCCTCTACCAGCTTCGCCAGATTCATGGAATTGCTGCCTTTGAGAAGAATTTGGTCGGTAGGAGTCAGCTTCTCTCTGACAGCTTTGGTCAGCTGTTCAAACTGGTCTTTCTCGTCATTTTTGATAAAGTAATGCACCTTGCCTGGCGGGTAGATTTCCTTGGCATAGTCATAGAGGGCTTCCATGTCCTGTCCATAGAGGAAAAGATCGGTCACAATTTCTGGATTGAGACTGGTAATCATCGAGCCATGCATGGACTTAGAGTCAGCTCCCAGCTCTTTCATATCCGCCAGTACCGCCAATTTTCGTCCGCCTGGATTGGCCGGAATGGTCGAGAAAGTCTCCAGAATCAAGCGCATGGCTGTTGGATTGGCATTGTAGACATCCGATAGGATATCTGCGCCATTACCAGCTTTCTTCCACTCCGTTCGATTACGGGTCAGCTTCAGCTCAGAAAAGGCTTGAGCAATTGCCGCCTCAGATACACCCTCCTGCAGAGCTGCATAGGCTGCAATCATGGCGTTGGTTGCATTATACTTACCGGTCACAGGCAGGTCAATCCTCTGCTCTAAAAAGTTGCATTCAAAGCTCAAGCTGTTCTTGCGCTCTTCCAGACGCGTCAGGAAGATATCCGCATCAGGACCAAAGCGAACCAGTTTGCAGTCTGCTGGCAGAAATTCATTGACAATCTTATCTGCCGGAACAATCAAGAGACCATCTTTTCTCAAACCGTCTGCAATCTGCATCTTGCCTTGAGCAATCTCAGCTCGGCTGCCGAAAAATTCCAGATGGGCTTCTCCTACCAGAGTTACAATGCCCGTCTTAGGTTTGGCAAGTTCCGACAGGAGATGGATATCGCCCAAGTGATCCTGCCCCATTTCTAAGACAAGTTTCTCTGTATCCTCAGGCATGTGCAGAACCGTGTAAGGCAGACCGATTTCGTTATTGTAATTGCCTTGTGTCTTATAGGTCTTGTAGCTGGTTGCTAGTAGCTGGGCCAACATATCCTTGGTCGTCGTTTTACCGTTGGAACCTGTCACCGCCAGCACATCCACCTGCATCTTTTCCAGATAATATTTGGCCAAGCGCTGGAAGGCCGTCAGGACATCATCGACCAAGATATAAGCTCCCTCTGCCACTGGACGCTCAGATAGGGTGGCAGCAGCTCCCTGAGTAAAGGCTGTCGCAATAAAGTCATGGCCATCACGCGCTCCCTTAAGCGGCACAAAAAGGCCACCCGGCTCAATCAAGCGGCTGTCAAACTCAGCATTTCTAAGAGGGACGTTTTCAAACTGAGTCACATCATTTTTCGCAGATAGGACTTCTGCGATTTCATATAAATATAATTTCATACTTCTTCCTCGTTTTTCGGTTTGCTCGCAAAAAGAAAGGACCGAAAATTTTCAGCCCCTCTATTATATCATATTTTAGAGAAGATGCGCCTCTCTCTTAGCAAATGCCTCTTCAGCTAGGCCAACTAGTTTCTCAATCAAGTCAGGATAGGCCAGCCCCATATTTTCCCAGAGCAATGGATACATAGACCACTGGGTAAAACCTGGCATGGTATTGAGCTCATTAAGGAAGACCTGACCATCTTCTACATAGAAGAAATCACAGCGGGACAGTCCTAGACCGCCCAGAGCTCGGAAAGCTGCTTCTGCATTTTGACGCATCAGACTCACCACTTCGTCTGGAATCTTGGCCGGAATATCCATAGTAATTTTATTATCAATGTATTTGGCTTCGTAGTCATAGAATGCTACATCCTTGACCACTTCTCCAGGCAGGGTACTCTTGACATCAACATTGCCCAGAAGCCCAACCTCAATCTCGCGAGCCGTCACTCCTTGCTCGACCAGTACCCGGCTGTCGTATTTGAAAGCCAGGTCCAGAGAAGCACGCAGTTCTGCTTGGTTCTCCGATTTAGAAATGCCTACACTGGAGCCCATATTGGAAGGTTTGGTGAAGACTGGATAGGTCAATTTCTCCTCGATTTCCTGGATTTTTTGCTCTAGATTCTCGCCATCGACCAGCGCCACATAAGGCACTTGGGCAATGCCTGCCGATTCCAGCACTCGCTTGGTCGTAATTTTATCCATAGCCAGGCCAGAAGATAAAATATTACAGCCGACATAAGGCATTTTGAGCACTTCTAGGAAGCCTTGAATAGAACCATCTTCGCCCATGGGACCATGCAGGACCGGAAAGACCACTGCTCCATCTTCGTAAATATCGCTGGGCTTGATCTTCTGAGATATATCAACTGTGGTTTTGGTCATCAACTTCTCATCAGCCGCTGGCTTTGCTTCAAATTCCTGTGTTTGGATAAAATCTCCATCCTTGGTGATGAAGTAAGTCTTCACCGAGAATCTATCATAATTGACAGCCCGCATGACGCTCTCAGCTGATAAAACCGAAACTTCCCGCTCTGCACTGCGTCCGCCATACAATAAAATCAATCTTTGTTTTGCCATGATTTTTCCTATCATTTTCTAAAAATAGTACAATTTACAAAAGCTGCCAGCTCGAAATAAAACAACCTAAAAAGCTTGGTTTTGCATCTACCTAGCTAGTCGATTCTTCTAAGCAGGAGCTTCTGTATCAGTCCGTTTTAGTATATCACAATTCCCAGCATTTTTGAACAGAAAAAAGGACTCTTCCAACCAGCTAGAGCCAGAAAAATCCTTGATGTTTACAATTCCGTTCGATTTTCGATAGCGCGAATCAGTGTAACCTCATCCGCATACTCAATGTCGGAGCCAACTGCTAAACCACGCGCTAGGCGAGTCACCTTAATCCCAGCCGGTTTCAAGACCCGTGAGATATACATGGAAGTCGCTTCGCCATCCGCAGTCGCATTGGTCGCGACGATGACTTCCGTTACCTCACTATCCATCAGACGAGTGATTAGACTTTTGAGATTGATATCGTCCGGTCCAACGCCGTTCATAGGCGAAATCAAACCATGCAAGACATGATAAAGTCCGTGGTATTCCTGAATATTTTCCATGGCTGACACATCCCGGCTGTCCTCAACGATCAAAATAGTCGATTGATCGCGCGACTGGTCTTGACAGATTGCACAAGGGTCTTCGTCCGTCAGGTTGCCACAGACAGAGCAGTAGCTCAGCTCGCGCTTAGCAGCCAGCAGATTCTTGGCAAATTCATTGACATCGTCATCGCTCATGCCAATAGTGTAAAAAGCCAGTCGAGTGGCTGTTTTGATGCCAATGCCGGGCAGTTTGGAAAAACTGTCAATCAGCTTGGCAATAGGGGTTGGGTAAAGCATAAAATCCTTTCTCTATTCTCAAAAAATCTCCTCAAACCAGATTGCTCTACTTGAGCACTGACAGCTTTAGCTTTCTCCGTTTGCTGATGATTTTCATTGAGTGCTAATTCATAGGGTGTTGTTGGTTGTAAAGATTGATAATATCGCGAGTGATACTGTGGCTGACAGTAGAAGATAGGTCCGTATTGTGAGGGAACACCACCGCCACCGCAATCTGCGGCTTCTCACTCGGTGCATAGGACACGACATTGGTATTTATGGCTTCTTTCTTGCCCTTGTCCACAAAGGTCTCAGCCGTACCAGTCTTGGCACTGATTGGTACGCTCTCTCCCTGAGAAATAGTCCGGCCAGTCGTAAAGCCACTGCTGCCATGAACCACTTGATAGAAGCCTTGCTTGATAATGCTCATATCCTCGTCAGAGATATTGACCTGGTTCAGCTCCTTGGTGTCAATTTTCTGCACCAAATCACCCAGTCCTCCTTGGTCACTGTTACCGTAAATGCCTTCAACGATATGCGGAGCTACACGCTTGCCATTATTAGCTACTGTTGAGGCATACTGGGCCAGCTGAAGTGTCGTATAGTTGTCAAACTGACCGAACGAATTGGTCAGATAGTTAGCAAAGGTAAACTTGTCTGGAAGATAGCCTGTGGACTCATTTGGCAAATCAATCCCTGTCGAAGTGCCCAGACCATACTCCGCAAAAGTCGACCGCAGCTTTTTCATGGACGGATCCAGCTCATCAAAATCCAGCTTCATATCCGCTGAGTAAGGCGTTCCCATCATCTTCAGCGCCACCTGCACCATATAGGTATTGGAAGAGTATTCCAAGGCCTCTTGGGCTGTGATAGCACGCGAACCATACTGGGTAAACCAAGAAGTGATACTGTCCGTACCGCCAAAGCTAATCGGTTGGTCTGTCAGGACTTGGTTGCCGCTAATAGCATTATTCTCCCAGCCTGAAGTCAAAGTGGCAGCCTTGACTACAGATCCCGGATCAAAGACATTAGTCATGGTCCCCAGAGCATCGACCGAGCTTTCTCCTGTTTCCAGATTATGCCGGATGCCTGCCATGGCTAAAACGGCGCCGGTATTGGGATCCATAGCTACGGCATAGACGCCCTCAGAGTAAGTCGCATTGCCACTAGCCAACTCTGCATTAAAGGCATTTTTGAGAATGTCCTCCACTCCCTGCTGAAAGCTTAAATCCACCGTCAGCTTGAGATTGTCTCCCTTGCTGCCGTCAGAGATATTTTCCACGCTCTCCATATTACCATTTTTGTCCAGATGAATCTCCTTCTCAGCTCGCTTGCCTTGCAGGACTGACTCATACTGCTTTTCCAGATAGGAGGTCCCCACCCGGTCATTAAGGGAGTAGCCTTTTTTCAGGTAATCATCCACTTCCTCAGCCGGAAGTCCAGTCTTTTCTGTCGAGATATTACCCACGATAGAAGCTAGCGAGGTATCCAAGACCTTGCGATCCCAGCCCGTTGAAACACTGATACCTGGCAGCTCTTTGCTGCTAGAAGCCAATACAGCCACCTGCTCTGTTGTCAGCGCATCTGTCTGGATAGTCCCCGTTGCAAAGTTGGAAATTGCATTCATCTGACTAAAGAGAACAATGGCCTTCTTTTCCTCATCCGTATAGCCCAGCTGTTTAGGGTCAATGCTTTCAGCTGCCGCCTTATAGATTTTGGACTCAGGCAGGCGGTTGCCGTCTGTATCAAATTTCTTGTCCTTGGGCAGCTTTTCTACTACTTCCTGATAGACTGCGCTGTCCGCCAAATAATAATCCACCTCTTGGCGGTCTGTCACCTCTGTATCGCTGACACTGACATAAGTCAGGAGCTTTTGAGCTGTCGCTCGAATCTCTCCAGCCGTCAACCGATTATCCCGTGTATAGGTCACCACCTGCTTGGTCGTATTTTCCACCAAGGGCTTGCCGGTAGCATCATAAATCTGCCCACGAACTGAGCTAGTGGTAATCTTGGTCTTGCTAGCCTTGGCCAACTTATCCGTATAAAAGTCCTGATTGACCACCTGCATATAGCCCAGACGAGCAATCAAGGCTAAAAACAAAAACATCACGATTCCAAACAGCAGATAAAGTCTTCTGGTGATGGAATGACTGTCAAATTTTCTCTTCTTCCTTGCCATCTTCTCTCTCATTCTAGTAAAAGTTCTGACCTTTATTTTACCATAAATCCAGCTCGATGAATGTTTCAAAACTGATAGAAAATCTGAAAATGTGGACGAGTTAAGAAGAAATCCGTCAAACCACGGAACCTAAAAGACTTGCCGGCTAGGCTTCTAACAATCCTTGTCCTTCCTCTCTGGAAAAGCAAAGAACCTGAGAATAATCTCAGATTCCTTTAAGCTTATTTTCCAAGGTAGTATTCTTTTACTACATTCAATTTTTCGTCAAATTCGAATACCAATGGTGGGAAGTTTGGAATTTCCACATCCATGATTTCATCGTCAGACAATTGTTTGATGTGCTTCACAAGGGCACGGATAGAGTTACCGTGTGCACCCACAAAGACATTTTTGCCATCTTTCAAAGCTGGAGCAATCTTGTCTTCCCAGAATGGAAGGGCACGCTCAAGCGTAACTTTCAAGTTTTCAGCATCTGGAATAACTGAGTCGTCAAGTGAAGCATAACGACGGTCAGTGTGTGCTGAGTGCTCATCATCACGATCCATGTTTGGAGGCAATACATCGTATGAACGACGCCAGATATGCACTTGCTCATCACCAAATTGCTCAGCTGCTTCTGCCTTGTTTTTACCAGTCAGGCCGCCATAGTGACGCTCGTTCAAACGCCATGATTTTTCAACTGGAACCCAAAGCTGATCAGCCGCTTCCAAAGCAAGGTTAGTTGTCTTAATCGCACGCTTCAAAACTGAAGTGTAAGCTTGGTCAAACTCGATACCAGCTTCTTTAATCAGTTTACCAGCGTCGATTGCTTGCTGTGTACCTTTTTCAGACAAGTCAACATCAGCCCAACCAGTGAAAAGGTTAGCTTTGTTCCATTCAGACTCACCGTGGCGAGCAAAAACTAATTTTACCATTAGATGGATTCTCCTTTTATTTTCCGAGGCAGTCCCCGTTTATCTATTCTATTTTACAAAATTTTCGCTTAAAAAGCTAGCCTATTTCGTCAAATCAGACCTTTTTCAGCAAGAAAGCGCTTTTGTATTTCCGATCAGAAACCTTTGCCTTAGCACCCGCCAGACAGATAAGCTTCGTTGGCTTCCTTGAGCCACTTGGTTCTACGTCTATCTATTAACTCATGAATTGCCAACAGACCAGCTGTCATCCAAATTGAAATCATGTTAGTCTGGATAAAAAGCTCCACTCCTTTGGCATGCTGAGCGGGAGTCAGATAATCATGCTTAGATATATAATACTGTGCGTATGGCTCGTAAAACTTAGGCATATAAAGATTAAGTAAAAAGATGATAACAGCAAAAAGAACGACACGCACAGGCCAAGGATAAAGAATTCTATGGAAACGCTCAAAGCCTAAAGAAAAAGTTGCAAACCGTTTAGTGCGCTCCTGACCTAGAAAAAAGAAAAACAAAACAAAGTAGCCGTCAATAGCATAACTAATCATTGTAGGTCGATGCCGACTTGTAAGAAAGAAGCTAGTAAAACCATAATCTCCAGTACTTAAAAGCCAATAGCCTAGATATTCTGGAACAAAGATAGCTGGAAATAGAACTAACCATAAGGAATAGCCTTCTCCAAACTTGACACTCCACAGTTGCTGAACCTTTTTCCATATTAAATGCAGTCGGGCTTTATCCGTATTTTTCTTAGGAAAATTCTCTTTTATGAGTCCGCCACAAGAAGGACAGATAGGATAGCCAGCTTCCTCTTCAAAGAGAAGGTGTCGGCATTCTAAAAAAGGCGATTCATCACTATCAGACAACTCATCCAGCCATTTCTTTCTCCACCAGAACATAAGACCTCCTAAAAATCTAATCTCCCCACAAAGTAATACCCCTTAAAGATTTCGATACTACAAACCTATGACGAATTTACCTATATTGTAAATCCTTCAGAACTCTTTGAATCTCTTTGTACAAGGCTTTATTCTGCTTTCATTATATCAAAAGAGAATTCACCTGTAAAATAATAGCATAAGTATATAAGGGGTTATCCTTAAAATATCTGATTTTGCTAAGTACCGTGACTGATTGGGCATCCTATCTCTAAGATCGGATGATATCCTGCGAACATGCCTTGCTAAAACACATAGAAAAAGGCTAAGAGACATAAGTTCTAGCCTTGCTTTTTATTAGAAATAGAATCTTAACGCAATAGCCGATGGCTCAAAGTACTGCTTTGAAGTTGCAGATTGAATTTGCGAAGCGAGTCACAACTTTGTTCGTCTTTAGGCTCCAAA
Organism: uncultured Streptococcus sp.; assembly: GCA_965245685.1. Lineage (GTDB taxonomy): Bacteria > Bacillota > Bacilli > Lactobacillales > Streptococcaceae > Streptococcus. The sequence continues at coordinate 760 of CBDFAZ010000061.1, read as the reverse complement.
AAGCTCCTAATCATCCTCGCAGTCACACCGCCTCTTGCTGGCATTGGGGGCAGAGGCCATAGACAGTCGTCTGGCTTTGAGTAATGTGGTAGCCAGTCTGCACTTCAGCCTCATGCTTCACATCCGGAAGTTCCAGCTCCATATCAGCAATACGGCCGCATTTTTCACAGATGACATTGAGATGCTGATGGCCCATAAAGTCAAAGTAGGTCGTCGTATCATTGCGAACCTTGAGCTCAGCGACAAAACCCTCATCAATCAGAACCTTGAGATTATTATAGACTGTTGCCAGACTCATATTAGGAAAATTGGGCTTCAAGTCCTGATATATCATTTCAGCGCTAGGATGGTCGTGACTTTGGATAATATAGTCAATTACCGCCTTCCGCGTTTCTGTAATGCGCACACCCTTAGCGCGCAAATGGCCAATTACTTGGTCAAAGTCATGCTGATGTTCTTGTTTCATTATTTACTCCGTTATAGCCTCTCATCTAAGTCATTACCATTATACCATGACTAGGCTCACTTGGCTATTAAGAATGATTGTAAATAAGGCCTAAAATTTTTTAATTCTATCAGTGTCTTGATTTTCCTGCCAAAAGTCATAACCACCCGTGAAAACGGGTTGCTTGTACATCGGCTATAAGCCGTTTCCCTCCAGCGACGTCTAAAGAAGTTCGCTGGACTTCGTTCAGGTTAATGCTATGATTACTTGACTAATGCCCGTAAAAACGGGCTTGTATCCTGTTCTAAAACTACC
>CBDFAZ010000060.1:0-11534 GCA_965245685.1 uncultured Streptococcus sp. | reverse complement strand
TGGCGTTTGGAAGTTTGAAACGACTCCACGTATGTCTTCCTATCTCTTGGCTTTTGCTGCAGGTGATATGCAAGGAATTACTGCTAAAACCAAGAATGGAACTTTGGTAGGAGTTTATGCGACCAAGGCCCATCCAGAGAGCAATCTAGAGTTTGCTTTGGACATTGCGGTTCGCTGTATTGAATTTTACGAAGAATACTACGGAGTCAAGTATCCTATTCCTCAGTCACTTCATGTTGCCCTACCAGACTTTTCTGCTGGGGCTATGGAAAACTGGGGCTTGGTGACCTATCGGGAAATTTATCTGCTGGTGGATGAAAATTCAACAGCTCTAAGCCGTCAGACAGTTGCCTTGGTTGTTGCACACGAACTAGCCCACCAATGGTTCGGAAATCTAGTGACCATGAAGTGGTGGGATGACCTTTGGCTCAATGAAAGCTTTGCTAATATGATGGAGTATGTCTCAGTTGATGAGATTGAGCCTAGCTGGAAGATTTTTGAAGATTTCCAGACCAGCGGAGCTCCTTATGCCCTCAAGCGTGACGCGACAGATGGCGTTCAGTCGGTCCATGTAGAGGTCAAGCACCCTGATGAAATTAATACTCTTTTTGATGGAGCGATTGTCTATGCCAAGGGTAGCCGTCTCATGCACATGCTGCGTCGTTGGCTGGGAGACGATGCCTTTCGTAAGGGGCTAGGCGCCTACTTTGAGAAGCATCAGTATGGCAATACCATCGGTCGTGATCTTTGGGATGCTCTTTCTCAATCTTCAGGCCGTGATGTAGCAGCCTTTATGGATGCATGGCTGGAGCAGCCGGGTTATCCAGTCGTCACTGCTAAGGTCGAAAATGACTGCTTGATTTTGACGCAGAAGCAGTTCTTCATTGGGGAGCACGAAGACAAAGGTCGTCTCTGGCCAGTGCCTCTTAATAGCAATTGGCAAGGACTTCCTGATACTCTGATGACAGAAAGACTGGAAATTCCTAATTATGCAGCCCTGGCAGCGCAAAATGACGGGGCTCTGCGTCTCAATACAGAAAACACAGCCCACTATATTACAGATTATCAAGGTGAGTTGCTGGATGCTCTTCTGAATAATCTCAGTTCTTTAGACAATATCAGCAAACTGCAAATCGTGCAGGAGCGTCGACTTCTGGCAGAGTCTGGTAAGATTTCCTATGCGGACCTGCTGCCAGTTATCAGCAAGCTGGCAAACGAAACTTCTTATATGGTGGTTTCAGCTGTTTCCCAAGTGCTGGAAGGCTTGAACCGCTTTGTGGATGAAGGCAGTCAGACAGAAGAAGATTACAAAGCCCTGTTGAAAGTTCTCAGTCAAAGTAATTTCGACCGTCTTGGTTTTGAAAAACAGGACGGTGAAAGTGATGAGGATGAGATGGTTCGTCAGCTGATTGTGGGGAATATGATTAAGACGGACGATGAGACAGCTAGAGCTCAAGCTAGCCGGATTTTTGACCGCTATCGTGATAATTTGGAAAAACTCCCTGCCGCTATTCGCCTGCAGGTACTTGTAAACCAGATTAAGCATTATGAAAGCAAGGAGCTGACTAAGCTTTATCTGGACCTATATGTCGCTTCAAATGATGGAAGCTTCAAGAATGCTCTTTCTACAGCCCTTTCTTATACGAAGAACATGGAAACCTTGGATGAACTGTTAGCGACTTGGAAGGATAAATTTACTGTGAAACCGCAGGATTTGTCAGCTTGGTATGCCCGCTTCCTCAGCCGTGATTTTACTCAAGAAGCAGTCTGGACTTGGGCGCGTGAGAATTGGGACTGGATCAAGGCAGCGCTAGGTGGCGATATGAGTTTTGATAGCTTTGTCATTAGCCCAGCAGTGGTCTTCAAGACAGAAGAGAGATTGGCAGAGTACAAAGCCTTCTTTGAGCCACAGTTGGATGATATGGCGATTAGCCGAAACATCAGCATGGGAATCAAGGAAATCGCTGCGCGTGTTGAACTGGTGAAGCGCGAGAAAGAAGCAGTGGAAAAAGCGATTCGAGCTGCAATCTGATGGATTTGATTAAAATGACCAGAAAGTCTGAGATATGATCCTATCTCAGGCTTTTTCTTTATCATTTTGAGTATTTAAACATTGCTAATATGCCTTTGCTTTGATAAAATGGAATAGTATGTGAAATAAACAGGCAACTGTTTAAAGGAGAAATGGAGTTTATAATGGAAAAGAAAATAGTCTATGGCTTCCGCAAGAGCCGCCTTTCTAAGGGCTTGTGCGGAGCTGTTTTGGGTGCGGCTTTGTTGGTAGCTGCCGGATCAGTGCAGGCAGAGGAGAAGGTATCTTCAGCAGCAGATCAGTCTGCCCTTTCTGAAGCTGCACTTTCACCAACCGAAGCACCCCAGCCAACTGCTGCCCCTGCTCAGTCAGAGCCTGTAAGTCAAGGCAAGCTTCCCTTAGAGGTTTCCCATGCGGAAATGGACCAAGCTTTGGCAGAGGCTGAGAAAGCGGGTATCCAGCTAAAGCAGGAGCCGACTGTTGATTTAGGAACAGCTAGAAATCCAGAAGAAGCTGCGAGTAAACGTGAGACTGCACTAGTAGATTATGCGACCCAAGTCAAGGAAATACGTGAAACCACAGCAACTTATCAGGAGCAGCTGAAGTCTTATGAGAAAGAACTTAGCCAGAAAGAGTCTGCCAATCAAGTCTTGAAAGACCGATATGACAAGGCTTTAGCTTCCTATGAACAAGAGTCCAGTCGTATTCAAGCTGAAAATGCTCAGCTTCAGGCGGACTATGAGCAGAAAAGGGCTGCTTATCAAGCAGAATTGAGCCGTATAATAAAAATCAATCAAGAGAAAGAAACCTCCTATCAAGCAGCTTTAGCAGCCTATCAAGAGGAGCGTTCACGAATTTTACAAGAAAATGCTCAAGCGAAAGCAGACTACCAAACTGCTATGGAGAGCTATGCTACAGAGCTGAAAGCTACTCAGGAGAAGAATGCTCAAGCAAAGCGTCGCTATGATGAAAAGTTTGCTCAGGTCTCAGCTCACAACAAAACAGCCCAAGCTGAAAATGCAGCCATAGCAGAACGAAATCAGGCAGCTGAAAAGGCCTATCAGGAAGCAGTCAAGCAGTATGAAGCTGAAGTATCCAGACTGACTCAGGTTAAGGCAGAAAAAGAAGCTGTTTATCAAGCTGCCTTGGCTGGCTATGAGAAAGAATTGGCTCAGGTTCAGAAAGAAAATGCTGAGCTAGAGCAGCAGTATCAGTCAGAATTAAGGGCTTACCAGCAGGAAGTAGAACGTATTCAAAGAGCCAATCAAGTATCTAAACAATCTTATGAGACAGCCTTGGCTAAAATCCAAGAGCAGAATAAAGAGATTGAGGCCCAAAATGTAGCTGTTCAGAAAAAAAATGCAGCCTTAAAGGAGCAGTATCAGGCTGATTTAGCTGCTTATCAAGAGCGATTAGCTGAGATTCGACAAAAAAATCAAGCAGCAGAGAAAGACTATGAGATCAAATTAGCTACTTATCAAAAGAATCGCTCTGAAATCGAGGCGTCCAATGAGGCCAAAGAAAGAGATTATCAAGCGGCTTTGACTGCCTATCAAGCTGAAATTGAGAGTGTTCAATCTGAAAATAAGAAGCGGCAAACTGTCTATGAGTCAGAAAAAGCAGGAGTAACAGCCCGTAATGCTGCCATTGAAGCTGAAAACGCCCAAATTCGTCAGCAAAATCAGGAAAAACAAGAGCTTTATAAAAATCAATTAGCCCAATATGAGCAGGATGTGGCTCGAATCACCGAAAGCAACCAGAAAAGTCGGGAAGCATATGAGAAAGCCTTGCTTACCTACCAAGAAGAAACTGCTCGGATTGAGACGGAAAACAAAAATAAACTAACTGCTTATCAGGCAGACTTAGCGACCAATAAAGCAGATATTGCAAGGATTGAAGCAGAAAATCAAAGACTAAAAGAAGATTATGAGGCAAACCTTGCAGCTATTTCAGCACAGAATGCGGTGATTGAGCAAGAAAATGCAAGCATTAAAGAAAAAAATGCCCGCTTGAAAGCCGGCTATGATAAGCTGTTGGAGGAGTATAAGAAGGCTAAAGCTGCCTATGATACAGCCAAGGCTAAGTATGATGCAGAATTTGCAACTTATGAGAGAGAAATGCAAAACGCAGAGGCTAAGAAAGGTGAAGAAGGTTATCTCAGTAAGGTTGAAAGCCAGCCATTTGTTTTCAAATCTGAGCCCCAGGCTGTCTTGACACTTGATCCCTCTATTAGAACCTATACCAATGATGAGCTGACTGAGGAGGTTCGTTCTTGGAGAATGGATGAATCAGGAATGAGAGCTTTGACCAGTGTTTTAAAAGGGAAAGAACATCAGACTAAAGTCATTTTGCAAAAAGATGTGCCTCTGGTAGCTACTTATACCAATATCAAAAATTCCAGTATTCAGGGCAAGAAAATCGCCAAAGTTGTCTATACTTATACTCTGAAAGAGTCAACGAAGAGTCAGGATAGGCTGCCGGTTTTCTTAGTTAAGGATCCGACCTTGACTGTGTGGACCTTGGATTTTCATGGCCAATCTCGAGTCAATGTCCAAGTAGAATTTTTCGATGAGGCTGGAGACAGGCTTGATATGACAGGCTCTCTTGTCAGCTTCTCATCTTTAAATACGAACAAAGCTGCGATTGAGTACATCAAGAATTTTAATGGTGAATATGTTCCTATCACAGGATCTGCTATTAACATTCACCCAGATACCAGTGTTCATGCCGATATTTCTATTAACCATGAGAAGGAAGGCTCTCGATTTGAGTATAATAAGTGGGATACGCCTACTAGTCCCTATAACTGGTATGGAGCTATCGTCGGTAAAGCCCAGGGCGATGTCATTTCCTTTGACATTGGTTCACGAAATCGGGGTTCTGCTTGGTTTGTCTTTAACTCTGATATTAAAGCCAAAGGTGTTCCAATGAAGCCTGTCGCTCCGACTGAGGTTGCCCAACCTCAGGAACCGGCTTATGAGGGAGTCAAAGCCTTGAATCCTCTTCCGAGTCAGCCAGTCTATCAATCTTTGCCGCAAGAGCCAGCTCAGCCAGCCTATCAAGAACTTCCTAGCCAGCCGACAGAAACTCAGCCTCTTCCGCTGCCAACTCAGCCTGAGGAGCCAGAAGTTCTACCGGAAAGTGATGTGGAAATTCTGCCGCAAGAGCCAACTTATCTGGCTGAGCCTCTACAACCTCAAAAGCCAGTTTATCAGGAGTTGCCAGAAGAGCCGAGTGCCCCTTCTTTATTGAAAGAGCCGGCTGCAGTTGAAGAGCCGACCTATGAGAAGGAACGGCCCTTGCTGAGTCTTCCGCAGAAACCGGTCGAAGAAGCACTACCAGAAGAACCGCAAGCTCCTACTTATCTCAAAGATCCTGAGCAGCCTCAGAAGGATCCAGAAGTAAGCGGTGGAGAGGATCCGAAACAACCAGTTTATGAAGAAGAGATTGCTTTACAGGCAGTACCTCAAGAACCAAGTTATTTGCAGGAACCTCAGTGCCCTCAAGAACCTGTTCTTCAGCCTGAGCCCCAGTCACCTGTCAGAGAAAGTGATCTGCCTTTGATTGCTGAGCCTGAAAAACCGAACTATAAAGAGCCTCCTCAAAAGCCGGCTGAACCTAGCTATCAAGCTTTGCCAAGCCGTCCTCAAGTACCGACCCAAACTTATCACTATAACCAGCTCTTTATTCAGTTAAAAGTCAGAGAAGAGTTGGAGGATGAGTCCAAGAAGAATATTCATCAACAAGAGGTTAGCCAGGGAAGTTTTGCAGTCTTGAATCTTACAACAGATGCTTTACCGGCTTACCGCCAGCCAATTCATTCGTTTGTATTGGAAGATCGCCTGCCAGAAGGTTTTGAATTGGATCTAGAAGCGACTAGAGCGAAAAGTCCTGGTTATGAGGTTTCTTATGACCCGAGCACCAGGGTCTTGACTTTTGTTGCTGCACCTGGTCTGCTTGAACGATACAATGCTGATTTGAATACTGCGACTGAGACTCTAGCTCCAGCAGCAGTCGGTCGACTCTTGTATCCAGGCAGAACCTATACCAATCATTTCAGCTTGCTGATTAATGATCAATACCGGATTGAATCCAATCAAGTTAGTGTTTCGACACCTCCTGCAGAAATTACTGTTCAAACAGCACAGAAATTTCAGCCTTTTTCAAATCAGGATTGGCAGCATCCAAGATCTGCAAGTAAGCAAGCAAGCAACTTGCAGTTATCTGTCAGCTACCAAGCTAAAGAAAGAACTTCTCAAGGACAACTTCCTAAAACGGGAAGTAATGAGAGCACTCTGCTCACCTATCTTGGTTTTGCAGCCTTACTTGCTTCAGCTGGCTTCCGTTCTTCTAAGAAAGAGTCGTAAAAAGATAAGTAGCTCCTGCATCAAGAGCTTTTGAACATGATAAATCAAGACTGAGACAATTTTGTCCCAGTCTTTTTTACTGCGAATTTTTGAGCAATTTTTTATACCATCCAGTTTAGAAAGAGAATTGCAAAAATTCTTTTTCATGCTTCGTTTTCCCATCTTTCAGCCTTTTTTAAGAAAAAATTCAGCCCTGTTTAAGTAAAAAAATATACGATAATGCTATTCTAGTGAAAGGATGTGCATTGGATGACTTTTAAGCTGCATTAGCTTCTTGCTTGATATAATGAGTCAGAAAAATAAAAAAAGAAAGAAGGTAATAGATTAAATGGATATGGAAAAAATGATTGTTGTAGAAAAAAGTACCAAATGGTGGCTGACGGTTGCAACGGGTAGTGCTCTAGCAGTCGGACTTCTGGGTGGTTATGGTCTTGCGACAGCTATTCACGGTACAAACAGTCAGCAATCAGCTATTCAACAGCCAGCTACTGTACCTGGAGCACCGGAGCAGGGACAAAATAGTCAGGATGCAGGAAATAGCATGCCTCCGCAACCAGGTCAGAATGGTCAAAACGGCGGACCGGGTAATGGCATGCCGCCGCAGGATGGTGGTCCAGGACAGAACGGTCAAGACCAAGGAATGCCGCCTCAAGACGGTCAGCAGTCTGGCAAGGACAAGAGCAAGGATTCTTCTGCTCAGCAAAATGACAACGGGAAGAAAAACAAGAAAAAGTCTTCAACGAACACAAATGAACAATCGGACAAGAACAATAATAAGTCGACAAAAGAAAATAATACGTCGCAGTCGTAGAAAAAACTTACTGATTTTGACCCAAGTCATGATATAATAAGAATAGCAAATAAAACAAAAACCAAAAGACATAATCTTGGAAAGTTTTATTGGAGGAAAGAAAGATGATTAAAATTCTATTGGTAGAAGATGACCTTGGACTGTCAAACTCAGTTTTTGATTTTTTGGATGATTTTGCAGATGTAATGCAGGTTTTTGATGGCGAAGAAGGTCTATATGAAGCAGAGAGTGGTGTTTATGACCTCATCTTGCTGGATCTCATGCTGCCTGAAAAGGATGGTTTCCAAGTGCTGAAAGATCTCCGAGCGAAAGGAGTCACAACACCTGTTCTCATCATGACAGCTAAGGAAAGTTTGGATGATAAAGGACATGGCTTTGAGCTCGGGGCTGATGACTATCTGACAAAACCTTTCTATTTGGAAGAGCTGAAAATGCGGATCCAGGCGCTCTTGAAACGTGCTGGTAAATTCAACGAGAATACTCTTTCTTATGGTGATGTGACAGTCAATCTATCCACAAATTCAACATTGAAAGACGGTAAAGACGTTGAGTTGCTTGGTAAAGAGTTCGACCTCTTGGTTTATTTCTTGCAAAATCAAAATGTAATCTTGCCTAAGACTCAAATTTTTGACCGTCTGTGGGGCTTTGACAGTGATACCACTGTTTCCGTTGTTGAAGTGTACGTTTCCAAGATTCGTAAAAAACTGAAAGGAACGGCATTTGCGAAAAACCTACATACTCTTCGTAGTGTCGGCTACATTTTAAAAGATGCTGAATAAAATCAAGAAGACCTTTTATGCGGATGATTTCTCTTATTTCATTCGCTATTTTGGGCTGTTTACATTAATCTTCTCAGCCATGACCTTGATTATTATTCAGGTTATGCGCTCCAGCCTTTATACGTCTGTTGATGAAAATCTGAAAAACCTGAGTAATGATCCTAGTTCGGTAGCAGATTTAGCCTATCGGACGACAGGTCAGCAGTCTGATCCGAGCAATAAGGTCAACACTAAAAGTCCTAAAAGCAGTAAAGAGCCAGATGGCGATCCAAACGAAGAACCTAAGCCTGACAATCTGACAACGCCAAATTTCAGTTCTAATACTTTCGCCCTGCTTTTAGATGATAATTATAAGAATATTTCCACCAGCAAGAGCGATGGCTTTCTGGACTTTAATTCTTTGGACTTTAACAAGTCCTATCTGAATCAGATCAAGGAAATTGTGATTGGCAACAGCTTTGGCCAGACAGAAAGCTATCGGGCGTATCTCTTTGATATTGACCCCAATAATGAGTATCCTGATATCAAGTATGCTGTGGTCATGACTAGTATCAGCCAGTTGGAGCAGACCAGCGGCAAGCATGAGCAGTTGATTGCCATGGTTATGGTCAGCTTTTGGGGAATTTCCCTGATTGCCAGTATCTATCTAGCTCGTATGAGTGTCAAGCCCTTGCTGGAAAGTATCCAGAAGCAGAAGGCTTTCGTGGAAAATGCCAGCCATGAGCTGCGGACTCCTCTGGCGGTATTGCAGAGCCGCTTAGAAACGCTCTTTCGTAAGCCTGAAGCTACAATTATGCAGAGCAGTGAAAATATTGCTTCTAGCTTGGATGAAGTACGGAATATGCGCTTGCTGACGACCAATCTTCTCAATCTGGCTCGTCGTGATGATGGTATCAAGCCTCAATATGGTGAAGTCGAACCAGAATTTTTTGATACAACCTTTGCTAATTACTGCATTATCGCAAGAGAGAATAAAAAAGCCTTTCATTCAGAAAATATGATCAAGCACTCCATTGTGACAGATCAAATTTTCCTAAAGCAACTGATGACCATCCTATTTGACAATGCTATCAAGTACACAGATGATGATGGCGTAATCAGTGTCATGGCTACTTCGACAGATCGTTACCTTATTTTCCGAGTGGCGGACAATGGCCCTGGCATCAGCGATGAAGATAAGAAGAAGATTTTTGATCGCTTTTATCGGGTGGATAAGGCTCGGACCCGTCAGAAAGGTGGCTTTGGTCTGGGGCTATCTCTGGCCAAGCAGATTGTAGATGCTTTCAAGGGCACTATTTATGTCAAGGACAACAAACCAAAAGGAACGGTCTTTGAAGTTAAACTGCTACTGAAGGAAACGAAAAAGCGCTCTGTTAAATAGCAGGAGAGGCCTAATATGAACATTTTGGTTTATGGTGCTGGCACAATCGGTTTGACATACGCTTGGTTACTGTCTAATCAACATCAAGTTACTGTCTTAGTTAGAGAGCATAAGCTGTCTACTTTAGAGCAAGGCTTCACACTTTCTATTAAAGATTTAAGGAAAGATGAACAGGTCTATAAAGAACATCATTTCCAGCCGCCATTGGTGACGAGCATTGCTCAAGACTATGACCTGATTCTCTTAACGGTAAATAGTTTGCAACTAGAGCAGGCATTGAATGATTTGGCGGCTATAAAGGAAAAAGCTCATTTACTTATTTTACAGAATAACTGGAATATCAACTCCAAGATTCCTTCTTATTTGGACAGAAACCAGGTGTCGTTAGCTTTTCCTTCTTCTGTTGGAGGAGGGCGAAAGAGTGATGGTCGGATCCAAGCTATCATTTTCAAAGAAGCTACCTTACTTGATGATGATTCTTACACATCAGAGTTGTCTCCTATCTTCACAGCTAGTGGGATAGGCATTGATGCTATGCCTGACTTGGCTTCTTGGATGAAGGTTCACTGCCTTCAGGAGGCGGTAATGGCAGGTGCAGTTGCAGAAGCGGGGACTTTTGATGCACTCTTGAAAGATAAAAAAGCAATTCGAAAGATGATTTGCGCTTGGCGAGAAGGTTTAGAACTCTGTCAGCGATATGGCATTCCTAAACATCGTTATAAACCTACTAAATATCTATCCCTGCCCCTATTTCTCTTGGTTCCAGTAATGAAGTTCATGTTGAGTCAGCCTTTGGTTGCCGAAATGATCACAAATCATATGCATTCAGGCTATGCCGAATGGGTTGATCAATATTTTGAAATCAAAAGAAGTGCTGAGAAAGAAAGCATTCCCATGCCTCAATGGAATTCGTATAGCGACTTCATTGAACAGTTTTTGAAAAACAATTCTTAGCAAGCCAATAAGGCTTGCTTTTTATCTGCTTTTATTTACTTTTTTTAAAATTTAATATAAGTTTTGCCCAAAATAGGGTATAATAATAGACAAGAAAGAATGAGGTGAAATTATGGCATCAAAAATGTTACATACTTGTTTGCGTGTGGAGAATTTGGAAGCGTCTATCGCTTTTTATGCAGAGGCTTTTGGCTTTAAGGAGCTTCGTCGCAAGGATTTTCCAGATTATCAGTTTACTATCGTTTATCTAGGTTTGGAAGGCGATGATTATGAGCTGGAACTGACCTATAACTATGACCATGGTCCTTATGTGATTGGGGACGGATTTGCTCATGTGGCACTTAGCACGCCAGACTTAGAAGGTCTGCATGCTGAGCATAAGGCCAAAGGCTATGAAGTGACAGATCCAAAGGGTCTTCCTGGTAACCCTCCTAATTATTATTTTGTAAAAGATCCTGATGGCTACAAGGTGGAAGTCATTCGTGAGAAGAGTCTTTAACATCTAACTGTAGTTAAATTTTGCAAGATAAATGATGATTTTTATTCATTTAGGACAGGTGTATGAAAAGACAAAATAACAAGAAACACGGTAAGAAAACACTCATCGTTCTCAGCTTGCTAGCTTTAGCTTTTGTTGCTGCTCTATTTCTGGGTGTTGTAAAAATTTACGCTATTTTCCAAGAAAAGGAACTGCAAGAGAAGGTTAGTGTGCTGATTGCCCAAGAAGAGACCTTGCACGCTGAAAATACTGAAAAGCAGAGCAAGATGATTGGCAGCCACTATGTGGAGTCCTTCTATCCTCTGCTGGATGGTCAAGTTATGGCAAGCGTCAAGGAGCAGATGGACGCAGATATCCAGACGATTAAGGATAATCAGAAGAAAGGCGATAAGATTGAGGAATTGACCTTCTACTATGCTGAGGAAAAAGAAACTAGCCTGAAGGATGTTAAAGAAGTACTGGTGCATCGCAAGGACTATCATGTCAAAGAGATGAAAATCAGTAAAGGAGAAGAGCGGGAAGTTGCTGACAGCTACCTCGGTGCAGACGGCAGCCCTTTCACTCTGGATAAGCTCTTTCAGAATCCTGATGCGGCTAAGGAAATCTTCATCAACGAAATTTCCAGCCAGCTGACCTTTAGGCAGGCCGATGAGGCGGTGCAGACGGAAATTCTCAATAACCTTAATGGAACGGAGTTGGGTCAGTGGTCTT
>CBDFAZ010000059.1:0-11789 GCA_965245685.1 uncultured Streptococcus sp. | reverse complement strand
TTGGTCACGTAGGAATTTTTCCGCGATAGCTTCGTAGGTACCCTCAGCAGCAGAGCGGCTTTCGTAGTTACCACGGCAGTTGTGGGTCCAGACAGTTAGTCCCAACTCATGGGCATAGTCTACGACTTCGTTATTAATAGCGACAAACTCGTCTGCTAGGTCAGACAGACTAGCATTGCCCTCCGCAAAGAAGCTAGCAGGATTGGACTCGTCAAAGAGTTCCCAGAGACAGTCGTCAAACTGGATAATCTGTCCTCCAGCAGCCTTATAGTCGTCCAAAAATTCCTTATAGGCCTGAATCAAGCCTTTTTTCAAGTCTTCATTGGTCTCATAAACTTGTCCTGGTCCCGCCAAGCGGTCAAAGACAGCTAACTCAGTATAAGCATGGGCAGGTCCCCAGACAGTTAACTTAGTATCTTCACCAGCAGACTCTTCCTTGACTAGCTTATAAATCTCGATAAAGTGATGGTTTTTCCCAGAGAGTGGTGCTGTGATGCGGATACCAATATCCTTACGGGTCTCGTATTGCCCGCCGTCGTGGTCCTTGAAGGTGTAGCCGTGGTCAGAAATGTAGCGCTCGATTCCCTTAAGTCCCCAGACAAAGTCCAGATGCCACATAGACTTGGAGTATTCTCCATCTGTCAGGATGTCAATCCCCTTAGCCTTTTGCTCAGCGATAATCTCCTTGATGTCAGCTGTTTCCGTCTCATGGTAGCCTGGGAAGCTGTCGTAGAAGGGATATTGAATATCATCGCGGTGCTCAATTTCTGTTTTATACTGGCGCAGATTTTCTGGGCGCAGAAGAGATCCAACCAGTTGAAATTTTGATTTTGTCATAAGATTTCTCACTTTCATTAGGGATTACGGTCTATTGTATCGAAAATTCCCCGGCAAATAAAATAGTTAATTATGCTGGTAGGGTATAGACGAAAACTATTGCTCGCGCTTTCGGAAACGGTTCTTTCAAGATCAAAGAATCTTCTCCATCACTGTTTCCTGAGGCTGAAGCCCTAACCGCTCATAGAAACGCAGGGCTCCGACATTGTCGTTCCAAACATTGAGAGTCAGATTATAGCAGCCGATTTTCCGAGCATAGTCTTCCGCAAAGCGGTAAAGCTGCTCGCCAACCTTTTGCCCTCTGGCTTTCTCATCTACACATAAATCCTCAATAAAAAGTGTCTTGATGGGATTGAGTACAGGACTGCTCGGTTCCTTGATGGAGCAGAAGAGGTGACCGAGGATTTCTCTGGATTCACTTTCAAAGACGAAAATAGGGGTGAACTCTTGTCCCAGAATCTTCTCTAGCTCTTCATTGCTAAACTTACTGCCTTTGGCCTTGAAAATGTCCGGCCGAGCTTGATGATGGACAAGCAGGATTTGCTGGAGGAGTTCTTGTAGTGCAGGAATATCGCTGATTTGAGCTTTTCTGATTGGCATAACTTTCTCCATTCATCTTTTATAGAAACATTATACGACAGGGAACTATTTTGTCAAGCGAGCTCGGAAAGATTGACAGAACAAGTAGTGTCTGAATAGCAAAGGTCAGTCAGAGTGAGTCATTTCCTTTAGATGTATTTTCCTTATAATAAAAACTATTTTTTCTTGACAAATGAAACAGACAAGTGTAGAATATAAGTATAAACTACAAATGTAGAAAAAGGAGAAAAGGATATGACTATTACAAAAAAAGCCTTTATCGGAATTCTATCTCTGACAGCAGCAGTCCTATTAGCTGCTTGCTCAGGCAATACTAACCAAGGAGGGAATACTAGTTCATCACAGAATACACAAGGTCAAACATCACAATCTGCGCAGAATCAGACTTCGCAATCATCAGCCACATCATCCTCTAATCAGCCTTCGTCATCATCAAATGCAGGGCAGGCTACTAATCTAGACGGGCGCTACCAAGCAACCGACCATGATGGTGACCAGCATGTCCTGGAAATCAATGGTACGACTGGTACTTGGACGGAGACCGAGGTCGATGGCAGCAAGGAAATCAAGCAGGTACAAGTAGATAGTGCTAATCAAAGACTGATAGTCGGCGATGATGTCAAAAGTTACCGCCAAAATGGCAATCAGCTGATTGTGGACGAATTGGATGATGATCCAGACACTCTGACCTTTACCAAGCAGTAAAGCGCTTCTTATTCTGCTCAGGACAACAGGAGGAGCAGTGAGGAAATCAAACTAGAGGCTGGGACAAAAGTCCTAGCCTCTCAATTGTCTTTGGATTGTCGAGTAAGACGCAGTGGTTGAGTGGGCTCTACTAAGCTGATTTCATCAGCTTTTACAGCCCTAATCAACTGTGCGGAGGTGGGACGACGAAATTGAATTCTAACGAATTACCGATTTCTGTCCCACTCTCTTTTTTATAAGAATTTTATCTTAAATGATGTCAAAAATTTGACTTGAAGGGTGCTCTAAGTTGTATAATAGTTACTATAAAGATATCAAAGGAGAAGAAACGATGAAATTGGCAGTTTATACAAAAGCAGGTCAAGTCGGACTGGCTGATATTGACCGTCCGCAAATCATTGAGGCAGATGATGCCATTATTCGGATTGTTCGGACCTGTGTCTGTGGCTCTGACCTATGGCGCTACCGCAGTCCAGATATTGAAGCAGGCCATCAAAATAGTGGGCATGAAGCGATTGGAATTGTCGAAGAAATCGGTGATGCAGTAACGACTGTTAAACCTGGCGATTTTGTTATTGCGCCATTTACTCATGGATGCGGGCAATGTGATGCCTGCCGGGCAGGATTTGATGGCACTTGTGATTCTCATATTGGGAACAACTGGTCAGACGGGGTGCAAGCAGAATATATGCGCTTCGAATTCGCTAACTGGGCTCTTATCAAAATTCCGGGTCAGCCTTCTGATTATACAGAAGGAATGCTCAAATCACTCTTGACACTGGCTGATGTCATGCCGACGGGTTACCATGCCGCGCGTGTGGCAGACGTCAAGCCTGGTGATAAGGTGGTCGTTATTGGTGACGGAGCTGTTGGACAATGCGCTGTTATTGCTGCTAAAATGCGTGGTGCTTCTCAAATCGTTCTCATGAGCCGTCACGAAGATCGACAAAAGATGGCTTTAGAGTCAGGTGCGACAGCTGTTGTTACAGAACGCGGCGAAGAAGGAATTGCCAAGGTGCGTGAGATTCTAGGCGGTGGTGCAGATGCAGCTCTGGAATGTGTTGGGACAGAAGAAGCTGTTGATCAAGCTCTGGGAGTCCTTCACAACGGTGGTCGCTTAGGCTTTGTCGGTGTGCCTCACTATAATAACCGAGCTCTTTGTTCTACCTTTGCTCAAAATATTACAGTGGCAGGCGGTGCGGCCTCTGTCACGACTTACGACAAGCAAATCTTGCTCAAGGCAGTTCTTGATGGTGATATTAATCCGGGCAAGGTCTTTACTAGTGAGTACAGGCTGGATGAGATTGATCAAGCTTATAAGGATATGGATGAACGCAAGACTATTAAGTCCATGATTGTCTTTGATTAAATGTAGAAGAAAAACAGCCTTGCTGCGGTCTCTTTATGATGGCAGTAGGCTGTTTTTGAATAGCTTGGTAGTTCTTTTCATGAAAGGAAATTCATTCTTTTTGCTCTTTGCACCAAGCTATCCACTTTGACCATTCGGCGGCCAGATGGAGCTGGTGTTCTTTGATAAGGCTGTCTGGACAAAGGCTGGGAAATTCGACGCAGAATCGGGCTTCTAGGCCTTTTTCTGTGTCGCGAAACTGATGGCGAATTCCACCGATATTGCAACCATTCGCTAGACTTAGACTGGCGGTACCGACAGTTTGGAAGGGATAAGACGCATCACGAGGCTCCTCTATCTCAGCTTCACCACCAAGGTCAAGAAAAAACTGTGTCGGCAGTGGGCTGTTTCCTGCCGTCTCAATGACTTCCAGTTTGCTGCCGTGTGGCTGCATGGCATAATGGTCTGGACAGGTACCAAGATTGACTCGTTTATGAACATTTGTTTTTTCTAACATCAACTTTTCTAGCTTTTTACTGAAAGAAGCAGCAGTCAATCCACTTGCAAAAATCGTTACAACAGCTCTTTTTCGTGGTTTCTTGGACCATTTGGCCGCCCATTTCATCAAATATTGGCTCCATTTGAGTTTGGTTCCGATTTGCTGGATTAGCTCCTCGTATGTCAGCTTCATTTTTGCTTCCAGTAGGGCTTGGTCTAAAATCTCCGTGTTGTCAGTATTCGGCAGTTGTAGATTAAGTATCTTAGCTGCTTTAAGGATTCTCTGCTTCCGCCATTGCTCAATTCTTTCTTGACTGACTTCTTTTTGATTGATCATAATCTTCATTTTTTAATCCTCTTGTTCTTGTCTTCTGCTTATATTTATTATATAGTGGGAGCTGGATGGCATACAAGCATCAATTTTAGAGAGACTGTTGCATTTTGAGGTGAATGGCATGTATGAGAAAAAAAGAAGAAAGACAGAAAAGAGGATAGAGACTAGCTTGCTGCAGCTGATGAAAGAGCAGGCTTTTGAGACTATCAGTATTCGTCAATTGATTGACTTGGCAGAGGTGAATCGCAGTACCTTTTATCGGCATTATTTGGATAAATATGATTTGCTGGAGAAGATAGAAGACCGCTTGCTAGGTGATTTGCAGGCCTATTATCAAGAGACTCTAGATTCTGCATGCTTGTTCAAGTTAGAAAAGGATTTTAAAGTGGAAGACTATATCCATGAGAAACGAAATCTTTTTCATTTTTTTGAGACTCACTTGGAAGACTTGGCTATTCTTTTGGGTCCAAATGGCAGTCCAGCTAGTTCGCGGCGGTTGCAGGAAGCTCTGAGGGAGATTTTCTGGCAGAGTATTTCCTTGGCTGATCCACATTTAGAGGATATAGAAGCAGATTTGCTGCTGAATCATCAGGTCGCGTCCTTTATGGGAACTCTGACTTACTGGCTGGCTCATCCTCGCTATCAGGTTCAGCAAATGAGTGATTTTCATGCTAGGGTGACCGCTGTTGGTTTAGCAGGTTTTGTCAGAGAGCATATGGAGGGGGATTGACAGGATAGTTTTTCCAGTTTGTTTCTTTATGGTATAATAGTCTCGAATATCTCAAAGGAGGACAGCTTTGTTTTTAGCTTTTAAAGAGATTGTCTACAGTCGCGGACGCTATCGTTTAGTCGTTGCTGTGGTCTTTCTCATTACCTATATGGTTTTCTTTTTATCCAGTCTTTCCGTTGGTTTGGCTAGGCTCAATCGCTTGGCTTTGGACCAATGGCAGGCTGAGTCGATCGTATTGTCGGAGTACGCAAATAAGAATCTAATAGCTTCGACTCTCAAGGAAGAGGAATACAGCCGCCTGCTTCAAGGGGACTCAATCGCTGCTTTGGGACAAACGTCAGCAGTGGCCAATTATGAAGATGGGACTGATAAACTCAATGCTCAGGTTTTTGGTCTCTCTTGGGATAGTTTTCTAGCGCCTGACATTATTGAGGGACGTCCTGCTGAGAATGCTTATGAAGTTATTGCGGATAAGCGTCTGCAGCAAAAAGGTGTAAAACTAGGCGATCAACTCCAGCTCAATGGTAACGAGCGCCTCTATCAGGTTGTTGGTTTCACAGAGGATAATAGCTTCTTTACGCAACCTTTAATTTTTATGGATCTAGATGATTTCAGGGAATTAAAGTACGGCTCAAGTCAGGTTAAGAATATCAGCGCACTTGTGGTCAAGGATGGTCAGAAGATTGAAGAAGCAGGCCTTAGTCAGCTCTCTATGAGTGATTTTATAGAAAATATCCCTGGTTATCAGCCTCAGGTACTGACTTTTTCCTTTATGATTGGGGCCATGGTTCTGATTACATTTTTGGTATTGGGAATTTTCATGTACATCATTACCATCCAAAAGACCCATCTTTACGGTATTATGCGCGCCCAAGGGATTGCCAGTGGGAAGATTATTGCTTCTATTTTTTGGCAGATTTTCATCCTGTCCACTCTGGGAATCAGCTTAGCTGTCTTGGCTCTCTTGGGAACCCAGCTAGTCTTGCCGGCTTCTATGCCTTTTTACAGTGACTGGCGAGCTTATGCTGGATTGATTGTCCTGATTGTTTTCATGTCACTGGCTGGCGGACTTTTGTCCATTCATCGGGTTCTGAAAATTGACCCTATTACAGCAATCGGAGGTGAGTAAATGTCAATCATAGAACTAAAAGGGGTTACAAAAGAATACGGCCAGGGGCATACGCTAATTCAAGCTCTGAAACCAACTGATTTCCAACTGGAAGCGGGGCAGTTTGTAGCTATTATTGGGCCGTCAGGCTCGGGTAAAACAACCCTTCTGACCTTGCTGGGGCATTTACAAACACCCTCAAAAGGACAGATTCTTCTGCATGGGAAAGATACTTCCCGGCTCAAGGAAAAGGAACGGGCAGCCCTGCGTTTCAATGATTTCGGTTTTATTTTGCAGGCTTCTAATCTCATTCCTTTTTTGTAAATCGAAGACCAGTTCCAGCTGATTGACCGCTTATCTAAAAAGGAAAGGACGGATCTAGACAGTCTGATTGAGTTGCGAGATCTAAAAGGAACTCTCAAGCAGTATCCGAAAGAATTGTCCGGTGGGGAAAGGCAGAGAGCTGCTATCGCCAGAGCACTTTACAATAGCCCTGATATTATCTTGGCTGATGAGCCGACAGCTAGTCTGGATACAGAGCGGGCTAAGCGCGTGGTCCATCTGCTCAAAGAGGTGACCCAGAAATTCCATAAGAGCGTGGTCATGATTACTCATGATACCCGCTTGCTGGACGAAGTTGACAAGGTCTATGAGATGCAAGACGGAGTGCTGACTCAAGTTCGATGAAGTTTTAGAAGGTTTATGCAAACAAACAGAGAAAAAACAAGGAGAGGACTATGATTCATTATAAAACAAATCCACAGCTAGATTTTGCAGCAGTGCTAGATCTCTATGCTTCGGTTGGTTGGAGCAATTACACCAATCATCCTCGGCGGTTAGAGCAAGCCTTCCATCAGTCCTTGTTTGTGATGGCAGCCTACGATGACGATGAAGAGTTGGGTGGTTTGATCCGAGGGGTCGGAGATGGGCTTACCATTGTCTTTATTCAGGATTTGCTGGTGTATCCACAGTACCAGCGTCAGGGAATTGGCCGAAGCCTTCTTCAGCAGACGCTGGAAAGTTTTAAGGATGTTTACCAAATCCAGTTGGCAACGGAGCAATCAGATATAAATCTAGCTTTTTATCGAGAGCTCGGCTTTCGCAGGCAGGAAGATTTCGACTGTACGGGCATGATTTATGCACCTAATAAAAATTAAAATTCTAGAGGAGCTTGTTCACAAGCTCCTTTTGTCATGTTTACAAGAAAAAAAGGAATAGAACTAGACCGATGAAAATATTTTTCGCTCTCTTTTGTTTTTCCTTGACAGTTAAATTGTCAGAATTTATAATAAAAGTAGAAAGGTGATAACGCTGTTATCGAATTAAAACTATGAAAAAAGAAACAGATGAGTTAAATGAAAAAATCTTGGAAAGCGCAAGGAGTGAGTTCTTAGCTTATGGCTATCAGGATGCTTCACTGCGGAGAATTTGTCGCGCTGCTGGCTTGACGACTGGGGCTCTTTATAAGCGCTATGAGAGTAAGGACAGTCTCTTTAGTGCTCTGTTTGAGCCTACTCTGACATCCTTAGACCAGTATGGACAAGAGCAGAAGCGACGTGACTATGCTTTCCTAGAAGAGGGACACCTGTCTGATATGTGGGTCCATCGCTTGGAGGATCTCCAGTCCCTGATGCGGATTCTCTATGATCATAAGGATATTATGCAGCTCTTGCTCTTTAAATCTCAGGGTTCTTCGCAAGCGGACTTCAGGATGCGTCTGCCTCATTTGGCTGCAGACGAGACTTATCGCTATTTGGCGCTGGCTTACAAAGAGGGAAAAATCAATCATTTGGTCAAACACGAGTTTCTGCGATCGTGCATGACAGCTTATTATACAGCTGTATTTGAGCCCTTGGCTCAAGACTGGCCCCAAGAGCAGGCGCTGGAATTTTGCCATTCCATCATGGACTTGTTTGACTGGGGAAGTTTGCTAGGTTTTTGATAGAAAGAAGGAAATTCTATGAAGAAAAAATCTGTTCTTGATTGGATCTGGGACTTTGTTTCCCTTCATAAGATGTATTTTGTGCTCAGTCTAATCTTTGCTTTTGTCTCTGTGCTTTCAGGATTCCTGCCTTATTTCTTTATTGGTGGAATGATTAATCAGCTCTTGTATGGCAATAAAAACTGGAATTTCTACTTGCAGCAGTCAGCTTGGGCAGGTCTGGCCTGGATTGGTTACTGGGGATTCCATGGTATTTCCACCATGCTGTCACATACGGCTACTTTTAAGATTCTAGCAGAAATGCGGCACCGCCTGACAGATAAGCTGGCTAGGCTGCCTCTAGGTACAGTGCTTAGTCAGTCATCAGGCAGTTATAAAAACATTATCGTTGAGCGGGTGGATGCGACCGAAACGACCTTGGCTCACCTGATTCCAGAGTTTACTGCTGGGATTTTTGGTCCGATGATTGTCCTCATTGCTATGCTAGTTATAGATTGGCGGCTGACCTTGCTGTCTCTCCTGACTATTCCCATTGTGGCATTGGCCTATATGCGGATGGTTACTAATAGCGAAGCAGACTATCAAAATACTCTGGTCAAGACTAAAAAGCTCAATGATACAGCGGTCGAATACATCAACGGGATTGAGGTTATCAAGGTTTTTGGCAAGGAAAAATTTTCTTATGATAAGTTTGTGACGGTTGCTAGAGAAGGAGCAGACTGTTTTATTGAGTGGATGCGCAAGTTCAATCTGGAGATGGGCATTGTGACTGCATTTCTGCCATCAGGCTTGCTCTTTCTGCTGCCGGCTGGCTGTTATTTCTATCTGCAAGGTAGCTTGACTGCCAGCAATTTCATTCTAATGATTATTCTTTCGCTCAGTCTTCTGACTCCTCTGATTTTAGTGGCTAGTTACATGGACGATTTACGGAAAATCAGGACTATTTTTGGCCAAGTCATTGATATTTTGGAAAAGCCTGATTTGAAAAGGCCTCAGGAGCTTAGAGAACTTCCAAAAGGATGGGATCTAGTCATGACGGATGTCAGCTTTGGCTATACAGATGAAGAGGAGGTGCTACAAGGAATTTCGCTAGATATTAAGGCTGGCAGCATCAATGCTTTAGTCGGCCCATCAGGCTCAGGTAAGTCTACAATTGCCAAGCTTCTAGCTTCTTTCTGGGATGTCAGTTCTGGTCAGATTAGCTATGGCGGTCTGGATATTCGTCAGCTTCCACTAGACTATTACAGTCGGCAGATTGCTTACGTGACTCAGGATAACTATCTCTTTGATGAGACTATTATGGAAAATATCCGGATGGGAAATCCAGCAGCTTCGGACGACGAGGTTATTGACATTGCCCGTCGCTGTGGCTGTTATGACTTTATCATGAATCTGGAAGATGGCTTTGAGACTCAGGTGGGCTCTGGCGGTGGTCATCTATCTGGTGGGGAGCGTCAGCGGATTGCCATCGCCCGTGCCATGCTTAAGGATGCGCCGATTCTTATTTTGGATGAAGCGACTGCTTATACAGATCCGGAAAATGAAGCACGTATCCAGTCCAGTCTAGCTCGTCTGATTGAGGGACGGACCTTGATTGTCATTGCCCACAGGCTGTCTACGATTATGAGTGCAGACCAGATAGTTCTGGTCAATGATGGTCGGATTGAAGCTAGAGGCCGGCATGAAGAATTGCTGGCAGCCAGTCCGCTTTATGCTTCCATGTGGCAGGCTCATATTGCTACCAGGGATAGTGGTGAGATGGAAGGAGGGCTGACTCATGCTTAATATACTGAAGAAATTCTTTGATTTCTGTACGGCAGAGGACCGTAGGAAATTTTATCAATCTATTTATCTGGGCATCATCAAGTCCTTTATCATCGCTCTGCGTATCCCAGCAATCGGCCTAGTCGTTATGGGACTGATTAAGAAGAATCTCTCTATGCAGACCTTCTGGCTGGCTCTGGGTATCATGTTGTTATCAACTGTCCTAAACGTCTGGATTACCCTGAAAATTACCATGCTTCAGACGGAAGCGGGCTATCATACCTGTGCTCAGAAGCGGATTGAAATTGCCGAGCACATGCGCTATCTACCCATGGGTTACTTTAATCAAAATAGCTTGGGCAAGATTACCAGTGTTACGACTAATACACTGGAAGGGCTGTCTGATGTAGCTACCAGAGTGGTTATGATGACAGTGCAGGGCTTTCTGACGACTGGCCTCATAACCGTCTTGGTCTTTCTCTATGACTGGCGGGTTGGTCTGGTTCTCTTGGTGGGTCTCGTCCTCTTTCTCCTGCCAAATACCCTCATGCGTTGGCAAGTTGGCAAGGTTTCTGATGACAAGTATCAGGCGGATATGGACCTAGTAGCCGTTGTTTTAGAGTACAGCCAAGGGATTGCTGAAGTTAAGAACTATAATCTGGTCAACCGTTCTGCCAAGAAGCTGTCCAAGGCTATTGAAGGCAAGAGTCAGCTAGATACCAAAATGACACTCGTGACCTCACCTTACATTGCCCTCCAGGGCATAGTGACCAAACTGACTGGTCTCTTTATGGGGCTTTTCTCTATCTACTTTTATCTCAATGGCAGTATGGAGCTGCTGGTAACCATTATGATGATTGTCAGTGGTTTTATGATTTATGAAAATCTAGACGGAGTCGGGTCTTTCTCTTCTCTCCTGCGCATTGTTGATTTGTCGGTTGATATGGTCAATCAAGTCTTGGCTATCCAGCCGATGGACATCAGTGGTCAGGATATTGAGCCTAAGAGCAGCCGGATTGAGCTGAGAGATGTTAGCTTCTCTTATGGAAATAAGAAAATCATTGACCAGGTTTCCTTCACCATTCCCGAAAAAACAACAACTGCCTTGGTCGGACCTTCTGGATCAGGCAAAACAACATTCTGCAACCTCATTGCCCGCTTCTGGGATGTGGATCAGGGAAGTATCAGTTTGGACGGGCATGATGTCAGGGATTACAGCTATGACAGCCTGATTCGTAATTTCAGCTTTGTCTTCCAAAGCGTCTATCTCTTTGAGGATACTATTGCTAATAACATTCGTTTTGGCAAGCCGGAGGCCAGTCAGGAAGAAGTGATAGAGGCTGCTAAGAAAGCCGCCTGTCATGACTTTATCCTCTCACTGCCTGATGGTTATGACACCAAGATTGGTGAAGGGGGTGCTAGTCTTTCTGGAGGTGAGCGTCAGCGCATTTCCATTGCTCGGGCTATTATCAAGAATGCACCTATTATCATTCTGGATGAAGCAACAGCCAATGTTGATCCAGAGAACGAAGAAGCCCTCATGCAGGCTATTCAGGCTTTGACTCGTGATAAGACCATTATCATGATTGCCCACCGACTCAAGACGGTTGAGCATGCAGACCAGATTCTAGTGCTGGATCAAGGCCGCATTGTCGAGCAAGGCAAACACCAAGACTTACTGGCCAAACAAGGTATCTACAGCAAATTTATCCAAGAAAGAAAAACAGCCGCCAGCTGGCGGATTGAGATGGGGGAGTGATAAACTGATACAGCAAGCCACTTGGCTTGCTGTTTTTAATTTCGAGAAAGGATGGTATAATAATCATAAAGATTAACGAGCAGAAGTAGGAGAAAGATGGAAAGAGCAGAGAAGCGGCCTCCTGGCCGGGCCTTTAGTTTGCATGATTTGTGCACTCGGAAGAT
>CBDFAZ010000058.1:0-11791 GCA_965245685.1 uncultured Streptococcus sp. | reverse complement strand
AAATAATTGGTGCCAAAATCCGTATCAACTGACACGGAAGCTACAACTCTACCATCTTTTCTCAGGATATAGAGCAAGCTGGATACGCTGCTGACGGCTTCTCTGGCATATTTCAAAGCAACATCTAGCGGTGTCTCAAAGGCTTGGGACTGAAAGTCTGCAATCTCCTCCGCTAAGTCCAAACTTCCCTGCAAGACCTCTATCCCTTCTCTTTCTTCCAGAGGAAAAGTTTGAGCAGGCTGAGCCAGCCAGATTTCTGATTCATCCTCTTGGTAGATAAATCTCCGAGCAAAATCGGGATGACCGTTCAAAAAGGCCTGCTCTGCTACATACTCAATCTCGGTCAAATCATACTTATCAGCTACTTTTGAAAAAGCAACCAGAAGCTGATTAGCCACACCCTGACGGCGATACGCCGGCAAGACATAGAGAGAAACCTCTGCTTGGCCGGGTTCATCCGCATAGACTGATAAAAAGCCGATGGTTTGTCCATCCATCTCAGCCAAGAAAAAGGCTGGCATTTCAGGATCTACATTATAATTATTATCCAGATAGGGCAGTCGATAGCCTCCATCTGCCTTATTACACTCTTGAACTAATTCAAATAATACCTGCTTTTCTTTCTCAGGTAATGCACTATAAATTCTTATCTGCATCTGTCTCACTTCTTTCCAGTATTTCTTTCTATTCTACCACGAATAGCCCTGTCTAGTCATTCAAAAAGGGACTGGAAAAATCTAGCCCCAATGTCGCTAAGTTAATCGTTTTTATTTTTCAACGTGGTCAGCAAGTTCTTCCTGGGCTTTTTTATTTGCCGCAGTAGCTTCTTCTTTCCATTTTTTCTTAGCCCCTTCGTATTCTTTGGTTGTTACTACATCCTTCTGAAGCTGGGTCAGCTTGAAGTTGTAGGCTGAACCTTTGACACCAACTGGTGAGTAGGCCTTTGTAAATGGCACTGATTTAGTAACAGACGGTGTTGCCCCTTGTGATACAGTCGGGATAATCAAGCCACTATCTAGCAACCATGCTTCCGCTTCTGCATACTTTTCGTAACGCAACTGCACATCGTTGGTTTCTGCATTGGCTTCTTCCAGCATCTTAGTATAGGTATCCAAGCCCAGCTCTTTAATCTTATCATTGTCTTGACCTGGCTCAAAACCAAAGTTTTTCAAGCTTCCGCCGTTCTTGATATTGAGAGTATCAAGGTAAGTAGAAGGATCTTGGTAGTCACCTGTCCAACCACCAGTAGACATATCATAGTCTTTCTGAGCAGCAGAGTTAGCAAAATAAGTGATATTATTAAGATCGTCTGTGCTCATCTTTTGCAGGTCAATCACGACATTTTCCGCTCCCAGAGCCGATTCGATAGACTGCTTGGTTGAGCTAGCCCATTGAACGCCAATCGTGCTAGACTGATCCACTGGCATATCTAAGTGAATCGGGAATTCAACTCCCTTAGCCTGCAAGGCTTGCTTCGCTTCTGCAAATTTCGCCTTGGCTTTTTCAGGATTGTAGTAAGGATCTTGAGCGTCAGAGAGGTCAATTCCTTGCCATTGACTGCCATAATTAACTAATTTTTCCCCAACAACAGTTCCAAAATCCTTGTCGCCAATTTGGACAAAGCTAGGCGGTACCAAGGTATTTCTCAAGACCTTAGTCGCTCCGTCTTCACCATTTCCTTGCGCACCATAAGATGTACGGTCAAAGGCAAAGTTGATAGCCTGACGGAAGACTTTGTTCATGATCGCTTCGTTGGTCGCAGACTTTTGAGCGTCTGTTGTTTTAGAAGTATGATTGTAAGACTGACGGTTGTAGTTGAAATTATAGTAATAAGAAGTAGAATCCTGCGGACTGTATACGATATTGTCCGCATATTTCTTCTTGACTGAGGCAAAGCCTGAGCTATTCGGATAGAGACGAGCTGTGCTGTAAACGCCATCGCTGAAGTTACGAATGAGTGCTTCCTGATCATTTCCATCATAATAGGTCAGCTTGATACTATCCAGAGTGACATTGTCTTTGTCATAGTAATTTGGGTTTTTGACAAATTCCATCACAGACTTGGAAGTCAGAGATTTGAGCAAGTAAGGACCATTATAGAGGATGCTAGACGGCTTGACAGAGCCAAAATTGCTTCCTTCTGCTTTCAGAAACTCTTCATTGACTGGGAAGAGAATCGTACTTGTCGTTTTAGAGTTCCAATAAGGCTCAGGACGAGCCAGAGTATATTGCAGGGTATGGTCGTCAATAGCCTTGACACCAACATTGTCAAAATTCTTATCTTCACCCTTGATATAAGCATCCAAGCCCTTCACAGAGTCCTGAACTAGATAAATAGCTTCAGAATTTTCATCCGCTGCATATTTCAAGCCAGTCACAAAGTCCTGGGCCTTTACTTCTGCATATTCTTCACCATCGGATGTGTACCATTTAGCATCATCACGCAGCTTATAAGTATAGGTCAGACCATCCTTGGAAACTGTCCATGACTTGGCGATTGAGGGAACCAGATTCCCGTACTTGTCATTTTCAAAAAGTCCATCGACCAAGTTGGAAATGACATCACCTGTCGTTGCACGGTTTGTAGCAAGATAGTTCAAGCTGTCAGGGTCTGAACTATAAACGTAAGTATAATTATTTGTGCTAGATGAAGACTGGCTACAAGCCGTCAGCAATAGCCCGGCACTCAGTGCAACTCCAGTCGCAATCAGCCATTTTGATGCTTTCATGGATAGAACCTCCTTTGATGTTACATTTTATAACATGAACTATTATACCAAAAAACGTATAAAAAGTAAATAGTAAACCGATGACAGTTGAGTAAAATATTAAAGGGCGGGTACTTTTAGCAAGCTCACAAAAGCTTTCCCTTACTGCATTTCTGCAAATTTCCAAATAAAAAAGGAAGAATCCGCTTTTACTGCAAAGTTGCTTTGGATTCTTCCTTTTTGTTATTTTATCAAGAATGAGTAAAACTGTAAAAATATTACTGCTGAATTCTCATTTTTTATTTCTTATAGTCTTCGGTATGATAAGCCATACAGATAGACAACTCCAAACAAGAATAAGGCACCCAGCAAGACTAAGAACAAACTGCTGCTGTCTCCTGTTTTAGGAAGCTGACCAAACTGTGTAGCCTGCTGACTTAGTTGTCTACGAGAACTTACAGGTTCAACAGAACGCAAACTCAACTGCGGAGGATTTTGTTGACCTGGGACCATGCTCTGCCTAGCTGCAGTAATCTGAACAAGCTCCTTGTAATAACCTTCTCCCATGCTGAATTCTCTGTCTTGACTGTCAATCAAGGTTAGGGAAAGCACTGGACTGAACTGACCTTCCACTAAGCCTTTCAAGCCAATCTCAACCGGATTAGTATCATTGGCTTTTTTAGGAATCAGAACAGTATCGCCAGAGATGGTATAATCTGGACTAGGGAGAATGCTGAAGTGCTGAGTATCCAGCTTAAGGGCAAGACGGTAGTCATTTTTCTCTAGACCGTTTAGTCCACTCAGGTTAACGGTAGCTGTAAAAAGCTGATCTAGCTGAGCAGATGTTGGAACATTGACTTTGCTATCCTTAACTGGATCGGTATAAAAGAGACCATGCCCGATAGGATAAGCAACCTCTGTCTCTGACATGATACCATCCTTGATGAGCGGCACATTTACTGGTAGCGTTCCAACATGTTTTTGACCGTTGAAAATGACTTCCACACCAGCTGGGATATTAGGACCAAAAGCATTGTCCGGCTTCAGAGACTCAGTTGGATCCATGCCCTTGTTTCCATAGACCGCTACAATAGCCTTGGCATTAGGATAATTCGCTACATCATAAGGTTTGGAAATGCTCATGACAGCTGCCTGTTTCCCAGTTGCATTTGCATAGTCCACGACCTCTGTCGGAACCCTTGTCAGCCAGAAATCGGTAGCCAGTTGAGATTGACGGCCAATTTCAGAAATCAGAACAAGGTGAGTAGCCTGGTCAATCTTTCCTTTCAAATCTTCCAACTTGGTTGTCTTGCTGTAGTTCAGTGCTTCGTATGTGACACCTGCTGGAATCACTCCGTCAGCTATCAGACGCTTGACGCCCAGCTCTAGTCCAGGCACTTCATCGTCATAGGCTGCTAACAGCAAAATCCTGTCGCCAGATTTGACCTTAAAGGGCAGAATAGTATCATCGTTTTTAACTACCGTCACTGCACTAGCAGCGATTTTTTTCTCGGTATCTCTGTTTAACTCTGAGCCAACAGTTGCTTCAGCCTTGGCTTGGGTCCGCTCAGATAGGTCAAAGTCTAAAATACCCCGTTTTTCTTTTAGATTCAAGATTCGGGTCACTGACTCATCCAATCTGCTGACTGGAATATCGCCTCTCTGAACTGCCTGCGCAATATCACTGATAATCTTATCAATCTTGGCCAAATCACTCTTGCTGCGTAAGACAGTTGGCATCAGAACTACATCTACACCAGATTTGATAGCCATAATAGCTGCTTCAGATTCTCCGAAGTTCTTAGCAATCGCATCCATGCCCATAGCATCAGATACTACTACACCCTTGTAGCCGAACTTTTTACGAACAATGCCAGTAATAATATCATCAGACAAGGTGGCAGGGATATAAATGGTTTCCCCAGTTTGCTTAGATATAAACGTGTCTTTTTCAATCTGAGGATATTGAATATGAGCTGTCATCAGCATATCAGCATTTTTGTCAATGGCAGCCTTGAATGGAAGCAACTCCAAGGCTTCTAGCTCCGCATAGGACTTATCTACCAGAGGCAGACCAGTGTGAGAGTCTACCTCCGTATCACCATGACCAGGAAAATGCTTAGCCGCTACTGCGACATTGTATTTCTGAATCCCCTCCATCATAGCCGTTCCCAAGCGAGCAACAACCTTAGGGTCAGAAGAGAAGGACCGTAAACCAATAACGGGATTCTGCGGATTGTTATTTGTATCAAAAACAGGAGCAAAGTTGACATTTAAACCTAGAGCCGATAGTTCCCGTCCGATGATTTGACCTGCTTGATTAGCCAATTCTGGATCTCGCGTCGCGCCAACTGCCATGTTGCCAGGAAGAGCAGTCCCACTGCCCAAACGATAGACGATACCACCTTCTTGGTCAATCGCGAGCAAGAGCGGCAATTTACCATTATTAGCTTGGTTACTAATAGCTGCTTGCTGCAGGGCCTGCGTCAAGGCTAAGGTTTGAGCAGTTCCCTTCACATTCTCAGCAAAAAGAATAACTCCGCCAAAGTCGTATTTATCAACCGCTTCTGCCACTTCTTTATTAAGCTCCGTCATATCGGTCTGAGAGGCTTGGCCCTCTTGCTGCCATTTTCTGAAGTCAGGCATCAGCATCTGGGTAATCTTCTGACGAACTGTCATATCCGCCACAAGCTCCTGTACTCTCTTAGAAGCCGGCGGAGCATCACTCGCTGCCTGACCCTGCGGCTGATTGGCAGCTGCGGAAACTTCTGCAGACCGAGCTGTCGCTGGTTTGGCAGAATCTTCTAACAAATTCCCCGTGTTACCAGCTTGACTTGATGTATCTGCTTCAGTAGTTGCGACTGATGGAGCATCAGAGACCGGCAGAGCTTTTGCAGCAATCTGACCATCCTGACTTGGCGTGCCCCTAGCCCCTGCACTACTATCAGAAGAGTCCGTTGCAACTGTTGCACTTGCTTGTTCAGACTGGTTAGCAGCTTCCGGCGGCTGATTAGCCGTATCTGCTTTTATGGCTCCAAATGGCCAAATAACTAGTAATGACAAGGCAAGTACCAATAGCAATTTATACCTTTTCATCATAGGCATTCTCCTTTCATCCCTATAATAATAGCACAAAAAATTATGTTTGTAAACGTTTACATATTATCTAACTCTTGTTTGTTTTTATCACCAATTAGTAATATAATCTCTATAAAAATGAAATAATATTACAATATTATAGAAATGTTACAGAGGTATAATTTTATAGAAACAACATAACCTAACTGTTAAAAATGAGATTCTTTAATCTTATACTAACAGTTGCATAGAAAGGATTTGCTATGAGACAAGAAAAGAACACCAAAACAATGTTCAACCAACGCTACTGGTTGGGTCTTTCACTCGTTTCTGCTGCGACTTTGGCAGCTGCTTTGATTTCTACCGGAACAGTCCAAGCGGAGAACAAGTCAATCCCAGACTGGGCTTCTAGACGTGAAGTTGGTATTTACGATCCTAGTGTACCCGACATTGAGGACGACCCTACTATCTTTGATGATTCTGAACCTATCAAGGTTCCGGAAGCACCTAAGCGTGAGTTCCCTGGCGCTTTTTATGATGAGTCTGGTGAAAGAATTGAAAATAGAATCGTTCTTCACGAGGGTAAATACTACAGGGCGGACCGCTATGGTAATACATACAAAGTTCAAGATGATGCAGCTGAACAAATTCCGACGAATTTAAAAAATTCCTTCTATACCAGCCCAACCGGGAAGACGTATTATTTCGACGAAAAAGGACGACGGGTCATCAATACTTACACTATTGATGGCAAACTATACTTCTTTGATTCTAACGGAGAAATGGTTAAAAACAGATTTGTTAATTACTCTGAATATACTTATTACTTTGGTGAAGATGGAACAGCTTATGAAAACGGTCTTTTTAAGATTGGCAAGTATTACTATTACTTTGGTGAGTATGGTGAACTTTATAGGGAAACTATTGTCAACTACAAAGGAAAGACCTATTACGCAAATTGGTATGGCGTTGTCAATATAAAAGACGAAGAAGTTACACCATAATGAAAAACACCAGAAATGAGAACGTGTGTCTTCGTTTCTGGTGTTTGTTTTATTCAAACCCCCTCTAATGGGAAATTCATTTTTTAGCAGATGGTTATTGTTCTTCTGATTTTCTTACACTAATACCTAGCCCCAATCCAGTCAGAAGCAAACCAAGCCCCACAACACTATAGACTGCCTTTTCGCTACTTCCTGTTTTAGGAAGAGACTGTTCAGATTTGGCCAAAAGTGTTGGTGCTTGAACATGATAGACGGTAGATGTAGGCATTGTAGTACGACGTTCAAGATAGAATTGATAACTATCTTTTATGATTTTATAGTAACGAGCTTCATTGACACTTTCAACAATCCATGAAGTGGTTCCTTTTGTTAGAGCATCAGCTAGGTTATTTTCGATATCAAGCACTCTGCCTTCTGTTGCAAAATTTTTGTAAATTCCCTCAATCGCTTTTACCGTTGCTACAGTTCTTTCTATACCAGCAGCTTTCAAAGCCGCAAGTGTATCAGCAACCGTTGGAATTGAAGGGTCTTCTTTCATTTCAGCATCTGTTAATAAAACGACGAATTTCTTATTTTTAGATGACTTAGACCAATCATAGGTCGAAATAATCTGGTTCAGGGCAGGAGTTGGTGTTTCCGGAGTATCTCCTCCACTCGCTATACGAATCGCAGCTAACGCTTTTTCGAGCTCAGCCGGATCAGTTGTAAAATAAGATGACCCAAACCGTGTTAGAACCGTATCTTCATCTTTGCTGCCAGAATTACGGCCGTAGACTTCATCACTAAATGTTGCCAAGCCAAAACGTGCTGTAATCCCCTCTTTAGTAATATTTCGCACAAATTCATTAATATTTGCACGAACAATATCAATTGTGCCACCCATGGATCCTGAACGGTCGACAACAAATACAATATCAGCTGAACCAG
This sequence comes from uncultured Streptococcus sp., assembly GCA_965245685.1. Classification (GTDB taxonomy): domain Bacteria; phylum Bacillota; class Bacilli; order Lactobacillales; family Streptococcaceae; genus Streptococcus. Next base: position 4,074 of record CBDFAZ010000058.1, on the reverse strand, counting down.
CTTTTGTCACAGTTGGTGGCGTTGAGGTGTAGGTAATAGTTGTAGTCTTATCTACTCGCTCATACTGCGTATAGGGATTCCCATTTTCATCTGTGCCAGATAAAGTATTTTCAGTACGTCTAGTTATTGGCTCTGGCGCCTTATCAACCTTTGCCGGAGCCACTTCTGTCTTTGTAACATCAACAGTCGACGTTTCTACACGGACTGTTTGATTGCCTTCTTGACTTTCTTTGACATCAACAGGTGATACATTTTTTGAGACATCGATCAAATCTCCTGGTTTCGCTGTAGATTCTTCAACAACAGGTTTCGTCGTATCAGCAGCAATTTCAGTACCAGCAGCTTCAATCGGAGACCTTACTGCTTCAGTTTTTGCTATACTGCTTGAAGGTGGTGTGCCAACCTGGTCTGCAAAAACATGCGAAGCTTGTGAAAAGGCAAATAGAAGAGTTGCTGATGCTAATCCAACTTTCAATTTATACAATGAAAAGCCTGGAAGTTTAAATGATTCTTTTTCCATAATTTCTCCTTATCTTTTTAGATTTAGAAACATGATTGCATCTATTTTATATAGAATAACATAAAAAAATAGGAACTGCAAGCGATTTCAAATATTTATTAGTCTAAAAATTAAAATTTTAGAATATTATCAGAGTTTGTATGCTAAAATTGATGAGCATCATCATGAATTAATAAATGCTTTATCGTGCCATCTCTAATAAGAAATCCCCATGCTCAATATCCGAGCATGGGGATTTCTTATTAATTATTTAGCGATTGGGTAAACAGAAACTTGTTTCTTATCGCGTCCTTTGCGTTCAAAGCGTACTACGCCTTCAACTTTTGCGAACAAAGTATCATCTCCGCCGCGTCCAACGTTGACACCTGCATGGATGTGAGTGCCACGTTGACGGTAAAGGATAGAGCCGCCTGTTACGGTTTGACCGTCAGCTGCTTTAGCTCCCAGACGTTTTGCTTGTGAATCACGTCCGTTAGATGTAGAACCTCCACCTTTTTTGTGGGCGAATAGTTGCAAGTTAGCAAGATTCATTTTTAACATAATATTTTTCCTCCGTGTTAGTTTTCTGTGATAACTCTGGTTTGGACGAACTCAGATGAGTCCTCCGATAAGTTTGCCATTCCAAGGAAAAATGATTCAAAGAAAAGCTGAGTCATCTCTCTCTGGCTCGGTGCAATATCTGTCGGGATTTCAACCCGTAAGAATCCACCTTCATCTTCATTTAATTCTAAGGTCGGTTCGTAGCCTGCGAATTTCTCAACTGAATTGACAAAATTAATGGCGAGCGTCGAAACGGACGCACACACGACATCATAGCCGTATTCGCCACTCGCGGCGTGACCTGTGATTTCTGCACGCCTCAGTTCGCCATCTTCGGCTCTTTCAAAGACTGCGTGTATCATTTAATCTCCTTAAAATTAAGCGTTGATAGCGTTGATGACAACTTTTGTATATGGTTGACGGTGACCTTGTTTACGATGGCTGCCTTTTTTAGGTTTGTACTTGTAAGTAACAACCTTCTTTTGCTTGCCTTGTTTTTCAACAGTTCCGACGACAGAAGCTCCAGCAACAAGCGGAGTTCCGACAACAGTGTTTTCACCACCAACGAGAACAACTTCGTCAAAAGTAACATCTTGACCAGCTTCAGCGTTTAACTTTTCAACGTAGATTGCTTGACCAACTTCAACTTTAACTTGTTTTCCGCCAGTTTTAATGATTGCGTATGTGCTCATTATGCACCTCCTATGATTTTTATGGGTTTCCCCGATTTTTTTGTGAAGACTCGCCTAGCATCGTGGGACAAACCACTTAAACTTGAATAATCAAGCAACGATGTTCGTGCGGTTGCACAGGAACGTGCATAGTCAACTCTTCAAGTATAGCATATCTCCTATTTTCTTACAAGTAATAACACCTAAAATGAAGCTTTTTCTTTTACTTTTTTCTGCCAAGAGGCAAAAAGCATGCTGAGGTAAAAAATACTCATCATAATAGGAACACCAAGAATGGTCTTTTCATGATAGAAAATCGTCAAATAGGCTGAAAAGACAACGCCAAGGACAAAACTACTAAGCAGGCTAACAAATATGAATCCTTCACGCAAAAAAGGTGTGTGCTTGGTTCGGAAATAATCTCCAAAAGCCAGCATGGTCCGTTTGATATTCCCTGTCATAAAAGCGTTATTATAGGCAATACCCGACACTTCTCCAAAAGCAGTTGTCACCAATCCCATACAGAAGGCTAAGGGCGGTACTAGATAGATATTATCTACAGTCTGCGGCACAAAACCAATAATGATTGATAAGATTGCTAAAGGAAGCAATGACAGAATGGGCTTTTTCACAATTCTCAATTTTTCCTTATAAACAGTTAATAAAAAGACCCCCATCATAAAAGCTAGCAATGTGAGAACCTTGTCCCTAACATCTGAAACATTATTTTGAATTAATTCTACTGAAAGAAAGACGACATTCCCAGTTTGTCCAGCTACAAGAGTATTCCCTCGTACAATAAACGTATAGGCATCTACATAACCTGCACAAAAAGTCAAAAAAAGCGCTAGCCTCTTAGACTGACGTGATATTTTTCTTATGGGTAATAACCTCATTTTCCCTCCCATTTCATTTACTCATCTCATTATTGTACCACTTTCTTTGGAAAAGACCTAGTAGCTTATTTGAAATTTTTTCCCCTCTGTTGGATAGTCCTGTCTATCTATGTTATAATGAAAGAAGGATTTGAAATCGGAAAAGGAGTAACTATGCTTAAATTAGGTGTCATCGGAACAGGGGCTATCAGCCACCACTTCATAGAAGCAGCCCATACCAGTGGAGAATACAAGCTGGTCGCAGTCTATTCTAGAAAACTAGAAACTGCAGCAACCTTTGCTTCTCGCTATCAGGATATCCAACTCTTTGATCAAGTAGCAGACTTCTTCAAGAGCTCCTTTGATGTGGTCTATATTGCTAGCCCAAACTCCTTGCATTTTGCTCAGGCAAAAGCTGCATTGTCTGCAGGTAAACATGTCATTCTTGAAAAGCCAGCTGTCACTCAGCCACAAGAATGGCTAGATTTGAGACATACAGCTGAGAAAAATCACTGTTTTATCTTCGAAGCAGCTCGCAATTACCATGAAAAAGCTTTCACTGTCATCAAAAACTTTTTAGCAGACAAACAAATTTTGGGAGCAGATTTCAACTATGCCAAGTATTCTTCCAAAATGCCTAACTTGTTGGCTGGGGAGACACCTAATGTCTTCTCAAATCGTTTTGCTGGCGGAGCCCTTATGGATTTGGGGATTTATCCTCTCTACGCTGCCGTTCGCCTCTTTGGAAAGGCTCAGGACGCGACCTACATGGCTCAACAGCTTGACAATAGCATGGACCTGAATGGAGATGGAATCCTCTTCTACCCAGACTATCAAGTTCATATCAAGGCAGGGAAAAACATCACTTCCAATCTTCCTTGCGAGATTTATACGACAGATAGTACCTTGACCCTCAACACCATCGAACATGTCAGCTCAGCTATTTTTACCGACCATCAAGGCAATCAAGTCCAACTCCCTATCCAACAGGCTCCTCATACGATGACTGAGGAAGTCGCTGCATTTGCACACATGATTCATCAACCAGATCTGAATCTCTACCAAACTTGGCTGGAAGATGCAAGTTCAGTTCATGAGCTACTATATACCATGCGCCAGACTGCTGGCATTAGATTTGAGGCAGAAAAATGAAAACCAAACTACCGACTGAATGGCAAGAACTGAGTGACCAACTCGGTTTCCAAGAATTTACCCCCATTCAAACTCAACTATTTGAACCCCTTCTTGCGGGAGAAAATCTTCTAGGAGTGAGCCCAACAGGAACTGGTAAGACCCTAGCTTACCTCCTACCAAGTCTTCTCAGACTACAAAAGAAAAAAGCCCAACAACTCTTGATTCTAGCACCAAATACTGAGCTTGCTGGACAGATTTTTGATGTATGTAAAACGTGGACTGAAGCTATCGGCTTGACTGCTCTGCTCTTCTTATCAGGTTCGAGTCAGAAACG
>CBDFAZ010000057.1:0-12042 GCA_965245685.1 uncultured Streptococcus sp. | reverse complement strand
AATCCAAAAGATGCTCAACGCATGGTCAATATCAATGCCATTCCAAATGATGTTCTAATGGAAATTAACTACTATGCACAAGATTTGCTAAATCAAATCCGTAAGCAGGCTGGTACAGGACCAGTCAGACTAACGCAAAATACTATTGATTATGCAGCAGCTCTAAGTCGAGCTGGCCGTGAAAATGCAGTAGTTTTGCATAAAGATAATGGACAGGTTTTAACTGTTGGAGTAATACGCTCAGATGAAGCAGTTGCTAAATTTGGACTTGATAAGTTTGGATACAAAAGATATGGCTTTCCTCAGCTTGATTATTATCCTGTTCTAGATAATCAAGAGAATGTATCTGTTGATTACTTGAAAAAAGTAGTTTATGAGAATGTTAAATTTCAGTTGTTTGATATAAAGGAAAGCTCTATATCTGGAACATCACTAATTTGGGCTCAAAAAGTAGTTGGATACAAAATAGGACATGATAAAGTTGCATATATGGGAGTTGGTTTTAGCAACAATGGTAAATTTAACCGAATTCAATTTGTTGTTTTTGGGACTTGGGATATCGTCGACCCTTCCAAAATCACACCAGCCTTGATCAATCCAAAGTCCAATAATCAAGAGTCAGACGCTGCTCGTAAAGATTTGGCGGCTTCACAAGCTAAGTTGGACGCTGCTCAACGTACGTTGACAAATGCTCAGAACAAGCAGGAGACAGCCCCATTACTGCGTGAGGTTGTGAAAACTGCTAAGGACAAGTTGGCCAAGGCGGAACGTACTTACCAAGCTGAACTCGAAAATAGCAAGAATTCGGCTTCTGAAGAAACCAAGGCTAAGCTTGCAGTTTTAGCTAAAGCTCAAGCAAGCTTGAAAGAAAAAGAAGCAGCCCAAGCAACTGCGCAAAAAACAGCTGAGGAAGCTAATGCCAAACTTGCCGAATTGAAAGCAGCTACAGCGACCGCTCAAGAAAAGGCAACTGCTGCGGCTACAGCTCTGGAAGAAGTTCAACGCGCTGTTCAAGCTGCTAAAGACTATGTTACTCGCTTGCAAAATGCCCCTGCTCTTCTAAAAGAAGCAGAAGCGGCTCTCAATGATGCTAAAGTAAACTTGGCAAGTAAGGAAGAAACATATAGAGTTGAAAATGCCAAACTTGAAGCTTTGAAAGCAGCTCTTGCAGCCCTTGAGACAGACGACCCAACCAACCTCGTTTCTAAGAATGAGCGAAAGGTTTTGAAAGTCACTACAACGGGAGTGAAGAAGGGAAAGAAACCAGTTCAGACCTATCAGGCTCCGGCAACTCTTCCAAAAACAGGTTCTGCTGAATCATCTCTAACACTTGCAGGTCTGGGATTACTCTCTATGCTGGGACTAGCATTTGCAAAACGTCGTAAAGCTTAAGCTAAGTCGTTGCCAAAATCGAATTCTAGATGAATTGTCCAGTCGTGAAAAGTTGGACGACTCATTTCAATAAAACTCATACTGAGAGAGGGCAGGTTTGGTCTTCTCTTTATTTATTGAGTGATTTGTTAAGAACATCTTTATTGTTTGTACTCCAAGGATTCATATTTTGTTCTTTGCTATCATGTGAGTTTGTGATAAAATCTAATTGCTATGTGGATTAGATTTTTTATTATAACCTCTACAGTTTTGAACTACTAGAGCTAAAAGAAAGGAGGGGAGTCATGTATCCAAAAGAAGAAAAAGAGCAGCTCTTTCAGCAATTGCAATCAATCGGTTGGTCTCAGGCAGCGTTGGGACGAGTTTTTGAAGAGATTGGTGAGCAAGGGAAAACAGTGCCAGAAGAAGGATATTACCTGCAGGAGGCTCAGCTTTTTGGCAGTCCCTTCTTTCAAGAGCTCTGGCAGGCTGAGGCGGCTCAGAACAGCAGGTTAGGAGCTCAGAAACTGCTGGTTCTGGCTATGAATCTTGTTAATATGCCTGAGGAGTTGAGTGGAGACAAGGCAGAGACGGATCTTTTACTGGCTCGAATTGCTCCAGATCTAACACCGCATGACCGCTTTTGGAAGATTTTTTCAAGGACCTTGCGCCAGGCTTTTCCAGCAGATGATTTTAGCCAAAAGGACGGTAATCAGAAGCTAAAAAGGCAGCTGCATCAGTTTCGCTACGTCATTTCCTGCCAGCATGCCCAGTGGGTCAGAGACCACTACCGTCAGGATGGGATGACAGATGCGGAAGCCTTGACTACCTATCTAAGGGATTGTCCTGCAGTACCATACAGTTTTCAAGAATCTTCTCGCCTGCACAATAAAGGCTATATTGATAAGAGTTCAGAGCAAGCTATCTATCCGGATGGTCAAGCTAGTCAGGCCAATATAAAAATACTGATTGATTTTCATACAGAGTTTATTCTGGATCAGAGAGGTCGCTTTCTCAATATTATCGATCCAGAGGGGGCTAGCCAAAATGGTATTGTGAATGGCGCTAGCTTTAACTACGGTGAGCACAACAGGCCGGGCAATCAGGCTTCTCATACTCGCTATGATGTCAAAACGCCTGCAGTCTGGGATCCTCGCTTTCGCAGGCTTGCCATTGAAAATAGCGGCCGCAAGTTCAAGTCACCTCAGAATAATCGTGGTCCGCTGGGCTATCGTTCAGCTAAGAGCCCTTATGCTCGAAATGGGTGGAGTGCTTATAAACAGGTAAAGGCAGAGATTGCTCGGTTCAAGAAATTGCTGGATCGACCATCCTTTCTCTTGCGTTCTTGGGCTTGGTTCCGTCAGTTTTGGCAGAAGTTTTTCGAACAAAAAAATACGGACTAGTAGGTCCGTATTTTTATCTCTTATAAACTCTTAACTGCGGCGATAGCTGATTCGAAGTCAGGCTCGGTATTGATATTGTCGACATATTCAACGTAGGTCACAGTGTTGTTTTCGTCCAGAACTAGAACTGCGCGGGCTAAAAGGTGCCATTCATTGATGAGGACAGCATAGTCACGGCCGAAAGAATGGTCGAAGTAGTCAGAGAGCATGACAGCATTCTCAATGCCTTCAGCCGCACACCACTTACCTTGAGCAAAAGGCAAATCAACTGAAACCGTTATAACAACAGTATTATCCAAGTCAGATAGTTCTTGGTTAAAACGGCGAGTCTGAGTTGAGCAAACGCCAGTATCGATAGATGGGATGATGCTCAGGACTTTCTTTTTGCCAGCAAAATCAGCCAGAGTTTTCTTTGAAAGGTCAGTAGCTGTCAGGCTAAAATCGTGGGCGGTGTCGCCGACTTGCAGTTGCTTTCCAGTAAAGGTTACAGGATTTCCGAGAAAAGTTGTCATAGGAAGTCTCCATTCATGTTTGATAGCTTCATTGTACAGCGAATAGTGATTTTTTTCGAATAATTTGACCGGAAATTTGACAATGTCACTATTTAAAACTCGTTATACAAAAATAAAAAGGTTAGGATTTTGTCTTCCTAACCTTTTATCATTATTTGGCCAATCCTTCAGAAATTTTATCCAGATTGTATTTCATCATGCTGTAGTAGCTGTCGCCTTCTTCTCCTTCATTAGCGATTGAGTCAGTAAAGATTTTAGCGTAGATTGGGATCTTGGTGTCTTTAGAAACAGTCTTCATCGGACGGTCGTCCACACTTGATTCGACAAAGAGAGACGGCACTTTGGTCTTACGCAGTTTTTCAACCAAGCTTTTAATTTGATCTGGAGTTCCTTCTTCTTCGGTGTTGATTTCCCAGATGTAGGCTGATGGCACATTGTAGGCCTTAGAGAAGTACTTGAAGCAGCCTTCGCTGGTCACAATCATTTTCTTTTCTTCTGGGATGTTGTTGAATTTCTCCTTGGCCTCCTTATCCAAAGCGGTTAGCTTTTCCACATAGGCTTTAAGATTTTTCTCGTAAGTGGCCTTATTGGCAGGGTCTTTTTCAATCAAACGCTTGGCAATGTTTTGCGCATAGATAATGCCGTTTTCCAAGTTGAGCCAAGCATGAGGGTCTTCCTTACCCTTTTCACTTTGCCCTTCAAGGTAAATGACGTCAACGCCATCGCTGACAGCATAGTAATCCTTGTTTTCTTCCTTATTGGCATTTTTGACCAACTTGGTAAACCAAGCATTGCCGCCGGTTTCTAGGTTGATACCATTGTAGAAGATGAGGTCTGCTTGAGAAGTCTTTTTGACATCTTCGGGCAGGGGTTCGTATTCGTGGGGGTCTTTGCCGACTGGTACAATGCTGTGCAGGTCAATCTTATCGCCAGCTATGTTCTTCGTGATATCAGCGATAATGGAGTTGGTCGCAACAACCTTGAGCTTGGACGAGTCACTGGACGCGTTCTTTTGACCGGAGCAGGCAAAGAGAGTGCAGACTGCTAGCAAAAGCAGGGATAAAAAACCTAATTTTTTCATGGGATTCCTCCATTGATTTTTATTTTAGTTTAGGTCGGTTTTTAAGTTTTAAATAGCGTTGCTTAGGTGCAATAAAGAAAGAGATGAGAAAGATGAGGGCCGAGGTCAGGACAATGCTGGATCCTGCAGCGACATTAAAGCTATAGCCGATAAAGAGCCCCATTACAGAAGCCAGAGCTCCCAAACCCGAGGACAGCAGAATCATAGTTTTCAGACTGTTGGCATAGAGGTAGGCCGTTGCTGCCGGCGTAATCAAGAGAGCGATAATCAGAATGGTTCCCACACTCTGCATGGCTGTCACAGAGACCAAGGTCAAGAGAATCATCAGCAGATAGTGGTAGAAGCTGACCAGCATCCCCATAGCTTGAGCCAGAAGCGGATCAAATGATGTAATCAGGAGCTGTTTAAAGAAAATGGCAATGACTAGTAGGACTAGAAAGGCGACTCCAATACTAATCCACATATCAATATCCTGCACGGCCAAGATATTCCCGAAGAGAATATGAAAGAGATCAGTGGAGCTATTGGCAACGCCGATCAGGATCACACCTAGAGCTAGGAAGGAAGAAAAGGTAATCCCAATGGCCGTATCGCTTTTGATAATGGAGTTGCCCTTGATGTAGGTGATAATAATCGAGGCCAAAAGTCCGAAGGTGATGGCTCCGATAAAGAAATTAATCCCTAAAATGTAGGACAGGGCCACACCGGGCAGAACCGCATGAGAGATAGCATCCCCCATGAGTGACATGCCACGCAGAATGATAAAGCAGCCGACAGCTCCAGCAACAATCCCAATGACGATGGCTGTGATGAGGGCATTTTGCAGGAAGTGAAAGTCCCGCAGCCCTTGGAAAAATTCTAAAATCATCCTAGGCACCTCCATTCATAAAGAGCTGGGAGCCGTAAGTCTTTTTCATATTGTCCTTGGTAAAGTTGGTCTCAGTGGGACCGAAGGCAATCAGCTTACGATTGAGCAGGATAACTTGGTCGAAGTAATCAACAACCTTGCTCAGGTCATGATGGACAATCAGGATGATCTTGCCTGAGGCTTTGAGACTCCGCAGTGTAGACATGATAATCTCTTCGCTGACAGAGTCGATCCCGACGAAGGGCTCGTCCAAAAAGATACAATCCGCCTCTTGAACCAAGCAGCGAGCAATCAAGACCCGCTGGAATTGGCCGCCAGATAGCTGGCTAATCTGGCGCTGTGCCAAGTCTTCTAAACCGACAATTTTCAATGCCTCAGCCACCTTGTTCCAATGGGAACTCTTTAGCCCCTGAAAAAGCTTGAGCTGAGGGTAAAGCCCCAAAGAGACACACTCTTTGACTTTGATAGGAAAATGATAATCAATATTAATCTTTTGCTCTACATAGGCGACCCTCTGGAGAGAGTTTTGCAGCGGCTTTTGATCCAGCAGAGTCTGGCCTTGGTGGTCAATAATCCCTAGCATGCCCTTGAGCAGGGTGGATTTTCCGGCTCCGTTAGGACCAATAATCCCAGTAATAGTTGGCTCCTTAATGGTTAATGAAAGGGGCTCAAGAGCCAGCGTATCCTGATAGCTGACAGTCAAATCTTTAATCGTAATCATCTCATACACCTCTATGATTTTAATATACATTAAAACAAAAATTAAGTCAAGTTAATTTTTAATAAATCTCTAAAATTAATATAAGAAATATTTGAAAAAACAAGTAGATTTTGATAAGGTTATATCAAAAGCATGAAAGTGAGAAGAAGATGACACGACTACAAGATGATTTCTATGATGCGGTTAATGGCGAGTGGGCAAAGACGGCGGTTATTCCTGATGATAAACCAGTGACGGGCGGCTTCATGGATCTGGCAGATGAGATTGAGGAACTTATGCTCACCACGACCGACAAATGGTTGGCTGGCGATGGAGTGCCAGAAGATGCTATTTTGCAGAACTTTGTTGCTTACCATCGCTTGGCAGCGGCTTATGACAAGCGGGAAGCGGCAGGGATTGAGCCTGCGCGTGCTTACATTGATGAAATTCGCAATCTAACATCTTTTGAAGACTATGCTTCTAAGATTGCAGATTTTGAGTTGGCTGGTAAGCCGACTTATTTCCCCTTTGGTGTGGCGCCTGACTTTATGGACGCCCGTATCAATGTCCTCTGGGCAGACGGACCGGGAACGATTTTGCCAGACACGACCTACTATGCGGAGGACCATCCGCAGAAGTATGACCTGCTTGCAAAATGGCGCAAGGCGCAGGAAGATTTGCTGGCCAAATTTGACTTTGCGGAAGAGGAAATTAAGGATCTTTTGGATAAGGTCTTGGAGCTGGATGCTGTTTTTGCTCAGTATGTTCTGTCTAGTGAAGAAAGCTCTGAGTATGCTAAGCTCTATCATCCTTATAAGTGGGACGATTTCAAAGCCTTGGTACCGGAGTTGCCTCTGGCGGATATTTTCACCAAGTTAATCGGTCAAGAACCCGACCAAGTCATTGTGCCAGAAGAGCGTTTTTGGCAGGCAGCTAAGGATATCTATACAGCCGCTAACTGGGATAAACTCCATGCTCTGCTGATTCTCTCTGCGGTCCGCAATACGACACCTTATCTAACAGATGACATCCGTGTCTTAGCAGGTGCTTATCATCGTGCTCTATCAGGAACTCCTCAGGCTCAGGACAAGAAAAAAGCAGCCTTTTACCTGGCTCAAGGTCCCTTTAATCAAGCTGTCGGTCTCTGGTATGCCGGTCAGAAGTTCTCTCCAGAAGCCAAGGCTGATGTGGAGCAGAAAGTGGCAACGATGATTGAAGTTTACAAAAACCGCCTGGCCCAGAATGACTGGCTGACACCAGAAACTCGGGACAAGGCTATTGTCAAACTCAATGTCATCAAGCCTTATATTGGCTATCCTGACGAGCTGCCTGAGCGCTATTCCCGCAAGGTCGTGGATGAAAAGCTGACTCTCTTTGAAAATGCTCAGAAGCTGAGCCAGATTGATATTGCTTACAGCTGGAGCAAGTGGAATCAACCGGTGGATTACAAGGAATGGGGAATGCCAGCCCATATGGTCAATGCCTACTATAATCCGCAGAAAAACCTGATTGTCTTTCCAGCGGCTATCCTGCAGGCGCCTTTCTATGACCTGCACCAGTCCTCTTCAGCTAATTATGGTGGTATCGGAGCGGTCATCGCCCATGAGATTTCTCATGCTTTTGATACCAATGGAGCGTCCTTTGATGAAAATGGCAGTCTTAATAATTGGTGGACGGAGCACGACTATCAAGCCTTTACCGAGCGGACTCAGAAGGTTATTGACCAGTTCGAAGGCCAGGATTCCTATGGTGCTAAGGTCAATGGCAAGCTGACTGTTTCAGAAAATGTGGCAGATTTGGGAGGTATTGCAGCAGCCCTAGAAGCAGCAAAGAAAGAAGCGGATTTCTCTGCAGAGGAATTCTTCACTAACTTTGCTCGCATCTGGCGGATGAAGGGACGCAAAGAGTATATGAAACTCTTGGCAAGCGTTGATGTCCATGCGCCGGCCAAGCTTCGGACCAATATACAGCTGCCTAACTTTGACGAATTCTTTACAACCTTTGATGTCCAAGAAGGAGACGGCATGTGGCGGAGCCCAGAAGAGCGGGTGGTCATCTGGTGATGCAGAGATAAGACGCTTATCGAATCCTGCTCAAACCCCAAATAATCGAGTGCATTTCAATAGTCTGCTTTTGGTTTTGAAAGCAGACTATTTTGTCAAAGAAAATATAAAGCGTTTACATTTGTCTAACCTTGTGCTATACTGTAGTTGTTAACAAAAAATAAACAAAATATCCAAATAGAATAGATTTCAAAGTGTTTATTAATGAATAATAAAGAAAAGAGATGTTCTTATGGTAAAACGATTCATTAGTTCAAATGCTTCAGAAATTTTAAGTATGACTGCGCCGGAGCTGAAACAGAGCATCAAGGCCAGTGAGGGCCGCGTTATTCTGTCTGAAAACGTAGCTTTTAAAGAATCTTATATCGGTGATGTGACCAATGCAGAGATTGCTCGGTCTTTTGGTGCTGACTTGATTCTGCTAAATGGGATTGATATCTTCCAGCCTTTTGTAGCTGGTCTGGACGCCAAGGAAGATTTTGTTGAGGAACTTCATCGCTTGGTGGGTCGTCCTATCGGTATCAATCTAGAGCCGGTGGATAGCCAGGCCCAGATGGCGGGAGAACGCCTGATCATTAATGAAGGCCGTCAAGCTAGTCTAGCAACCATTCAGAGAGCGGAAGAGCTGGGGGTTGACTTTATCTGTCTGACGGGTAATCCTGGAACTGGTGTCACCAATCAGGCCATTATCGACACCATTCGAGTGGTCAAGGAGAATTTTTCAGGTCTATTGATTGCAGGCAAAATGCATGCTTCAGGTGTGGATGAGCCGGTAGCAGACCTGGAAGCAATCGCTCGATTTATCGAAGCAGGTGTTGATATTGTCCTAGCACCGGCAGTCGGAAGTGTGCCTGGCTTTGATGAGCAGGACTTAAAGCAGATTGTCCGACTGGCTCATCAAAAGGGGGCTCTGGTTATGAGTGCTATCGGTACCAGCCAGGAGAGTGCTGATGAGGATATTGTCAAGCAAATGGCCATCCGCAACAAAATCTGCGGTGTAGATATCCAGCATATCGGAGACTCCGGCTACGGCTGTCTGGCCCCGGTGGAAAATATCTTTGCTATGAGTAAGGCTCTCAGAGGGCAGCGCCACACCATTTCCATGATTTCACGTTCGATTAATCGATAGTAAAATGAGACAGACTTTTAGGGGGATGTTCCTAGAAAGCCTGTCTCTATTTTTTATAAAAAAAGACCGAGATTCTTGTCTCGGCCTTTATAGGTTTCCTTTTTTATCCAAAAATTCATGATAGACACAGAGACTAACTGCAGAGCGGGCAATGCTGTATTTAGAGTAGGGGATAATGACAATCTCTGCTTGTTTTTGCTTTGGAAAGAGAGGTATTTCCTGCTCTAACTGAGCCAGAACCTGCTCGGCAATCACCGGATAGGAGAATATTTGGCCGTCCAGATAAATCCTTTCGCTATCAATAAGCTGGCAGAGGTTGGAAATGGAAATGGCCAGATAGCGGCAGGCAGTATGAATCAACTCAATGCTGCCCAAGTCTCCTAAGCGATAGGCGGTCATCAGACTTATCAAATCAATGTCATTGACGTCCTCTACAAGGGTCTTTAAGAGCGAGGTCTGGGAAGCACGATACAGGATAGCTGCTTTATCAATCAGAGCGCTCTCACTGGCATAAACCTGCAGGCAGCCGTGCTTGCCGCAAGGACAGCGCTCGCCTTCAGGATTGATGACGGTATGCCCCACCTCCCCGATAAGATAATTATCCTGACTGTAAATGCTGCCCTTGTACATGTAGGAGCAATGAATACCTCTGGCGACATGATAGACGATAAAATTACTGTCTGTCGGGTGATAGCTAAAGAGGCGTTCAGCCAGTGTCAAACAGTGGGACTTATTGGCAAAGTAGACAGGGAGGTCAAATGATTCTTGAATAGTCCGCAGGTTAATCTGTCCCCAGTGGGGGTTTTTAGAAATAATAAAATCACTCTCAGAGAGATTCACATGCCCCGGCAGCCCGAGGGCAATCGCTGAGATAGAGTATTGGCTGTTCTTTTTCAGAAAATCTTGAATGAGTCGGATAATTTCCTGGTCAGACGGGCCGCCTGTCACCTCGACCTGATAAGTCCGAATACTACTTTCTACAATCTCACCGGTATTATCAGCGATGACTATGGCCAGGTGTTTTTCAGAAATCTCAAAGCCCAGATAGTAGCGGCTACGGGGCGTAATATCTAGCAGGGTTTTCTTGCGGCCTACGCTCTCGTCATTGAGCTCGCCCAGCTCCAGTACCAAGCCTTCCTTGATCAGTTCATTGATGATGCTGCCGGTCGTGGCTGGTGTAATTTGAGTTTCTTTTGAAATATCAATCCGGGAAATCGGTCGTTTGGCATAGAGCTGATCTAGGACAGTTGCCCTTAGCTCGTTTTGTTTTCTAGTTCGTGTCATCTTGTTTCCTCTGCTGCTATACTATCAAAAAAAGCTAGAAATCTCAAATGTAAGCGTTGACATAGTACAGAAAAATAGTTATAATGTTTATAGAATATTAATAACATAGTAGAAAATATTCTATTTTTGGATTTTTGTTTATATATTAAAAATAAATGGCAAGCGTCGTTGCAGTCTAGGTCAGATTCATAAAGGAGGATGCCGATGGAAACAAAACAGATTATGTTAGTCTGTGCGGCTGGGATGAGCACCAGTCTCATGGTCAATAAAATGCAGAAAGCTGCAGAGGAGCGAGGCTTAGCTGCGACGATATTTGCGGTTCCAGTGTCAGAAGCAGAAGACTATCTGAGCGAGAAAAAGGTTGATGTCCTTTTGCTGGGACCTCAGGTCCGCTATCTATTGGAGGATTTACAGGAAAAACTAGCTTCAAAAGGCATTCCGGTCGATGTTATCCCTATGACGGACTACGGAATGATGAAGGGGGATAAGGTCCTGGATCTGGCAGAGTCGCTCATGAAGTAGGTGCTCCTATGGAAAATAAAGATTCCTTAGAGGTCGCTATGACCCTCATTATGTATGGCGGAGAGGCTAAGTCTTGTGCTATCGAAGCCATTGCGGCAGCTAAAAAGCAGGACTTTGACCGAGCTCAGGATAGACTGAGTCAGGCTCAGAAGGCCCTGCTGCAAGCCCATCGCGCTCAGGCTGAAATGCTGAGCAAGGAGGCACAAGGAGAGAAGACAGAACTTAGTTTATTTATGGTTCATGGGCAGGATCATCTCATGACCAGTATCGCCTTTGTTGATTTGGCAAAGGAGATTGTTGATTTGCATAAAAAATTTGATGAATAGGAGAAATGCAGATGAGTAGTTTGGTTGATAAATGGCAAGCGCGTCTCATGCCTATTGCCAATAAAATCGGCAACCAAAAATTCCTGGTTGCCCTGCGGGATTCCTTTATTGGGACCATGCCTGTGATTATGACGGGCTCCTTCGCCCTCATGGTAAATGCCTTTCTATCTGACTTGCCAGGACAGTTCGGCTGGACCTGGATTTCATCTACCTTCCAGTGGCTGATTGATATTAACTGGCTGGTATTTAAGGGCAGTATTCCTATCGTTACCCTCTTATTCCTCTTTACCTTCGGGGTCAATATCGCTAAGATTTACAATACTGATAAGGTGTCTGCTGGTCTGGTAGCTGTTGCCTCCTACATCATTACCATTGGTGGAACAGTTACTAAAACCTTTGAGTTGGCTGGTAAAACACCGGGGCTGAGCAAGGCGATTTCAAAACTTCCAGAGCTAAAACTTGACGGCAGTGACCTGTCTGTGACGATTAACAGTGTCATTCCAGGTGACCAGATCAGTGCGCGTGGTTATTTTACTGCCATTCTGATTGGTTTTGTGTCTGTTATCATCTTCTGTAAGGTCATGAATCGTAACTGGACTATCAAATTGCCGGATTCTGTTCCGCCGGCTATCATGAAGCCGTTCTTGTCTATCATTCCGGCTGCAATTGCCATGTATGTCGTGGGAATTGCGACCTATCTCTTTAATCTGGTGACAGGCGAGCTGTTGATTGACTGGATTTACAAGATTCTTCAGGCGCCGCTTCTCAGCTTGTCTCAAAGCT
>CBDFAZ010000056.1:0-12151 GCA_965245685.1 uncultured Streptococcus sp. | reverse complement strand
TCATGATGCTGCTAGAAGTTATGATTTACTGGATAACCATTGTCAAAGATATCTTAAATAGAACCTTTAAGCACCTTATTCGCTGGATATTTCCTTTTACCTTTGTTTCGCTGTATCTAGCTACCATTTATCGGGGCTTAAATGAGAGTTTTGATGTGCGTAAAATAGCAACTATGCTAGTTGCGTTGGTTTTCATAATTGTAGGCAATTACTTGCCCAAAAAAGTACAAGCTGACAGAAATTCCATGAATAGAAAATGGGCACACCTCTTTGTTTTGTTAGGATTTCTTACTTTTATAGTCAGCATTTTCTATTTGTAAGCGGATTTATGCTATAATGGTATCAAGTATCAAATAAAAGGGTTATCATGATTACCAAGGAGCATTATCAATTTATCCGGCAGCACCCTGCCTTTGTCAATCTGCCAGTGGAACTTTTCGATAAATTGGCTGTAGAGATTCAGTATCGCAAGATTCCAAAAGGGCAAATTATCTTTTTTGCAGGAGATCGGCGTGAGCGACTTTTTCTCTTGTCTCAAGGTTATGTGCGGATTGAGCAATATGATTCGACGGACACATTTTCTTATATGGATTATGTCAAGAAAAACAGTGTTTTCCCCTATGGAGGTATGTTTTTTGATGAGCGCTATCATTACACAGCCAGCGCTGTCACCAATGTCGAATATTTGTCCATTCCTATCGATTTGTTTGAAGATTATTCAAAGAAGAGTGTGGACCAGCTGTTGTTCATTACCAAGCGCCTATCGCAAATCCTGGAATTTCAGGAACTTCGTTTGCGCAATGTCGTAGCAGCTAGTGCAAGCGAGCGTGTTATCCAGTCTCTGTCGCTGCTCTGCATGGATCTGTGCAAGGATGGAGACCGCCTGCCCTTTCCTATCAGTATGAAAGAGTTGGCAAAACTAGGAGCCACAACTCGGGAAACGGTCAATCAAGTTCTGAAAAAACTCTTAGATGAAGGTCGGATTGAATACCAACATAAAAAATTAACTTTTAAAGAGAAAGAGTATTTTATGAAATACCTTGCTGGAAGCTAATCGGTTCTGATTAGCTTCTTTTTTGCTTATAAATTCAAAATGTTCTAATATTAACCGTGTATTGATTTTATTTTAAAAAATAAATATTCACAAAAATAATAAAATGCATAAAATATTCAAAGAAAACGCTTTAAAGAAGAATATTATAAAAATAAAAATAGAAAAAAGCAAAGGATTTGGCATTTGTAATGTGGTTTTTTTCTTGAAAGCGGTAGCATTAAATGCTAGAATAGTACATGTAAACGGGCTTAGAAAAACCTAAACCGCAAAGAAAAAGGAGGATAGTAGATGTCTACACATCCAATTCGTGTTTTCTCAGAAATTGGAAAACTGAAAAAAGTTATGCTGCACCGTCCTGGCAAAGAGTTAGAAAACTTGCAGCCGGACTACTTAGAACGTCTTCTTTTTGACGATATTCCTTTCTTAGAAGATGCACAAAAAGAACATGATAACTTTGCTCAAGCGCTTCGCAATGAAGGAGTTGAGGTGCTCTATCTTGAGCAACTGGCTGCTGAATCACTGACTTCTCCAGAAATCCGCGAGCAATTCATCGAAGAATATCTGGAAGAAGCCAATATTCGCGGCCGTGAAACCAAGAAGGCTATTCGTGAACTGCTCCGTGGTATCAAAGATAACCGAGAGTTGGTTGAAAAAACGATGGCAGGAGTTCAAAAAGTTGAATTGCCAGAAATTCCTGAAGAAGCAAGAGGCTTGACTGACTTGGTAGAATCAGATTATCCATTCGCTATTGATCCAATGCCAAATCTTTATTTCACACGTGACCCATTTGCTACGATTGGTAATGCTGTATCGCTCAACCACATGTATGCAGACACTCGTAATCGTGAAACTCTCTACGGTAAATACATCTTCAAACATCACCCAGTATACGGTGGAAATGTTGATCTTGTTTACAACCGTGAAGAAGATACACGTATCGAAGGTGGGGACGAGTTGGTGCTTTCAAAAGATGTGCTGGCAGTAGGTATCTCACAACGTACAGACGCAGCTTCTATCGAAAAACTCTTGGTCAATATCTTCAAGAAAAATGTTGGCTTCAAGAAAGTTCTGGCCTTTGAATTTGCTAACAACCGTAAGTTCATGCACTTGGACACTGTCTTCACTATGGTTGACTATGACAAGTTCACGATTCACCCAGAAATCGAAGGCGATCTTCGCGTTTACTCTGTGACTTATGTTGATGACAAACTTAAGATTGTTGAAGAAAAAGGTGATTTAGCAGAAATCTTGGCAGAAAACCTTGGTGTGGAAAAAGTTCACCTGATTCGCTGTGGCGGTGGCAATATCGTAGCTGCTGCGCGTGAGCAGTGGAACGATGGTTCTAACACCTTGACTATTGCACCTGGTGTGGTCGTGGTGTATGACCGCAATACAGTTACTAACAAGATTTTGGAAGAATACGGCTTGCGTTTGATCAAGATTCGCGGAAGTGAATTGGTTCGCGGTCGTGGTGGACCACGCTGTATGTCTATGCCATTTGAACGTGAAGAAATTTAGGAATCCAGTATTTTACTAATACTCAAAGAATAGAAAGAGGAAATAATAGAATGACACATTCAGTATTCCAAGGACGTAGCTTCTTAGCAGAAAAAGACTTTAGCCGTGCTGAGTTAGAATACCTTATCGGTCTTTCAGCTCACTTGAAGGATTTGAAAAAACGCAATATTCAACACCACTATCTTGCTGGCAAGAATATCGCTCTCTTGTTTGAAAAAACATCTACTCGTACTCGCGCAGCTTTTACAACAGCAGCTATTGACCTGGGAGCACATCCAGAATACCTTGGTGCTAACGATATCCAGCTTGGTAAGAAAGAATCTACAGAAGACACTGCTAAAGTTCTGGGCCGTATGTTTGGCGGGATTGAATTCCGCGGATTCAGCCAACGCATGGTAGAAGAATTGGCAGAATTCTCAGGTGTTCCAGTATGGAATGGTCTGACTGACGAATGGCATCCAACTCAAATGTTGGCTGACTACTTGACTGTTCAAGAAAACTTTGGCCGTCTGGAAGGCTTGACATTGGTATACTGTGGTGATGGACGTAACAACGTTGCCAACAGCTTGCTGGTAACAGGAGCTATCCTTGGTGTCAACGTTCACATCTTCTCACCAAAAGAACTCTTCCCAGAACAAGAAATCGTTGAATTGGCAGAAGGCTTTGCGAAAGAAAGCGGCGCACATATCCTCATCACAGAAGATGCTGACGAAGCAGTTAAAGATGCTGATGTTCTTTACACAGACGTTTGGGTATCTATGGGTGAAGAAGACAAGTTTGCAGAACGCGTTGCCCTCCTCAAACCTTACCAAGTTAACATGGATTTGGTGAAGAAAGCTGATAACGAAAACTTGATTTTCTTGCACTGCTTACCAGCATTCCACGATACAAATACTGTTTACGGTAAAGATGTCGCTGAAAAATTCGGTGTAGAGGAAATGGAAGTAACAGACGAAGTCTTCCGCAGCAAATATGCTCGCCATTTTGACCAAGCAGAAAACCGTATGCACACAATCAAAGCGGTTATGGCTGCAACTCTTGGAAACCTCTACATTCCAAAAGTATAATCTTACATAAGAAACCGTCTACCAACAGCTATGAGGGCTGCGACTAATAGCTTTAGTCCGGCCCTCTTTTATATGATAAGGAAAGCTCATTTTCTTATTGAAAATTAAAAAATCTACTAAAATAAATTGGAAGCGCATTCATTAGAGCGCATTTAAGGAGAATTTAATGTCAAATCGTAAAATCGTTGTAGCCTTGGGAGGAAATGCCATCCTTTCATCTGACCCATCAGCGAAAGCACAGCAGGAAGCCTTGGTGGAAACTGCTAAACACTTGGTGAAATTGATTAAAAACGGGGATGATCTTATCATTACCCATGGAAATGGTCCACAGGTAGGGAACTTGCTGCTGCAACAGTTGGCAGCAGACTCTGAAAAGAATCCTGCTTTCCCACTAGACTCTCTTGTGGCTATGACAGAAGGAAGCATTGGCTTTTGGCTGCAAAATGCTTTGCAAAATGCTCTCTTGGATGAAGGTATCGAAAAGAATGTCGCTTCTGTTGTGACGCAAGTAGTGGTAGATAAGAACGATCCAGCCTTTGTCAACCTCAGCAAGCCAATCGGTCCTTTCTACTCAGAGGAAGAAGCAAAAGCGGAAGCTGAAAAGAGCGGAGCGATTTTCAAAGAGGATGCTGGCCGCGGTTGGCGCAAGGTCGTTGCTTCACCAAAACCAGTGGACATCAAGGAAATTGAAACGATTCGTACGCTTTTGAATCAAGGTCAAGTAGTGGTAGCTGCTGGCGGTGGTGGAATTCCTGTCGTCAAAGAAGACAATGGCCATCTTACTGGTGTTGAAGCTGTTATTGACAAGGACTTTGCTTCTCAGCGCTTGGCAGAGTTGGTTGATGCTGACCTCTTCATCGTCTTGACTGGTGTGGACTATGTCTTTGTTAACTACAACAAACCAGACCAAGCAAAACTAGAGCATGTGAATGTTGCTCAATTGGAAGAATACATCAAGCAAGAACAATTTGCACCAGGCAGCATGCTTCCAAAAGTGGAAGCAGCTATCGCCTTTGTCAATGGCCGTCCAGAAGGTAAAGCAGTTATCACATCTCTGGAAAATCTTGGTGCTCTGATTGAGTCTGAGAGCGGTACGATTATTGAAAAAGGCTAGACATAGAACTGATTGAAAGTCGGTAGCAGCTGAGCTCTGTCTCTACTGCAAGTCTTTTCCTGAAAATCTTTGATTATTTTCAAAAATACTAGCTTTTTCAATGTTAATATGGTAAAATAAAAACAAAGTAAGCGTTTTCTTGTCTGCTCATGCAGGGAAATGCAGGTTCGTAACCTCGTAAAAAACGTTTAGGAGGAAAAACAAATGAGTGAAAAAACAAAAAAAGGGTTTAAGATGCCTTCATCTTACACCGTATTGTTGATAATCATTGCCATTATGGCAGTGCTGACTTGGATTATCCCAGCAGGGGCTTTTGTAAAAGGTGTTTATCAGCCTCAGCCACAAAATCCACAAGGGATTTGGGATGTCCTGATGGCACCGATTCGTGCAATGCTGGGTACGCATCCAGAGGAAGGATCCTTAATTAAGGAAACTACTGCAGCGATAGATGTTGCCTTCTTCATCCTCATGGTTGGTGGTTTCCTTGGTGTTGTCAATGAAACTGGCGCTTTGGATGTAGGGATTGCCTCTATTGTTAAGAAGTACAAGGGTCGCGAAAAGATGCTGATTGTTGTCTTGATGCCTCTCTTTGCCCTCGGTGGTACTACCTATGGTATGGGTGAGGAAACCATGGCCTTCTATCCGCTTTTGGTGCCGGTGATGATGGCGGTGGGTTTTGACAGTTTGACTGGGGTGGCTATTATCCTGCTGGGTTCGCAAATCGGATGTTTGGCTTCTACGCTAAATCCATTTGCAACTGTTATCGCTTCAGAGACTGCTGGTGTTGGAACTGGTGAAGGGATTGTCCTTCGTCTTATCTTCTTTTTTGTCATGACAGCTCTCAGTACTTGGTTTGTTTATCGCTATGCGGATAAGATTCAAAAGGATCCGACCAAGTCACTGGTTTACAGTACTCGCGAAGAAGATTTGAAACACTTCAACGTTGAAACTTCTTCATCTGTTGAGTCAACACTGAGCAAAAAGCAAAGACTTGTCTTAGTATTGTTCATTTTGACATTTGTCCTTATGGTATTGAGTTTCATTCCTTGGACAGATCTTGGTATTACTATCTTTAAGGACGTCAATACCTGGCTGACAGGTCTTCCAGTACTCGGTAAGATTATTGGTTCATCTACTTCCGCACTGGGGACTTGGTACTTCCCAGAAGGAGCTATGCTCTTTGCTTTCATGGGAATCTTGATTGGTGTTGTGTACGGTCTCAAGGAAGACAAGATTATCTCAGCCTTTATGAACGGTGCAGCTGACTTGCTTAGCGTAGCCCTAATCGTAGCAATCGCTCGTGGTATCCAAGTTATCATGAATGATGGTATGATTACAGACACTATCCTCAACTGGGGCAAACAAGGACTCAGCGGTTTGTCATCACAAGTATTCATCGTCTTGACCTACATTTTCTACCTGCCAATGTCCTTCCTTATCCCATCATCATCTGGTCTGGCCAGTGCGACTATGGGAATCATGGCTCCTTTGGGAGAATTTGTCAATGTCAAGGCTAGCTTGATCATCACAGCTTATCAGTCTGCTTCAGGTGTGCTGAACCTGGTTGCTCCAACTTCTGGTATCGTTATGGGAGCCTTGGCACTCGGACGTATCAATATCGGAACTTGGTGGAAATTTATCGGCAAGCTGATTGTAGCTATCATTGCTATCAGTATTGGTCTCTTACTCCTAGGAACTTTCTTACCGTTCCTATAAGCTAGAAGCTGAGGTGATTCCATGAAAAATTTTATAACAGAAGAGGTTAAAGAAGATTTTCTTGAATCTTTGAAAACAATCGTTTCTTATCCTTCAGTACTGAATGAAGGTCAAAATGGAACACCTTTTGGACAAGCTATCCAAGATGTCCTAGAAAAAACTTTAGAAATCTGTCGGGGGCTAGGTTTTACAACCTACCTCGACCCTAAAGGTTATTACGGATATGCAGAAATCGGTCATGGAGCTCTGCTCCTGGCCGTTCTCTGTCATTTGGATGTTGTTCCATCAGGTGATGAGTCGGACTGGCAGACGCCGCCTTTTGAAGCCACTGTCAAGGATGGCTGGATTTTTGGTCGTGGGGTGCAGGACGACAAGGGACCTTCCATGGCCGCTCTTTATGCTGTAAAAGCATTGCTGGACAGTGGAGTGGAATTTAAAAAGCGGGTTCGCTTTATCTTTGGTACAGATGAGGAGACGCTTTGGCGCTGTATGGGTAGGTATAACCAGCTAGAAGAGCAGGCTGCACTTGGCTTTGCACCGGACTCTTCCTTCCCTTTGACCTATGCTGAGAAAGGGCTTCTGCAGCTCAAGCTGGAAGGGCCAGGCTCTGATACTTTAGAGCTCGAAGCTGGTCAAGCTTTTAATGTCGTTCCTGCCAAGGCTTCCTATTCAGGCAGCCTACTGGAGTCAGTAGTTGCTGGCTTGGAAGATTTAGGCTATGAATATGAGCGAACGGCAGAAGAAGTAACGGTTATTGGCTTGCCCAAGCACGCCAAGGATGCCGCCCAAGGAGTCAATGCCATTATTCGCCTAGCCAAGGTCTTGCAGCCCTTGGATTCGCATCCGGCTCTCGCCTTTCTGGCTCAGGCGGTTGGTGAAGATGCGACAGGCGGTCATCTCTTTGGGCCTGTGTCTGATGAACCGACGGGCTTTCTTTCCTTTAATGTTGCTGGTCTGACTTTAACCTCTGACCGCTCTGAGATTCGGATTGACATGCGGATTCCGGTCTTGGCAGACAAGGACAAGTTGGTTGAAAAGCTGGCAGAAATAGCCAGTCAATACGAGCTGACCTATCAGGAGTTTGACTACTTGGCTCCGCTCTACGTACCTTTGGACAGCGAGTTAGTCAGTACCTTGATGACCATTTATCAGGAGAAAACAGGAGACGACAGCCCAGCTATGTCTTCTGGCGGAGCGACCTTTGCTCGTACGATGCCTAACTGTGTTGCCTTCGGCGCTCTCTTTCCGGGAGCTGACCAGACAGAGCATCAGGTCAATGAACGATTGCTCTTAAATGATCTGTATCGAGCCATGGATATTTATGCAGAAGCTATTTATCGTCTAGCTACAACACCTTAAATGCTGACTTTTTGAAACTATCTTCGGTAATGCATTGCTCTAGTCAATTCTGGCTTTCCGATTTGCTGATGATTTTCATTGAGGCAAAAATTGTAAATAGAAAAAGCTGAGGCAAATTTTGTCTCAGCTTTTATTTACTAAAGAAGAATGGTGGGGTGAATTCTTTGAGCTTCTCAAAGCAGTCAAGGGCCCCTTGATCATCCTCGCAGATAATCAGACAGACGTCATCTCCACAGACAGTCGCAACAATCTGCGGCAGCTCTAAGGCGTCTAAGATTGCACCGAAAGACTGGGCCAGACCAGGCAGGGTTTTCATGACGACTTGGTTTTGAACTGGTCGTAGCATGACTAAAGCATCCTCCATATAGAAACGAAGGCGTTTTTCCCAACGGGATGGTGCGATGCTATTGATGATATAGTAGGAAGTATCGTTCTCACTGACCTTGACCAGATTGAGTGCTTTCATATCTCGTGAAAGAGTGGACTGGGTTACAATGACGCCGTTGGCTTCCAAATGCTCCTGAAGTTCTTGCTGGGTATGGATTTTTTTCTCCATGATTAAGGAGCGGATGAGACGGTGTCTGCTTTCAATTTTATTCATAAATTTTCACCTATAGTTATTTGATAAACATAGCATCACCAAAGCTGAAGAAGCGATAGCGCTCAGCAATAGCGTGCTCATAAGCTTCAAGCGTTAAGGAACGTCCGGCAAAGGCAGAGACTAACATGACCAGAGTTGACTTGGGCAGGTGGAAGTTGGTTGAAAAAGCATCAACGACCTTCCAATCGTATCCAGGCTTGATAAAAATATTGGTCCAGCCAGAGTCAGCCTGAATCTGCCCCTGGAATTTACTACCAATTGTCTCCAAGGTGCGGATAGATGTCGTGCCGACTGCAATGACACGGCCTCCCTTAGCCTTGACCTGACGGAGTATCTGGGCAGCTTCTTCGGACAGACTGTAAAATTCGGAGTGCATCTCGTGATCATCTAAGCTGTCCACAGAAACTGGTCGGAAAGTTCCCAGTCCGACATGAAGGGTGAGATAGACCAGCTTGACTCCCTTGGCAGCAATCTGCTCTAGCAGCTCTTCTGTGAAATGAAGTCCAGCAGTTGGCGCAGCAGCAGAGCCGTTTTCCTTGGCATAGACAGTCTGGTAGCGTTCGCGGTCTGACAGTTTTTCGTGGATATAAGGCGGCAGCGGCATTTCTCCCAAACTTTCCAAGACTTCTAGGAAAATCCCTTCATAGCCAAAGCGTACGATTCGACCACCATGGTCAAGCTCCTCTACCACAGTAGCAGTTAAGCGGCCATCGCCAAAGGAAATTTGAGAACCTACTCTGAGGCGCTTGGCTGGCTTGGCTAGCACTTCCCAATCATCGTCCTGGGTATTTTTGAGTAGCAGCAGCTCGACATGGCCCCCTGTCTCAGGTTTGATACCATAAAGGCGGGCAGGCAGGACACGCGTATTATTCATAACTAAGGCATCGCCGGGCTGGAGCTGATCAATAATCTGGTCAAAGTGCTGGTCGGAGAAAGCTCCCGTTTCTTTATCGACCACTAGCAAGCGGGAAGCATCCCTTTTCTCTAAAGGCGTCTGAGCAATCAGTTCTTCGGGCAAGTCAAAATCAAAATCAGCGGTATTCATCGTATCTCCTTATATTGTTTTCATCAGCCAGAGTAGGTAGGCGGCTAGTAGAAAGGGACTGGCTGTAAGCAAGCCACCCAAAATCAAGCTTAGCATCTGCCAGCCTGGTTGTTTTTTCATGAAGAAGCTCAAACTGCAGAGCAAGACTCCGACTAAAAATAAAATCAATAAAACAATCAGTAAAAACATGTCTCTATTATAACACGATTTGCTGCAAAAGGAAGCGAGCACGACTAGAAAGTATGTCTATTTTGCAGACTTTTTCTTGACAAAAATTGGTCTATACCATATAATAGAATTAAGAAAAGATGTGGAGGTGGAAAATGAAAATTATCCAAGTGGAAAACCAAGTAGAAGGTGGCAAAGTGGCTCTCGAACTGCTCAAAGAAAAGCTGGCTCAGGGGGCAAAAACTTTGGGCTTGGCTACAGGCAGCAGCCCAGAAGAATTTTACAAGCAGATCGTTGAGAGCGACCTTGATTTTTCAGAGATAATCAGTGTCAATCTGGATGAATATGTCGGTTTGCAGGAGGACGATCCCCAGTCTTATCGCTATTTCATGAACCAGCACCTCTTTAATCAAAAACCTTTTAAAGCAAGTTTCCTGCCCAATGGCGCAGCGAAAGATTTAGAAGCAGAGGTGGCGCGGTACAATCAGCTTCTTACAGAGCATCCGGCTGATTTGCAGATTTTGGGAATCGGTACGAATGGTCATATCGGCTTCAATGAGCCGGGGACCAGTTTCGACAGCCAGACTCACTTAGTGGATTTGACACCGTCCACCATTCAGTCCAATGCTCGATTCTTCGACAAGATGGAAGATGTTCCGACTCAGGCTATTTCCATGGGAATTGGCAATATTCTCAATGCTAAGTCCATCATCCTCTTTGCTTATGGTTCAGCTAAGGCCAAGGCTATAGCAGGGACTGTTGAGGGTGAGGTGACGGAGGAACTGCCAGGCAGTGCTCTCCAGAAGCATCCGGATGTTGTAATTATTGCTGATAAGGAAGCTCTTAGTTTGTTAAAACACTAAGATTTTGACATTGTTGCTATAAAACTGGCTTTGCCAGATAAAAGTCTCTTAATTTCCTATCTATTTTTTAGGTAGGATTTTTAGATTTATGGTTGACTTTGCGTAAAATATGATATACTAGATAGGTATAATTGTTCTTTGGAGGATCCTGTGAAGAAAAAGCTTTTGTTATTGGGAATTGTGTTCCTGACCTCTTTAGCGCCACTAGCTGCTAGGGCTGATGAATTGGTGGATATGGCTAAAAAGATGTATCCGCATGATAATGTTCAGGCGATTAATCGTCCCAAGTCTTCTCTTGTGATTGACGGCAGTACTGGTGATGTTGTCTGGGAGGATAATGTCGATGAGGTGCGTGACCCAGCCAGTATGAGTAAGCTCATGACGCTTTATTTGGTCTTTGAAGCGATTAAGGAAGGAAAAATCAGCGAAAAGACGGTCATTACAGCTACACCTCAGGATCAGGCCACCGCTAATATTTATGAAATTTCTAATAATAAAATTGTCGCTGGTGTGGACTATACCGTATCTGAGCTGATTACCATGACAATCGTGCCTTCATCCAATGCGACAACCGTCATGCTGGCTAATTATCTATCTGACAATGATCCAGATGCTTTCTTGGATCGGATGAATGCCAAAGCTCAAGAGCTGGGCATGACGAATACCAAATGGTTCAATGCCAGCGGTGCAGCGGCGGTTTCTTTTAAGGGCTATTATAACCCTCAAAACTACGATAATTATGCCAGCAATCAGACAACAGCCCGTGATTTGGCGATTCTGGCTTACAATTTTGTCAATCACCATCCTGAGATTCTAAACTATACTAATAAAGCCAAGGTTACGGTTAAAGCTGGAACTCCTTACGAGGAAACCTTTGACACCTATAATTACTCCCTGCCAGGTGCTAAATATGCACTCAAGGGAGTAGATGGTATGAAGACGGGTTCTAGCCCTAACGGTGCTTTCAACTATATCGCGACCATTAAGCGTGGCGATCAGCGCATGATTGCTGTGATTATGGGAGTTGGCGACTGGTCTGACCAAGACGGTGAGTATTACCGCCATCCTTTTGGTAATGCTTTGATCGAGAAGGCTTATGCGGATTATGAATACAAAAAACTCTTATCCAAGGGTGAGCAGGAGATCGATGGCCAGAAGTATAAGCTGCCTGAGGATTTCTACGCTACTGTTAAAAAGGGAACCGAGCCTAAGGTCAAGGTAGAAAACAATGTTCTCAAGGCTGAAAATGGCCTGAAGACCTTGTCTAGCAAGATTTCCGATGAAATGAAAGTTGAGAAAGTTGAGAATCCAGTTGCTCAGGCCATTGAAAACGTAACTGGCAGCAAATCAGAAAGCAAGCCTTGGTATGGCGTGTTCTTCAGCGATAAGATGTTGATTCTGCTGCCTGTTGGCATCCTGCTAATCATTCTATACTTTGAATACCGCAGTCGTCAAAAACGCAAGGCTGCAAAGCAGGAGCGTCGCAGAAATACAGATGTTGAATAAAGAGAATGCCCTCTGTCACATATGAACGGAATGACTTTCCAAGCTAAAACTCAGTGCTTTTGCTGAGTTTTCTTTCTGTTTTAAGGAGATTTTGATGCGAAAAAAGTTTCACGACAGCTATCTAGCTCATTTTTTACTTT
>CBDFAZ010000055.1:0-12300 GCA_965245685.1 uncultured Streptococcus sp. | reverse complement strand
TCTGACATGACGTTCTGTCTGTTCTTTTCTTTCAGGCGGTGTCATGTAATCACCGTAGCGATTGGTCAGTTACTTGTCCGCATCATTAGGTCCATCGAACTCATAGCCTTCAAAGGAATACTTCTTAGCTGGATAGAAACTTTCATAGTCAATAGTCTCTCCCAAATAGCCTTTTACACCATAAGCAATTGTTATTTTTGAAGTCTTCTTATTAGACTGGATGAGTTTTTCCATCAACTTATACATATTAGCCGGCCCCATGATAAAAGAAGGGAAGCCTATCAGTCTTCTGATCCAAAGATTTTGTCTGAGTTCTTTGGATTCTTTAGCCATATAGGTCAGATGCGGAGTAAACTTCGTATAGCAGCGTGAGCTATTGTGTGACAAATCCAAGGCTCTGAATAGAAGACCCTTGAGCTTGCGAAGCATGTTATTCTCTGGGACAAAGTCAATTGGCAGCATATCAAGATAAAGATGTTTCTTTTTACTGAAACCTTCTCCCAAAACATCATAGTAGGTCAGTGACTTGCTCTGCAGCTTTAGAACCTTAAAGACACTGTCTGTCGCATCCGCAGGAGAGATCAGCTCGAAGTCTTCGCTGTCCGCAAAGATTTCCTGAAGACGATTGTAGTCCTCTCGGAACATCACTAAGTCGATATCATCGTCCCAAGGGATATAGCCCCCATGTCGCAAAGAACCAATCAAGGTCCCTGCAACCATGTAGGAATGAATATGATGCCGACGACACTCTGCATCAAACTTTTTATACATTTTTAAATAAGTTTTTTGTAAAACCTTTAATTTATCATCCGTAATTTTTTGATACATGGGGCTGAAGCGTTCTCCCAAAGCCAACTCCCATTCAATCTTACTGGTTCCTCTCATTTTTCTTACCTCCCAAACTTTTTCAATAATCTCCTAGCAACTCCATTCAGTGAGTAGGTGTATACCAAGTCACTGATGAAATCTTTTATTGTTCGATACTCCCTTATTTGAAACATTAGGTTCAAAGCCCAAAATGGATTTCTAGACTGTAATAATTTCAATCTAAGATTGGTCAAGGCCAAAGCCCTAGTAACCTGGCGATGGTCCCCCTCAGAAATCTGTCGCTCCTCTGCGATTTTTTGCACGGACTCATAGCGACTGACAACCTTCTGTAAATAGTTAATCCTAGATAACCTTGTTTTGTTAAAACTGAGCGACGACGCAGACTGGGTTACATTCGCCTGATGAATGCGATGCTGATCTAGAAGCTGTTCCAAGCAAACAACTTTTCCATACAATGGAGCCAACATACCAAATAAAACGTCATGATAATCAAATCCAGGATAATCCGTATACTGCTGCTCTAAAATATCAGTCAGTACCGACTTTCTAAAAGCTGTCTGATAACCTGACGGCCATTTTTTCAGAAGCCAAGCTAGATCTCTTTCTCGACTTTCTCCTGAAACCTTGGGCTCTTTGATGACCTGACCATTTTGATCAATCAAGTAAGACTGGCCATACACCATAACAACGTCTGTTTCTAACAGTACTTTCTGCAAGGCAGCTGTTTTATCAGACAGCCATTTATCATCCTGATCAGCAAAAAAAACAATATCGTGCTCAGCCAAACTCGCTAATTTTATAAAAGTTCGATAATGACCCAAATTTTCCTGATTTTCAATCAGCTGCCAATCAGTCAGTTGGTGCTTGGTGATGTAGTCCCTGATTAGCACCACTGTCTGATCTGTCGAACAGTCATCACAGATAATGACCTGATCAGGCTTCAGCTTTTGAGTGCGGATAGAGTCTAGTTGCTCCAAAATAAAATCCGCACCATTATAGGTCGCCATCACGACAGAAATCATTTCTCCCTCCTTCCTAAACTTTTCATCCTATATCCCCCTAACTTCTAGCTTTCTCCCTGTCTAAGCTAGACTGCTCTGTCTGTAAAGTCATTACTTTCTTCTAAGCAGATACTTATAAATAAACGCTTTTATCAAAATAGGCGTTCCCACAAAAGCACGAATCATCAACATATTTTGATAATATTGCCCTCGGTTCAACATACCATGTGACAGCAAAAAAGTATTGACTACTTTCCAGCTAGCAATCTGCTCTGTCTGGCTTCTTCTCGTATGCATGCCATTTCCGACGCGAGCATAAACCAAGACCCGATTAAGATTGGCGAAACGACAGCCCTGAGTAGCCATTCTCGCCCAAAGATAATAGTCTTCCACTAAAGGCAAGGGCTTGTAATTGCCTGCTTTTAAGACAGATGATTTCTTAAAAAACACTGTCATGTGACAGAAAGGATTTCTCCGCTGCAACCTTTTGATAATCTCTTCATGGGAAAGCGGCATTTGTTTCTCTGCCACTATTTGATCTAGTTCTGTGTCAAATTCTATGATATTTCCACCCAGAACATCTAACTGTGGATGCTGCTCAATATAGTCCACTTGTTGCTGAAAACGGTCCGGTGTCGCAATGTCATCTGTATCCATTCTAGCAATCCAGTCATAAGAGCAAGCCTCAACTCCCCGATACAAAGCTTCTCCCAATCCGACATTTTCCTTTAAAGGTAGAACTTTCATCTCTGGAAATTTTTCCTTGAAATCTTGAATCGTCTGATACAGCTCTTCTGTCAGCGGCCCATCCTCTACCAGGACAAGCTCATCTGGCTTGCGGCTCTGCTCTATAAGAACGCTATTTAGACTCTTTCTTAAGAAATCCGGATTCTCCTTCTGATAGACAGACATCAATACCGAAAATTTCACTAACAATTCCCCCAATCATCCTAAACTAGTTTCCCTTCTCCGTCTTCTCAATAGACCTCCTAAAATCTGCTACCTGATAAGACTGAGAATAGCTAGACATCTCTTTTTCATAAGTTAAATCTGAAAACAGTTTATTCAGAGTCGAAACATAGCGGGACAGTCCTTTTAAAATCCAGTTAAATGCAGGCAGCAAGACTACTCTCTGGCCATGAGTCCTTTTTATTTCTTTGACTAGCTGAGAGGTATTGACATAGTCCTGATTTTGAGGATAGAAAACACCGCTGTCTTGATTCTGAACAATCAGTCTGATAAACTCACAAAGGTTATCGATATAAATCATACTACGTTCATTCTGGACCAAAGGGAAGACTGGTAGTTTCTGAGCCAACTTTGACAGTCTCTTATAGTTTCCTTTAGCTTGATGACCATAAACCATAGGCGGCCTTAAAACTGCCAATTTGAAATCTTCGCTCTCCAATTCCGCCAGAAGTTGCTCAGCAGCTAGTTTGCTTTTGCCATAAAAAGAATCAGGACCTTCTTGCGTGTCTTTTGTGATAACCCGATCTCCCAAAACTTCGCCATAGACGCTCATGCTGCTCATAAAGATAAACTGTTTGACACCTTCGCATTTAGCCTTTTGAGCCAATTCATAAGGTAGCTGAGTATTGACTTGATTATATACCGATTCCATCTCTTTTGATGGGTTGGAGATATGGACAATCGCCGCCAAATGCAAAATTACATCAAAAGACGAAAAATCTTTCTCCTTCCAGGTTTCCCCGCGGACGTCCAGCTCATCAACCTGAACTTCCTCCCGTGAGGAGACATACCTCTTAAAGCTCCGGCCGATATAGCTACCCTCTCCCGTAATTAATATTCTTTTCATCAGCCTTTAATCTTTCTTTTCCATATTTCCCGTGCCGCCTTCGACAACTCCTTCGCTCTTGACTACACTCTTAATGGTGCCAAAGAAACAGCGGACATCCAATCCAAAAGACAAATGCTGGACATAGTAGCCGTCCAATTCAGCTTTCTTGGCGATCGGCAACTCATCTCGCCCGTGAATCTGAGCCCATCCCGTCAGACCTGGCAAAACATCATTTGCTCCATAGCGGTCTCGCTCTTCTATCAAATCATACTGATTCCAAAGAGCCGGTCTTGGACCTATGATACTCATGTCACCAACAAAAATATTCCAAATCTGAGGCAACTCATCCAGAGATGTCTTCCTAAGAAATTTCCCAACCTTTGTAATCCATTGCTCAGGATTTTCAAGTAAATGAGTTGGAGTATCCTTAGGTGTGTCAATTCGCATCGTTCTGAATTTCAAAATATAGAAGTGTTTCTTATGCAGGCCGACCCGCTTCTGTTTGAACAAAACTGGTCCTTTTGAATCCAATTTAATAGCAAGTACTAGAAGCAGAAAAAACGGTGATAAGACAATCATTCCTAAGAATGACAGGACTATATCTAATGTTCGTTTAAAAAATTTATACATGATTATCCTAAAAACTTATTGCTGTGCAAACTTTACCAAGCTGTCCTTGAGGTCATTTGCACCAAGAGACAGAAGAGAGTCCACATAGGAATCTACCTCGGTCTTGGGCAGCGACTGAACATTCCCTACAAAAATCTTTTCATAGACTTGATCATTAACCTTTTCCTTGGCAGACAAGAGCTCTTCATAAAGCTTTTCGCCCGGTCGAATGCCTGCTTCCTGAATCTGAATCTCCTCTTCAGTATGGCCACTGAGCGTGATCATCTTTTTAGCTAGGTCCAAAATTTTCACAGGCTCGCCCATATCCAAGACAAAAACCTCTCCCCCTTGCATCAAGGCTCCAGCCTGAATCACCAAGCGGCTGGCTTCTGGTATCGTCATGAAATAGCGTGTCATTCGAAAGTCCGTCACGGTGATAGGACCTCCCTTAGCAATCTGCTCCTTGAATAAAGGAACCACACTACCTCGGCTGCCCAAAACATTCCCAAAGCGGACAGCTGAGAAAAGAGTCTTTCCTTCTTCATTTAAACTGGTCACGACCATTTCTGCCACTCGCTTAGTTGCCCCCATAACATTGGGCGGGTTGACCGCCTTATCTGTAGAAATCATGACAAACTTCGCGACACCAGCTGCCTTTGCTGCTTCTGCTACATTTCGTGTACCATAGATATTGTTTTTGACTGCTTCTGTCGGATTGTACTCCATCAAAGGAACATGCTTGTGAGCTGCTGCATGATACACTCGATCAGGACGATAGGTTTCCATAATATGGAAAATCCTCTCTCTATCTTGAATATCTGCAATGATTGGAATCAACTCAATATCATCTTTATAACGGCTTGACAGCTCCTTGTGAATCAAATAAATTGAATTTTCTCCATGACCTAGAAGCAGGAGCCTAGCTGGGCAGAATTGAGCAATCTGACGGCAAAGTTCCGAGCCGATAGAGCCACCGGCCCCCGTAACAAGAACTGTCTTGCATTTAATATTGGACTTCAAACTTTGCTGATTCAGCTTAACTTCTTTACGCCCTAACAGATCTGCAATATCAATTTCCTGAAGTTTGCTGACAGATAGTTTCCCCGTAATCACCTGTTCATACTTAGGCATGGCATTGACCTTGACCTCCGTCTGTTGGCAATACTCTACGATTCGTTCGTAATCATCCGGAGCCAACGAAGGAATGGCAATGACAATTTGTTCAACTTCATAATTCCCTACAATTTCAGGTATCTGCTCAGTTGTTCCTACAACTTTTACTCCATGAAGATACGTATTTTGCTTGTTCTTATCATCATCTACAATCGCAACTATTTTTAAATCTTTTGATTTTTGCTGGGCTGTCTTGATAAAGAGACTGGCACCATCCCCTGAACCAACAACAAGGGTCTTTGTCCCATCTACTTTCTTACCCAGTAAAGCTGAAGGATGCTGCACGAATTCATGAATCTCCCGCCAAGTCAGTCTTGAAGCAATAACCAACAAAAACGATAGCAGCATAGAAAGGACAATATATCTACTGTTTGTGGATTCATAAAAAATTTTCTCTACAATGTATACAATCGAGTAAGCTCCCAAAATTGAGCCCCCCACTCGAAACATTGTTTTGTAATCTGTATACCTTGTAATGGTAGAAAAGACATTCGACAGTGTTGCAAATGTCAAATATAGTACAATAATCCCCATTAAAATAGAGACAAAAGATAAATCCGTTATCCCGACATATTTTGCTAAGAAGAATTTTGAAATCCCCTGACTTATACTGAGCAAAATAATATCAACAATAATTAAGATGACTCTTTTTCTCGCTCTTGTCATGTTCCTAATCTCCCAATTATCCTAAAACTCTTTATTTCCTATTTCCCATAATTGCCATAGCTGCCGTATCCCCCATAAGTTCCGTAGGCACCATAGCGTTCCAAGTCAATGTTATATTTATTAAGGACAACACCCAAAAAAGGAGTGCCCGTTTGTTCCAACTGCTCTTTAGCCTTCATGACTGCTTTTCGTTTGATATGTCCTGCTTGTGTCACCAAGAAGCTAGCATCGCATTTCTGAGCGATGATAGCTGCATCAATGACCAGACCAATCGGTGAAGTATCTACGATGATGTAGTCATAGCGGACACGCAGGTCAGTCAAAAGCGCTTCAAACTGCTTGCTTTGCAAAAGCCCAGTCGGATTAGGTGATACTGGACCAGATAAGATCACATCCAGGTTGTCCATATCTGTATCGTTGATGACTTCATGCAGGGCAGCCTGTCCTGACAGATAGTCCGTCAGTCCTGATACTTTTCTCTGACTGCTAAACACACCGGACATGACTGAGTTGCGGATATCCGCATCGATCATCAAGGTCTTATGACCAGCTCTGGCAAAGGCTGACGCGAGATTCACTGAGGTTGTAGACTTTCCTTCATTTGCCGTCACCGAGCTTATTTCGACCATCTTGATATTGGCGCCGCTCAGCTGTACATTAGTACTTAGAGCATTGTAGTATTCCTCGGTTAGTTTGACAAGATTCCTTTTTTTCCTAACTAATTCTAAGGTTGCCATTTTCTCTCCCTTACATTCTGTTCATATCTGGGATAACGCCCAACAGCGTCAAGCCCATAACTTCTTCAATGTCTTCTGGCTTCTTCACCCGATCGTCCAAGATTTCTACCGCGATGATAAAGATCGACATCAGGACACTGCCTCCTAAAAATCCTAAGATAACATTACGCCGAATATTAGGTGAAGAAGGCTCTGCTGCGACTGTTGCTTCTTCCAAAGTTGTCACATCAGGAACTTTTGTCACCTCGATGATTTTCTCAGCGGCGATATTACGAAAAGCATTGGCAATGCGAGCTGCTTCTTCTGGATTGTCATCCTTGACTGTAATTGAAACGATACGAGTATCCGCCGGAACGGAAACGGTGATGTGACGCGTCAGCTCTCTTGGTGACGTTTGCAGTTTCAACTCACTAATTGCCTGTGATAGAACCGCCTGTGACAGAATGATTTCCTTAAAGTCCTTAACGAGGTAAGCCCCCGCCTGCAGGTCCTGATTGGTCAAAGCTGCCTGCGTTTCGTTTTGACGGCTGACCACATAGATGCGTGTGGTGCTCTGATACATTTTTTTAGCAATAAAGACGCTGTAGCCAAAAGCCAGCAAAGAAAAGAGCACAGCTCCCAACACGATGGTGAATTTTTTCAGCCATAAGGCTCTCAGCAAGGACAAAATATCGATTTCTACGATTTGCTTTTCTTGTTTTTCCATTTTTCCCCTAAATCAATTCATTTTTCAATAATAAGGCTTGGTTGCCGCCAAAGAGGGCTTCTGCCCGGCGGGAACCATATTTCTTAGCGACGATGGCAAAGGCCTCCTTCATAAAGGGCGGTCTCTGACTTAGATTGTGCATGTCGCTGGCAACAAAGTGGACCAAGTCCTTCTCCAAAAAGAACTGAGCCCGTTTTTTCATAAATTTATGCGAGTCTCCAAGCAGCTTAGGCTTCAGAACACTGGAGCTGTTAATCTGAGTATAGCAGCCCATATTAATGAGTTCCTGCACCTTCTTTTCATCATTTTCCAGACAGTGATAGCGCTCGATATGAGCCACGACCGGTGTCAGTCCAAGGCGCAGAATCTGAGCCAAGCCTTTATGGATGTCTTTATAAGGCGTTGCCATGCTAAACTCAATCAGCACATAGCGTGTGCCAGCTAGGCTGGGGAAAATCCCCTTTTCCAACTTATCCGCCACATCACTGGTGTAATAAATCTCTGCCCCATAGAGAACCGTCAAGTCAGGCGCCACAAGCTCTGCCAGTTCTTTTACCATTTTAAAGTTAGCGCTAATGGTCTCTTCAGGCGTTTCAAACATACCCTTTCTGCGATGAGAAGTAGAGATGATGGTCCGAACTCCCTGTCGATAACTTTCTTCCAGCAGTTTTTTGGAATCCTCAAAATTCTTAGGGCCATCGTCCACATCAAATATAATATGAGAATGGATATCAATCATGGTGTTTTCCCTTCCATTACATGCTGAATCGCTGCCTTAGCATTATCAAGGCTTTCCGGTTGGATTTCCATCATGTAGAGATTGGAATCTGGCATAGCGTAAGATGGTAGATCCATACGGCCGTTTCCGCTGATGGCTTGTGACTGAACCTGATAGCTTCCCCCTGACTCCAGCTGGGTATTGACTAGATTCATAAGAACAGGCAGCTCCATATTGGTCTGGATAGAGTCCTGCAAGCCGGAAATAATCTCGTTGTAGTTCTTCAAAGCACTGGTTGAAGTCAGCTTTTTAATGACTGCTTCGATAACCTTTTCTTGATTTTTCCCGCGGTCATTGTCGCCCCCCTGAAGGGAGTAACGCTCGCGAACAAAGCCTAATGCCTGATCTGAGTTCATATGGACTTTCCCTACTGGGAAATGATGATTACCATGTCGGCTGGTAAATTCTTGGTCATTTTCAACATCAATCCCTCCCAACAGGTCTACTAGCTTGAGGAAGGAAGTGAAGTTCAGACGAACATAGTAGTCAATGCGAATGCCGTAAAGATTTTCCAGTGTGTGGACAGAAGCATCTACTCCATAAATCCCTGCGTGGGTCAGCTTGTCCATCTGCCCAGCTCCTCCATCTGCAATCGCCACATAAGAATCACGAGGAGTTGTCGTCAAGAGAACTTTCTTGGTCTTGCGATTGACCGTCATGATAATATTGACATCTGAGCGTGAGACAGATGAGATAGACCCATAAGTGTCAATACCGCTGACATAGATATTGAAGACATCCGCATTGGCATCATCCCTGCGCTTGCCGGTCTCTACTTGACGAGTGATTTTATAAGTATAGATTTTCTTTATCTTTGAAGCATAATCAGCATCGTGAGAAGCCAGCATATCTCCAAATGAACTATTGAGGGCAATAGCCTCGGTCTCTTGATTGATGAGGGCCTTGTAGGCTGCGATATAAGACAAGCTGTTTTCCACTGTGAGCTCTGTCTTTTTAGTCTTCTTGATGTAGTCCAGAAGAGCCGTTACATTGTCCTTGTCTCCATTTTCAGTCGGAGCCGTCAGCTTCTGCAGCTGAGTTACATCTGATTTGTCGCTGTCTGCTCGGACATAAACCGCCATTTCAATTTCAGAGTAATTTGAAGTGGAGTTCACTCCTCTAGATAAGTCCATCAGCTCCTTGACCCCGTACATAGCTCCTGAGGATACCAGCAAGGTCACAAGCAAAAGCACCGTGGTCAGGACTTTGAACTTATTTTTCCATACAAAGAAGGCTGCCAGTAAAATAACAGCCGCCAAAAGAGCAGACAAAATAAGGTTCAGGTGATGAAACGCCAGAACATTATTTTTAAATATAGAAAAAACAAGCAAACCTGAAACCAAGCTTACCAATGTCAGTAAAGCTGCATTAAAGAGCCTAAGCTTCTTCCCCTTTTTAGAAGCAGGCACATTTCTCCTATGATGATTCATAATTCTCCCTTTTTCTCCCCTGAGATATAAATACATTTTATTATATCATAAATGCATTATGATACACTAAAATATTTAAAAATATTTTAGTTTTTTTCAAATTTTGTTGACAAAAAAGTACAGTCTGTATTAATTTTCAGTAAATTCCTTCTCCCTTCTCGAAAAACCAATATTTTATACTGTTTTTGGTAACAGAAAAAGAGGTGAAACCTCTTTTATATCAGTATTTTGCTTGTTTTTTAAAGCATTTTATCTCTGTCAACTTGCTCATAGGCCTGGAGGCCATCATTCAGCTTGTCCCAGATGATAACCTTGCCTGCCTCAAGGGATTTCTGCACATCGATGATCCGCTGATTGGAAGAACCGCGGAACTGCAACATGAGATTCTTCTTGGTAAGGTCAAAACGGCCATCTACTAGGATGTCAATCAGACTCAACAGCTCCAACTTATCCTCCGTTTCCAGCATCATCTCCTCCCAGGTGTAGCCCGTCCAGGACCAGATATCCTTGTCCGGCAGCTCTCTCCGAATCCGGTTGACCAAGGGCAGGAGAATGCCTGTATTGAGAAAAGGCTCACCGCCTAGGAGGGTCAGCCCCTGCACATAGGGTTCCGCCAAGTCTTTCATAATCTGCTCCTCCAGCTCTTGGGTATAAGGAATGCCAGCGTTAAAAGACCAGGTTGCTGCATTATAGCAGCCCTCACAGTGAAACATACAGCCACTGACATAGAGGGAGTTACGGACACCTTCGCCATCTACAAAGTTAAAAGCCTTATAGTCAATGATTCTCCCCTTGCTCAGCTCCTCACTTTTCCATTCTTGAGGTTTGGGATTGTTCATGACACCTCCCCATCTAGCTCTATCCAGTAACGCTGACTTCTGTCGATTGTATTTTCGTAAACACCGCCAGCAGAGAGAATCGTGCGTCGGCTGGCTTCGTTGTCTTCATCGCAGGTAATCAGCACTCCTTCTAGTCCTTGCTTTCTAGCCTCTGCTAGCCCTAACTCTAGCTGCAACTTAGCCAATCCCTTCCTGCGTTGACTGGGCCGGATAGAATAGCCAATATGCCCACCCTCCACAAATAATTTGTCATTTAAGGACAAGCGCAGAGCTAAAAACCCCAGAGGCAAGCCAGTCTCATCAAAGGATAAAAATTTGATTGCAGGAACCCAGCCTTCTGGCAAATTGGCAGCATCCTCCTGCTGCTCTACAATCTTTAACCAATCCTCATAATCCTTTGCTTGCTTCCAAGCGGAGCCCATGCCACCGTGCATATAGGATTTTGCTACATCGAACTCAGCAATCATCTCTAAAATTGCGTCTTTATCTTCCAAAGTTGGTCTTCTTAGCTCCATGTTCCCTCCTTAATTGACATCAATCCAGTAGCGCTGACTTCTGTCGATTGTATTTTCGTAAACACCGCCA
Source organism: uncultured Streptococcus sp. (assembly GCA_965245685.1). Taxonomy (GTDB): domain Bacteria; phylum Bacillota; class Bacilli; order Lactobacillales; family Streptococcaceae; genus Streptococcus. Next base: position 1,150 of record CBDFAZ010000055.1, on the reverse strand, counting down.
GCGGAGAGAATGGTGCGGCGGCTGGCTTCGTTGTCTTCATCGCAGGTAATCAGCACCCGTTCCAATCCTTGCTTTCGAGCCTCTGCTAGTCCTAGCTCTAGCTGCAACTTAGCCAAGCCCTTTCTGCGTTGACTGGGCCGGATAGAATAGCCAATATGCCCACCCTCTACAAATAATTTATCATTCAAGGACAAGCGCAGGGCTAAAAAGCCCAGAGGCAAGCCAGTCTCATCAAAAGATAAAAATTGAATGGCAGGAACCCAACCTGCTGGCAAGTTTGCCACATCTTCCTGCTGCTCTACAATATTTAACCAATCCTCATAATCCTTTGCTCGCTTCCAAGTGGAGCCCATGCCACCGTGCATATAGGATTTTGCAGCATCGAACTCCGCAATCATATCTAATATCGCGTCTTTATCTTCCAAAGTTGGTCGTCTTAGATCCATGGCCCCTCCTTAATCGACATCAATCCAGTAACGCTCTTTCCCGCCTCGAATATCCTCTAAAGCTCCGCCATTCGCCAGAATCACTACTCGACTGGCTTCATTGTCACTATCGCAAGTCACCAAAGCTCGTTTTATATTTTTACTTTTGGCTACTTGCAATCCTTGTCGCAGCTGCTCTTTTGCCAATCCTTTCCCACGCGCAGACGGACGGATGCTGTAACCGATATGCCCGCCTTCTTGGAGCAAATAGTCATTGAGCCGCAAGCGCAGATTGAGAAAGCCCACAGCCTGACCATCCGCAGCAAAAGAAATTAGTTGGATGTAAGGCACAAAACCTTGCGGCAAGCCTAGACCTGCCTCAGCTAGCTGAATAGTCTCCAGCCAGTCCTCGTAGACAAAATCCGCTCCGCCAAAGAAGCCATCCTGTCGGCTACCAGCCGCTTCAAAGTCAGCCAGCATCTCTAAAATCTTATCCTTGTCTCCTAGTTCCGGTCGTCTCAGCTCCATAGTACCTCCTGATACGAAGAGAGTGAGGCCGCCTTGCGCCCCACTCTGACTTCTATTGTTTCTTGTTCTTTTCTAAAAATTGCTGACGCAGTTTGGCTAAGCGCTCTTTCTTACCGCTGCCTCCCTGCGAATGTTTTTCATGGAAACGCTGCACCTGAGCTTTTCCTTTGTCATCCAATTGATACTTTCCCATCTTA
>CBDFAZ010000054.1:0-12561 GCA_965245685.1 uncultured Streptococcus sp. | reverse complement strand
ACTTTTCGTCTATACTTAGGTGTAAACACAATGTGATATTTACACATCCACTTTGTGTGTGATAAACTATGTGCCTTTTGCACCATATTTTTCTCCTTTCGCTTCGCAATGGGCTTGAACACCTTTATTGTATCGCGTTTGGAGTTTTTTTGGTATAACCTTCGAGGCGCACCCGCATAGCGGGTGTTTTATTATGAAATTGAGTTATGAAGATAAAGTTCAGATCTATGAACTAAGAAAGCAAGGACAAAGCTTCAAGCAGCTTTCAAAAAGATTTGGAGTGGATGTTGCTGGCCTAAGATACATGATGAAATTAATTGACTGTTATGGAATAGAGATCGTTAAAAAGGGGAAGAATCGTTATTATTCTCCAGAACTAAAACAAGAAATGATTGATAAAGTTCTGCTGGAAGGTTGTTCACAAAGAAGTGTAGCTTTGGCTTATGCTTTACCTGATCGTTCGCTGTTGAAAAATTGGCTGGCGCAATACAAGAAAAACGGGTATACTATTGTTGAGAAAACAAGAGGGAGACCAGCTAAAATGGGACGTAAACGGAAGAAAACTTGGGAAGAAATGACAGAATTAGAGCGACTTCAAGAGGAGAATGAGCGTCTACGTACTGAGGTGGCCTACCTAAAAAAGTTAAAAGAGTTAGAGGAAAGGGACGAAGCCTTAGAGAGAGAAAGGCAGAGACAGTTAGAGAAATGGTTTCAGGAGGATTTCGACTAGATTTTCTTCTTGAAACAGCACGTTTAGCTCGCTCGACTTACTATTATCAGTTGAAGTAACTGGATGGATTTGATAAAGATAAAGAGCTTAAAACCGAAATTCAGGCCATTTATAATGACCATAAAGGAAATTATGGTTATCGGAGAGTTACTCTTGAACTAAGAAATCGCGGTTTTGTAGTGAATCATAAGAGGGTTCAACATCTAATGAAGGTCCTTGGTCTAACAGCTCGGATTCGTCGGAAACGAAAGTATTCTTCCTACCAAGGAGAGATTGGCAAGAAAGCAGAGAATCTCATTCAACGCCGGTTTGAAGCATCGAAACCAATGGAAAAGTGCTATACGGATGTGACAGAGTTTGCCATTCCAAATAGCACACAGAAACTCTATTTATCGCCTGTTTTAGATGGATTTAACAGTGAAATTATTGCTTATCATCTTTCTACTTCGCCTAATTTAGAACAAGTAAAAACGATGTTGGAACAGGCATTCACAGAGAAACACTATGGAAATACGATTCTCCATAGTGACCAAGGTTGGCAATACCAACACGATTCTTATCATCAGTTCCTAGAGAGTAAGGGAATTCAAGCATCCATGTCACGTAAAGGTAACAGCCCAGACAACGGGATGATGGAGTCCTTCTTTGGCATTCTGAAATCGGAGATGTTTTATGGTTATGAGAGGTCATTTCAGTCGCTTAACCAATTGGAACAAGCTATTGTAGACTATATTGATTACTACAACAATAAACGAATTAAGGTAAAACTAAAAGGACTCAGTCCTGTGCAATACAGAACTAAATCCTTTAAATAATTATTTGTCCAACTTTTGGGGTTCAGTACAGTCCAAACTCGCGGGTGTTTTTATCAAAAAATAAAGTCCAATCTTGAACACAGACCTGTGTTTTATTTGGTCTTTTTTTATCCCTTGAGGCGGACTATACTAGAAGCATAGAAATCAATTAATTTTTGAGGAGGAATGGACTATGCCAAACGTGAAAGACATTACCAGAGAATCTTGGATTTTGTCAACTTTTCCAGAATGGGGCACTTGGCTCAATGAAGAAATTGAAGAAGAAGTAGTGCCAGAAGGCAATTTTGCTATGTGGTGGCTGGGCAACTGCGGTGTCTGGATTAAGACGCCGGGCGGTGCCAATGTCGTCATGGATCTGTGGTCTAACCGAGGAAAATCAACCAAGAAGGTTAAAGATATGGTCAGAGGCCATCAGATGGCCAATATGGCCGGTGTCCGCAAGCTGCAGCCCAATCTGCGCGTGCAGCCGATGGTTATTGATCCTTTTGCTATCAATGAACTAGATTATTATTTGGTTTCTCATTTCCATAGCGATCACATTGACATCAATACCGCAGCGGCTATTGTCAACAATCCTAACTTGGATCATGTTAAGTTTGTCGGACCTTATGAGTGCGGCGAAATTTGGAAAAAATGGGGTGTGCCTGAAGAGCGCATCATCGTTATCAAGCCAGGTGAAAGCTTTGAGTTTAAGGACATCAAGGTGACAGCTGTTGAATCCTTTGACCGTACCTGTCTGGTGACTCTGCCAGTCGAAGGTGCTGAAGCTCAAGATGGGGAACTGGCTGGACTGGCTGTGACCGATGAAGAAATGGCGCGCAAGGCAGTGAATTATGTCTTTGAAACACCAGGCGGAACCATCTATCACGGTGCAGACTCTCACTTCTCTAACTACTTTGCCAAGCACGGCAAGGACTTCCAGATTGATGTCGCTATCAATAACTATGGAGACAATCCTGTCGGTATTCAGGACAAGATGACATCTATCGACTTACTGCGCATGGCTGAAAACCTGCGTGCCAAGGTCGTTATCCCGGTTCACTATGATATCTGGTCCAACTTCATGGCTTCAACAGATGAGATTCTAGCCTTGTGGAAGATGCGCAAAGAGCGCCTCCAATATCAATTCCATCCATTTATCTGGGAAGTTGGCGGCAAATATACCTATCCTCTGGACAAAGATAGAATCGAATACCACCATCCGCGTGGCTTTGACGACTGTTTCGAGCAAGAGTCCAATATTCAATTTAAGGCCCTCCTTTAAAATTCTTTGAAAATCTTTAAACCTTATCAGCTTTTCCTTGCTGTGGTTAAATTCAGTCCTTGATTAGCCTTCTAGTTTGCTTTTAGATTTTCATTGATTATAAAATATTTTTTCTACTTGATGAGGCATGAGTTCAGATGAATAAAGGCTTCAGAAAGTATCCAATGAGATTATCCCTATCTTGCGATATAGGGATAATTTTCATATAATAGATATGAGACAATTTTTATCGTTTCTACGACCATTGTTTATCCTGTTCTGATATCAGAACAGATCATAGTAAAAATAAGGAGAATCCAATGTCACAATTATCAGTTAATGCCATTCGCTTTTTAGGGATTGACGCGATTGAAAAGTCTAAGTCAGGTCACCCTGGCGTAGTCATGGGCGCAGCGCCGATGGCTTACGACTTGTTTACTAAACAACTTCGTATCAATCCAGAAGAGCCAAACTGGATTAACCGCGATCGCTTCGTCCTATCTGCAGGACATGGCTCTATGTTGCTTTATGCCTTGCTTCATCTGTCTGGCTTTAAAGATGTCAGCATGGAGGAAATCAAAAACTTCCGCCAATGGGGTTCTAAGACACCTGGTCACCCAGAGTTTGGCCACACAGCTGGTGTCGATGCCACTACTGGCCCACTGGGACAGGGTATTTCTACAGCTACTGGATTTGCTCAGGCAGAGCGTTTCTTGGCTGCTAAGTATAACCGTGAAGGCTACCCAATTTTCGACCATTACACTTATGTCATCTGTGGTGATGGTGATTTGATGGAGGGTGTTTCAGCTGAAGCTGCTTCTTATGCTGGCCTGCAAAAGCTGGACAAGTTGGTTGTTCTCTATGATTCAAATGATATCAACCTAGATGGAGAGACTAAGGATTCCTTTACAGAAGATGTTCGCGCCCGCTATGAAGCCTACGGCTGGCATACTGCCTTAGTAGAAGACGGAACAGACCTTGCAGCGATTGATGCAGCTATCAATGAAGCTAAATCTTCCGGCAAGCCATCTTTGATTGAAGTTAAGACGGTTATCGGTTACGGTTCTCCAAACAAGCAAGGAACGAATGCAGTTCACGGTGCGCCTCTGGGAGCAGAAGAAGCAGAAGCTACTCGTAAAGCCTTAGGCTGGGACTATGCGCCATTTGAGATTCCTGAGGAAGTCTATGCAGATTACCGTACAAATGTAGCAGAGCGTGGTGCAGCAGCTTACGATGCATGGAAACAGCTAGTAGAGGACTACAAGCAAGCCCATCCAGAATTGGCCGCAGAAGTAACAGCTATCATTGCTGGTCAGGATCCAGTAGAAATCAAACCAGAAGATTTCCCAGTGCTTGAAAATGGCTTCTCTCAAGCGACTCGTAATTCTAGTCAGGATGCCCTTAATACAGCAGCTAAGGTCCTTCCAACTTTCCTCGGCGGTTCTGCTGACTTGGCTCATTCCAATATGACCTACATCAAGGAAGACGGCCTGCAGGATGATGCCCACCGTCTCAACCGCAATATCCAATTTGGTGTGCGCGAGTTTGCTATGGGAACAATTCTCAACGGTATGGCGCTTCATGGTGGTCTTCGCGTCTACGGTGGTACTTTCTTCGTCTTCTCAGATTATGTTAAGGCGGCTGTACGTTTGTCTGCCCTGCAAGGTTTGCCAGTGACTTATGTCTTCACACACGATTCTATTGCAGTTGGTGAAGACGGCCCAACTCACGAGCCGATTGAGCACTTGGCTGGTCTGCGTGCCATTCCAAACCTGACTGTTTTCCGCCCAGCAGATGCGCGTGAAACTCAGGCAGCTTGGTATCTGGCCCTTAAGAGCCAATCTACTCCGACAGCTCTAGTCTTGACTCGTCAGAATCTGACAGTTGAAGAAGGCACAAACTTTGATAAGGTCGCTAAAGGTGCTTATGTGGTCTATGAAACAGGAGCAGATTTCGATACCATCTTGCTGGCTTCTGGTTCTGAGGTTAATTTGGCTGTTGCAGCTGCTAAAGCACTTGCAGCAGAAGGCGCTAAAATCCGTGTGGTCAGCGTACCATCAACAGAGCTTTTTGATGCTCAAGATGCAGCTTACAAAGAAGAAATTCTGCCAAATGCAGTTCGTCGCCGCGTAGCGATCGAGATGGCAGCTAGCCAGCCTTGGTACAAGTATGTCGGTCTGGATGGTGCAGTTATCGGAATCGACCAGTTCGGTGCATCTGCTCCAGCAGGCAAGGTGCTGGAAGAATACGGCTTTACAGTTGAGCACGTAGCAGAAGTTGTTAAAAATCTTAAATAAAAAGACATAAAATCAGGGTGTAGGTCATCCTGATTTTTGCTTTTTAAAAAATGTATTCAGATCAGTCATGCATCATCCGACTTGAGACGGACTTTGCCTGAAAAGTCAGAATCGTCTTGTAAAAATAAGGGAAATCTGCTATAGTAGTTCATATATGATATTCGAAGGAGAAAATATATGAATCCAACTATGCTTATTGTCTTTGCGGTTGTACTGATAGGGATGACCTATTTCCAAATGCGTGCTCAAAAGAAACAGGCTCAACAGCGTATGGAAAGTCTTAACAAGCTGCAAAAGGGTTATGAAGTTATTACCATCGGTGGTTTGTATGGAACGGTAGATGAAGTAGACACAGACAAGAAAACAGTTGTTCTGGATGTGGACGGTGTTTACCTGACCTTTGAACTGACAGCTATTAAGACTGTGCTGCCATTGACTGAGGGGATTCCTGCTGTTGCTGGCGGTGAGGGAAGCGTTGACCTTCCCGAGGAAGAATCAGCGATTGAAGAGTAAAGAAATAAACAGCTTGCGGGCTGTTTTTTGTTTTGGTTCATGTAGCTAGGAGGTGTTTGATTGCAACCTTATCTGCCTCGCAGTTTGGACAGGCTGGGTGAGTTTGGATTCTCTGGTTGACATTCTGTCCTTATTTTATGCCCTCAGGCTTGAAAAAGCGGATGAATTGCCCACATTCCAAGGATTTATGATATAATGAACTGACAAAACTTTAAATAGGATAAAAAGTATGTTTAGTTTTAAGAAAAAAGAAAAGCTGAACGCACCGCTGAATGTTCCAAAACACATTGCTGTCATTATGGACGGCAACGGCCGTTGGGCCAAAAAAAGGATGCAGCCGCGCGTGTTCGGCCATAAGGCTGGCATGGAAACCCTGCAAAAGGTGACGATTGCTGCCAAGGAAATGGGTGTTCAGGTCTTGACTGTCTATGCCTTTTCAACGGAAAATTGGTCTCGGCCGGAAAAGGAAGTTTCCTTTATCATGAATCTGCCGGTTGAATTTTACGATCGCTATGTGCCGGAGTTGCACAAGAACAATGTTAAGATCCAGATGATTGGTGATACGGCTAAGCTTCCTAAGGCGACATTTGAAGCTCTGGAAAAGGCCGAAAGCCTGACCAAGCTCAATACAGGTTTGATTCTCAATTTTGCTCTAAACTACGGTGGTCGATATGAGATCAATCAGGCGGTTAAAGAGATTGCTCAGGATGTTCTGGATGCCAAACTCAGTCCCGGTGACATTACTGAGGACATCATCGGTAACTACCTCTATACCAGCAACTTGCCTAAGATGCTGCGTGATCCGGATCTGGTGATTCGGACCAGCGGAGAGCTGCGCCTCAGCAATTTTCTGCCTTGGCAGTCAGCCTACAGTGAGCTGTATTTTACGGATATCCTCTGGCCTGACTTTGATGAGAAGGCTTTGAAGGCTGCAATTGCAGAATACAGCCGTCGGAATCGACGCTTTGGCGGTGTTTAAGGGAGAAAGTAAAAGAGTATGAGTAAAAATTTACAAAAACGTCTAATCTTTGGAGGAATCGCTCTTGCTATTTTTATTCCTCTGGTATTGACAGGAGGCGTCATCTTTCAGATTTTTGTGGGACTGCTGGCTATGCTTGCAGTGCATGAATTTCTCCAAATGAAAGGTCTGCCGACAGCGACAATCGAGGGTGTCTTGGCTATGCTGGCGGCCTTTGTCCTAACCCTGCCTCTAGAGAACTATCTGAAGTTTCTGCCTGTGGATGGCAATGTCGTGGCCTATGGCTTGGTCGTCTTTCTTCTGTTGATTTCGACTGTTCTAGGTTCCAACTACACTTTTGAAGATGCGGCTTATCCGATTGCAGCTAGTTTTTATGTCGGTCTTGGTTTTAATGCCTTGATTGATGCTCGCTTGATGAATATTGACAAGGTCCTGCTAGCTCTCTTTATCGTCTGGGCTACTGACAGTGGAGCTTATCTGGTCGGGGTACGTTTTGGTAAAAGAAAGCTGGCGCCGAGAGTTTCTCCTAATAAGACTATTGAAGGAAGCCTAGGCGGTATTCTATCAGCCGTTCTAGTGACTGGAATCTTTATGTTGGTTCGACCGCAAGTGTACGCACCTTACAATGCCCTTGTCTTTTTGATTCTGGCAGTGCTCTTTAGTATTGCCGGCCAGTTGGGTGATTTGGTCGAAAGCTCAGTCAAGCGTCATTTCGGGGTCAAGGATTCTGGGAAATTCATTCCTGGCCACGGCGGTGTCTTGGATCGCTTTGACAGCCTTCTCTTTGTCTTTCCACTGATGCATTTCTTCGGCTTGTTCTAAGACAGTCGTGCCTAGCTGAAGGCAAGGGATGGCAAGTTTGTCCAAAGACCGCACAATCTGAGAAGGAACTGGGATTTGGAGTTCAAAATTTTGAGTTGAGCTGCTATCCTATTTTCAAAAGTGTCAGCTATGCAGGGGCGGGAAGCTCGGTATTTGGCCGTTTTCTGCTCCTTCTTTGATTTAAAAGCAAAAACAAGATTTCTAGGAAAGGTAAAAATAGAAGTCCATGCAGTTTATAACCTTTATTATTATTTTTGGGATCATTGTGGTGGTCCATGAGTTCGGACACTTCTACTTTGCGAAGAAGTCCGGCATTTTGGTCAGAGAGTTCGCTATCGGTATGGGACCTAAGATTTTTTCCCATATTGGTAAGGACGGGACGGCCTACACGATTCGGATTTTACCCTTGGGGGGCTATGTGCGCATGGCCGGCTGGGGGGAAGACTCCACTGACATTAAGGTGGGAACACCGGCTAGTCTGACCTTGGATGCAGAGGGCAAGGTGGTTCGCATCAATCTCTCTGGCAAAAAGGTTGACCAGACAGCTCTGCCCATGAATGTGACTGGCTTTGACTTTGAGGAAAAGCTGGAAATCACAGGTCTGGTCCTTGATGAGCTCAAGACTTATGCAGTAGATCATGATGCAACGATTGTTGAAGAAGATGGCACTGAGGTGCGGATTGCACCGCTGGATGTTCAATATCAGAATGCTAGTATCTGGGGCCGTCTCATCACCAACTTTGCTGGGCCTATGAATAACTTCATCCTGAGCGTGCTGGTATTTATGCTGCTGGCCTTTGTTCAGGGCGGCGTTCGTGATGAGAACAGCAATCATTTCCAAGTCATGGATGGTAGTGCTATAGCAGCTGCTGGAGTTCAAAATAATGACCAAATCCTTAAGATTAATGACTATGAGATTAGCAACTGGGCGGATCTAACCAGCGCTCTGGCGAAAATCACAGCCAAGAGCAAGGAAGCACCGACCTTGTCTGTTACCTACAAACACGGCAGCGAAACGAAAGAGATTACCGTACAGCCTAAAAAAGACGGCAATCGTTATCTGCTAGGGGTATCTCCGACGGTCAAGACAGGCTTTTGGGACAAGGTCATTGGCGGCTTTACTGCAGCTTGGTCTACAACGGTTCGCATTTTATCAGCTCTGAAAGATATCATTTTTAACTTCAATATCAATAAGCTGGGCGGTCCGGTCGCTATTTACAATTTCAGCAGTCAAGCTGCCGAGCAAGGTTTGCCAGCAGTACTCAGCCTTTTGGCCATGCTGTCGCTCAATATCGGTATTTTCAACCTGATTCCCATTCCAGCCTTGGACGGCGGAAAGATTGTCCTCAATATTCTGGAGGCTATCCGCAGAAAACCTCTGAAAAGAGAAACGGAGACCTATATCACTCTGTCTGGAGTGGCTATTATGGTCATCTTGATGATTGCCGTTACCTGGAACGATATTATGAAATTATTCTTCTAAGAGCCTAAGGTTCATAGAGCCATGAAAAAGAAATTATTCAATGAAAGTCAAGGAGTTTTGTTTTTATGAAACAAAGTAAAATGTTAATTCCAACTCTGCGTGAGATGCCTAGCGATGCTCAAGTTATCAGCCACGCTCTTATGCTGCGGGCTGGCTATGTCCGTCAGGTTTCAGCCGGAGTTTATTCTTATCTGCCGCTGGCTAATCGCGTGATTGAAAAAGCAAAAAAAATCATGCGGGAAGAGTTTGACAAGATTGGTGCAGTGGAGATGCTGGCGCCAGCCCTGCTCAGTGCAGACCTCTGGCGCGAGTCTGGCCGTTATGAGACCTATGGTGAAGACCTCTACAAACTGAAAAATCGTGAGAAATCCGACTTTATCTTGGGGCCAACCCATGAGGAAACCTTTACGGCTATCGTCCGTGATTCGGTTAAATCCTACAAACAGCTGCCGCTCAATCTCTATCAGATTCAGTCTAAATACCGCGATGAAAAACGTCCCCGTAACGGACTCTTGCGGACGCGTGAGTTTATCATGAAAGATGCCTACAGTTTCCACGCTAACTATGACAGCTTGGATGTAGCCTATGATGAATACAAGTCTGCCTACGAGAAAATCTTTACCCGCAGCGAGCTGGATTTTAAAGCTATTATTGGTGATGGCGGTGCTATGGGGGGGAAGGACAGTCAGGAATTCATGGCCATTACGCCGGACCGGACGGATTTGAACCGCTGGGTTGTCTTGGACAAGTCTGTAGCCAGCTTTGATGAAATTCCTGAAGATGTTCAGGAAGCTATTCGGACAGAATTGACCAGCTGGATGGTATCTGGTGAGGATACTATTGCCTACTCCAGTGAGTCTAGCTATGCTGCCAACCTTGAAATGGCGACAGATGAATACAAGCCTGCAGGACGTGTCGTGACTGAGGAAGAAGTTGCCCGCGTTTCCACGCCTGACTGCAAGACAATTGACGAAGTTGCTGCCTTTCTTGGGCTGGATGAAAGCCAGACAATCAAGACCTTGGTTTACATGGCTGACGAAGCTCCTGTCGTAGCACTTTTGGTCGGCAATGACCAGCTTAATGAAGTCAAGCTGAAAAATTATTTGGCAGCGGATTTCTTTGACGTGGCGAGTGAAGATCAAGTTCGTCAGCTCTTGGGAGCAGGATTTGGTTCACTAGGGCCAGTCAATCTGCCAGAAGGCGTGAGAATCATTGCTGACCGTAAGGTGCAAGACCTGGCCAACGCTGTAGTTGGCGCTAACGAAGATGGTTACCACCTGACCAGTGTCAATCCAGGGCGTGACTTTACCGCTGAGTATGTGGATATCCGTGAGGTTCGTGAGGGTGAAATTTCGCCAGACGGCCAAGGTGTCCTCAAGTTTGCTCGCGGTATTGAGATTGGACATATCTTTAAGTTGGGAACTCGCTATTCTGACAGCATGAACGCCAATGTCTTGGACGAAAATGGCCGAGCAGTACCGATGATTATGGGTTGTTACGGTATCGGCGTCAGCCGTCTCCTGTCTGCTGTTATGGAGCAGCATGCCCGTCTCTTTGTCAATAAAACTCCTAAGGGTGAATTCCGCTATGCTTGGGGTATCAACTTCCCGAAAGAGCTGGCACCATTTGATGTGCACTTGATTCCGGTCAATGTCAAGGACGAGGAAGCACTGGCTCTCACTGACCAAATCGAGACTAATCTCTTAAGCGCGGGCTATGAGGTCTTGGTGGATGATCGTAATGAGCGAGCTGGTGTTAAGTTCAGTGACAGCGATTTGATTGGTCTCCCAATCCGTGTGACAGTTGGTAAGAAAGCTGCAGAAGGCATTGTCGAAGTCAAGATTAAGGCTACTGGCGATACCATTGAAGTCCACGCTGATAATTTGCTAGAAACCTTGTCAATTTTGACAAAATAAAACAAACTGCCAGTTTTGTCTGGCAGTTTTCTTTTGCTTATTGGAGGTGAAAATGCTATAGTAGGAAAAAATAGATTGGAGGATCGAATGATGGGATTATTCAGCGGTTTATTAGGCAATGCCTCTCAGAAAGATATTGAAAAAACAGAAAGACAGTTAGAGGATATTCTGACAACAACAGAGAATGTAGAACTGGCTTTTAGCCTCATTCGCGACTTGATTGTCTTTACAGATAAGCGATTAATCTTGGTCGACAAGCAGGGAATGACTGGCAAAAAGACTTCTTATAAGTCCTTTCCTTATCGCTCTATCAGTCGCTTCTCAGTAGAAACAGCCGGCCATTTCGACTTAGATGCCGAGCTGAAAATTTGGGTTTCCAGCGCTCAAGAGCCAGCAGAAGTCCTGCAATTTACCAGCGACCGTAGCGTCATCGCTATCCAAAAAGCTTTGGCGGAAGCAGTGTTAAGATAGACAGAAAAAGCCTTCTGAGTATTAACTGTAAAGTTAAATCACTCAGAAAGCTTTTTTATTCTTCTGTGAATCCTTGAGATAGCAGATAAGAGAAGAAATCTTCGGGCTTTTCCTTAAGCTTTTTGAACAGATTGTCTTCAGATGTTTCTCCTAAAGCAGCCATCACTTGTTTTTCATTTGCTTTGCTGAGGTCAAAGTGGGCAATTTGTTCAACAGTTTTCCTGTCTGCTGAAACTTTGACTTCAACTGTGACTCCGTCTAACTTGCTAAATTTATCATAAAAATCACCAGTTTTCAATTCTTCTTGATAAATGTTGTTGATTTCTTCAGTACTCTTGTTTTGCTCGTCCTCTTGTGTTGGTTTACCAGCCATAAAATCGAAGGCTAGAATCTTATTTTTCTGATAATAAACAACAATTTTATTACTGTAACCGTTAGGAATATTGTAAGAAAAAGTCTTTCTTTCAGTCTTTTCTTCTTTGGCTTTGTTTTGACTCTGATTTTGTTTGGGCTTGTTTTCTTGCTTATTCTGATTAGGCATACTGCAGGCAGTCAGGGTCAGCAGACAAGCGCTGGCTAAGAGAATTTTCTTCACAATTAAGACTCCTTTTGATAAATGTTTTTTCTATTATATCATAACTTAGCTCCAGGAAAAATATCTTGATAATCGTGTTGGGACTCGTGCTTTGCCCTATTCTTTTTCTGTCGAAAAAAGTACCGATTTATGGTAAAATAGGGTCACTACTGTACGAGGAAATATCATGTCAAACAAGTTTGAAATTTTAATGAATCAGCTGGATATGCCACTGGAAATGAGAAATTCAGAGGCCTTTTTGAATGCAGAAATTGAGAAGGTTCTGGTCCACAAGGTCAGTCGGGTCTGGGAGTTTCATTTTTCTTTTGCGAATATTCTGCCCATTGAGTTTTTTCGGGAATTGCAGAAGCGCTTAGCTCAAGAGTTTTCTAAGACGGGCAATCAAGCTATTTTTGAAATTCACTGTCAGGCCCCTCAGGTATCGGATGAGCTCTTGCAGGCTTATTACCAGCTGGCCTTTGAGGAAGGTCCATGTGCCAGCCATGGTTTTAAGAGTCTTTATCAAGATTTGCAGGTTCATTTGGATGGGGACAAGCTGCTGATTGAGGGTGCTTCTACCATTGACACAGAGCATTTTCGGAAGAACCACCTGCCTAACCTCAGCCAGCAGCTGGTCAAGTACGGTTTTCCTCAGCTGACCTGTCAGGTTCAGCACAGCGATGAGCTGACCCAGCAACAAGCGGAGAATTACCAGGCT
>CBDFAZ010000053.1:0-13261 GCA_965245685.1 uncultured Streptococcus sp. | reverse complement strand
CCATGAGCATCCTTGCGGCGGTACTTGATAGCCAAGAGACCTTCGGCATACTTGGTCGCCATTCCAAAGAAAGCAGCTACCCACATCCAGAAGAGGGCACCCGGTCCACCGGTTTTAATGGCTGTTGCCACTCCGATGATATTGCCCGTTCCCACCGTCGCGGCTAGAGCTGTACAGAGAGCCGCAAAGCTAGAGACATCGCCCTGATGCTCCTCGTCTGATACAAAGATTAGCCGAAAGGCACGCGGAAGACGAAAAATCTGCAGCAAGCCCAGACGCAGACTGAGATAGATACCGGTACCAACCAGCAAAATGAGCAGGGGCGGCCCCCAAACCAAAGAATCCAGACGATTCAATATTTCCAACATGATATAAGCTCCTTTTCACACCGAGAAAAAGAAAGAGCACATGCATAACATGTACTCTGGATGTGCTGGAGTAGGGAAATCCCTGCCTCTTCGCTCTGTCCTTTTACCTGAGAGTTTGAGCGATTCCAAACCGCCTTGCCCCTTCGGTGCCATTCATGGTCTCTCCAGAGTTCCGTCCATTTCACAGTCAGAGGCGCCTGCCTCTTTCTGAAAAACTTCGTTCGGTGTTGATTATTAATTTTATATTATTCTAAAAGAACATTCGCCTTTTGTCAATATTTTATGAAAATTTTTAAGGATGTAAACGTTTTTTGATACAAAAAAAGAAGCCCAGAGGCTTCTTACTTAGCTCAATTCGGCGATAATAGCCTTGAGCTGGTCTTTGGTGTGAACACCTGCGACTTGCTTAACGACTTGACCATCTTTCTTGAACAGAAGGGTCGGAATGGACATAATGCCAAATTCGCGGGCAGTATTCGGATTTTCATCCACATCCATCTTGAGAATTTTCAGTTCATCCTCATGGACTTCTCCTGCCAACTGCTCCAGAATAGGCGCTTGCATGCGGCATGGACCGCACCAACTTGCCCAAAAGTCAATCAGAACCAATCCGTCTTTTGTTTCTTCTGCGAATGTTGCATCTGTAACTGCTGCTACCATAAATCTTCTCCTTTGAATAGCTTACTTTTGATAACATTTTACAACAAAAGCAGGAGAAAGAAAAAAATTCTCTAGCTAAGTAAAGAATTCTTATTTTTCCAAACAATTTTTTAAAATAAAAATAGATTGAGGAACATCTGAGAAAACTTGGCTTAAAAATTCCAAATGTTGCTGATCTTTGCTATCTAAAGCTACGGTGTGCTTGACATTTACAGTGCCATCATCGTTCTCAATGATCTGATGACCAAAAAGGATATCTCCAAACGGGGTCGCTGTTTTATCCCAAAATTCCTCAAAGGGCTTGACAAGTGTCAGCTGATATTCCATTGGGGGCATTCCTTCGAGTTCCATCAACCCACAAGATCCTGTCTTAAATTCACCATTTAATGTAATATTTTTTAAATCTTCTTCCCAGTCATACCACTTTTCAATATTTTCATAGTAGGCCCATACATCTTCTTTTGATGCTTTTATGGTTAAACTAAAACTAAATTCCATTATAAAATCTCCTTTATGATATGTATACTTATTATAAGTATATTTATGAAATTTGTCAAATGGTTTTCCACTCTAGCATTAGCATTTCTTCTAAATGAGCTACCTGCTTTGGTTTTGCTTTTCATACCGATAAAATGGCATAAGAACGATGTCTTGGTCGTATGGCTTGATATTCGCTCTCTTATTTAACCATTTAGGCAATAGTGCGATTCCTTTCCCGTTTTCAACTAAGCTTATAATGTTCTCAAAAGAATCAATTTCTACAACTGATTTTAAATGAGCAAACCTCATTAAGCTTTGTTTTCTAAAAGGACAATTTTCATCTTTATTAACGAATATGGGCATTCCCTCACTAGCCTTTATGATACTCGAACAAGCATAAACTGACTCAATATGTCCGATAGTCTCATCATAATGCTTTAAATTTTCAATTTTTTGAAAGCAAAAAATTTTATCAAAGTCTTCCTGATGAGCAATGATTGGTATATCCGAAGTTTTTTGGATATTGATCTCACTTTTATTCAAATCAATTGCTTGTGAATTATTAATATCGTGATTGAATAACAATTCTGAAATTAAGATGGATATTTTCGAGGTTTTACATTTCTTTTTTAATTTCTCTAACTTGTTAGAAGTTTCCTTACAAAATTGATAAAATAAGTCTCCACTTTCTGTCGGAATTAAACCATTATATTTTCTGTAAAATAATTTTGTATCTAATTCAGTTTCAAGCACCTTCAATCTAGCACTGAGATTAGATTGCGCATATTGTAAGATCTTTGAACTTTTGTTTATTGACCTTGTCTCATAGATTGTCACAAAAATGCTCATATCATTAAAATTCATTTAAAACACCCTATCACTTTTTATGATAATTATATCATTTTTAAGTATTATTCAATATGATATAAATCATTTATACTATCAATAGTTCATTAGAAAAGGGGTACTACAATGCAAGCAATGCAATATACTATAAAATTACCATCAGATTATGATATGGATATCATTAGACAACGTGTCCGAAATACAGGTCATTTGATGGATGGATTCGACGATTTGTTTTTCAAAGTTTATTTAATCTCTGAAAAATCTGAAGGCCAATTATTTAACAGTTACTGTCCGCTATATATTTGGAAAAATACCAACGGAATGACAAAATTCATATTTGATGGTTACTTTGATCATATTTTAAATTCGTTTGGCTGGCAAAATATTGAAATCGGAATAACTTCATCAGTCGAAATATCTGATCATTTTGACTCAAGTAAATATGCTACATTAGAAGTCATTGATATAGAAGCATCTGAAAGTTTAAAATCCTTTACCATTCACGAGCAAATGCAAAACAACGAAAGTGGCAAAGCCGTTATTTTCAATCCTGATAAATGGAAAAAATGTATCTTTACTTTTTATACCAATAAACCCGACACACAACTACCAACATTTGAAATTTTGCACATTTCACAATAAGTGCTTATGATAAGTTATAGGGAAATGCCTGAGCAAACGATTTTTCATTTTTTTTGCACACTATGATAGTATACTTGCTCTTCCCAAAATTGTATGGCCTTTACTGTCATCGGCTAAATGAAAAAATCGTTACGACATGTAACGATTTTTTGGCTATGCTATTAACTCAATTCGGCGATAATAGCCTTGAGCTGGTCTTTGGTGTGAACACCTGCGACTTGCTTCACGACTTGACCGTCTTTCTTGAACAGAAGGGTCGGAATGGACATAATGCCAAATTCACGGGCCGTATTTGGATTTTCATCCACATCCATTTTGAGGATTTTCAGTTCGTCCTCATGGATTTCCCCTGCCAACTGCTCTAAGATAGGCGCCTGCATACGGCACGGACCGCACCAAGTTGCCCAAAAGTCAATCAAAACCAATCCCTCTTTTGTTTCTTCTGCGAATGTTGCATCTGTAACTGCTGCTACCATAAATTTTCTCCTTTTATTGCTTACTTTTGTTATCATTTTACACCAAAAGCAAGAGAATGAAAAATATTTGCTACGGCTAAGAGCTCAATCACTCAGTGAGAAATGGTTGGTCATGAGATTGCTGGCATCCAAGAGTACTTTCTCCAAGAGCTGGTCTGTCGCTTCTTGCACCTTGTCGCTCATGGCTTGATTTTCAGCTTCAAAGTCCACATCCTCCGCCTTGGCCAGAGCTCTATCTACCCGACCAATCATTTCATGACCCCAGGCCATGGTCTTTTCCTGATAATCATCCAAGTCTCCGACATGACTGCTAAAATGAGCGTCAGCTAGCCCAGCAATCAGGCGATTGGCCCAGTAGAAGGAATCCGTCGAAACCTTGTCCGTCGTATTGGCAAAGTAGTCTGGCGTTGTTGAAACTTGAGTAAAGAAAGGAACAGCTGTATTGTAGGGCATGGAGCCGTAGGATAGCCACTGGATCCCTGTCGTTTCCTGCAGTTGATTAGGGCGCAGCTGCAAAATGGCTGTCTGACTGGTCCGATTGATTCCAATGGTCCGAAAGGCCCGTCTGCTGTGGTAATCTCCCTCTGCTCCATAAGGATCATAAGGCGAATCCTGATAGTGACTGCTCAGGACATACTTGACATCTTCGATTGTAATCTTGCGGTAAGGCTTACGACACCAAGGAATGAAGAAACTTCTTGGATCTTGCTCCGCTTCTGGATTGAGAAAACGCTGGATATCCCAAGCTCGCGGTGTGTTGTAATGGCGGTCCTTATCCTTCTGGCTGCCAAAAGCATAGCGTGGATTGAAGCCCTCATCTGAGTAATTCAGATTGAGATGGTTTTCCTTGATAAAGTTTTTGAGATTTGGATGACAGAGGAAGTGCTCAGAATTGTCAAATTCAAAGTAATCACTGCCCAGCTGATTGGGATTAGTCACATAGGCGTCATCCGGCACGCGCCGCGCCATCCAATGGTGGCCACCAATGGTCTCCAGCCACCAGATCTCATTGACATCTGAAATAGCAATCCCATTGGACTCATAAGTACCGTACTCCTCTAGGATTTTCCCTAAGCGTAGAACCCCTTCTCGTGCCGTCTTGATATAGGGCAAGACCAGCGTAAGGATATCTTCTTCGCTGATACCTGACTCTACCAAAGGATCAGCCCCCAGTACGCGGCTGTTGGTCGTAATTGTTTCTGTCGCGCTAACGGCAACGTTATAGCTGTTAATCCCAGCTGCTCCCCAGATCCCATCCTTGGGAACCGCGTCTGGCACCGCTGTATAACGAACTGGATCATCCGGCAAGTCCATCTCAAAAGATGTCAAGACAGACTGATAACGGCGGGGCTGGTCTTGTGGCTCCACTACGATAAATTTCTTGGGTGTGAAGACCCCGTTTTGTGAATCCTCCGTACGAGCCACAATGGTTGAACCGTCATAACTGGCTTTCTTTCCAACCAAAATGGTCGTGCAAGAATCTGATGCATGTTTTAATCTCATGGCTTCTTCCTCCAATCTATTATACGCCTACATTATAGCACAAAAAATGGCTTAACCAGCCATTTTTCTTTATCCTTCTTACTTAAAGATCACAATCGTCGCGCCGCTGCCGCCGGCATTTTGCGGAGCATAGCCGAAGGACTTGACATGCTTGTTGCGGCGGAGGTATTTTGTCACCCCTTCACGGATGACGCCGGTCCCGATACCGTGGATAATATCCACCTGAGCCATGTTATTGAGGAGAGCCTGATCGATAAAGGCATCAAGCTCTTCCATGGCCTCTTCGTAGCGTTTGCCGCGCAGGTCCAGTCTGGCTTTGGGTCCAGCAGTATTGCCCCGCTTGACCACATTGACCTGCTTGCGCTTAGGTTGCTGCTCTTTTTCAGCCTTGAGAAGATTAAATTCCTGCTCTTCTAGAGTCATCTTGATAAGACCGACCTGAGCTTCCCAACGGCCGTCCTTGAGTTGCTTGACCAAGGTTCCCCGCTGACCATAGCTGGTGACTAGGATATCATCTCCCACCTTGGGCGCCCGATTTTTCTTGGCCTGCTTGAGCACCTTATTCTTTGATAAATCAACCGTTTCTGGTGCTAACTTTTTAAGCTGAGCCTTGGCTTCAATAATCTCATGCGGTTTGAGACTGGACTTATCATGGAGATTTTTGAGAATATTCTCACTCTCTGACAAAGCCAAATCAACGATTTCCTGGGCTTCCACCCGCGCTTTATTGAGCTCGGTTTCCTTTTCTCGGTTAAACTCATTATATAGCTTTTTGAGGGCTCGGTTAAATTTGAGATTTTCCTGCTCAACTTCGCGAATATTGTCCAAGCGTTTGCGGCTCTCTAGCGTCTGCTCCTCCAAGCGCTCAATGATTCGATTGACATCACTGTCTGTGTTGGTCTGCTCTTGGGCATGGCCAACGATAACTTCCGCCAAGCCCAAACGCCGAGCGATTTCAAAGGCATTGGAGCGACCAGGCACTCCCTGCATAAAGCGATAGGTCGGCCTTAAACTATCTGTATCAAATTCCATGCTGGCATTCTCTACCCAGTCCATCTCAATCCCATAGGCTTTGAGCTCAGGATAGTGGGTTGTTGCCATGGTTTTAATCTGCCTTAGCCGCAAGTCTTCCAAGATAGCAATGGCCAGAGCTGCTCCCTCCTGCGGGTCAGTTCCAGCTCCCAGCTCATCCAGCAGAACCAGACTCTCACTATCAACCTGCTCTAAAATAGAGACGATATTGGTCATATGACTGGAGAAAGTCGACAGGCTCTGCTCAATCGACTGCTCATCACCAATGTCTGCAAAAATCTGACTGAAAATCCCGACGCGACTCCCCTTGTCCGCCAGAATCGGCAGACCTGACTGGGCCATGATCTGAGCCAAGCCCAAGGTCTTCAGCATGATGGTCTTACCACCGGTATTAGGCCCGGTAATGACAATCTCTGTCAAGTCTGGCCCAAAATGCAAATCATTAGCCACTGCATTTTCAATCAGGGGATGACGGACACTGAGCAGTTGGATGTCCTGCTCTTCCGACAGGTCAGGCACCACCGCTCCCGTCTCCTGCATGAAGCGGACCTTGGCACGCACCAGGTCCAGATGTCCGATAATCCAAGCATTGTTGGCAATTTCAGCTGCATGGGGACGGAAGAGGTCAGATAATTCTTGCAAAATCCGCTGAATTTCATAACACTCGTCCGCCCGACTGCTGGCAATTTCTTCGTTGAGATTGACAACTGCTCTAGGCTCGATATAGACGGTATTGCCGCTGGCAGAAATATCGTGAACCACACCAGAAATGCGGTTGCGGTAGGTATTTTTCACAGGCAGCACATTGCGGCCATTCCGGCTGGCCACTACCTGATCCGCCAGCATCTCTCCCTTATTTTTGAGAATCTCCTGCAGAATTTCCCGCACCTGGTTTTCATTTTCTTGAATTTTCCTTCGGATACGGCTCAAACTTTCGCTTGCAAAGCTTTCAATAAAGCCACCATCATTAACAGCTTGCAGACTTCCTTGCAGCTTAGGGAACACAGCTAGATTATCAAACAGACGGTCCAGCTTTTCCAAGTGCACATTTTCCAAGTCCTCATAAAAGGACTTGAGCTCCTGAGTCACAGCCAAGACGCGCTTGAGGGCCAAAAACTCCTCAATATTCAAGTCGCTCTCCAGCTCCAAGCGCTTGGTCAAGGCAGTGATATCCTGAGTCGCGGCCAGACTAAAGTGCGGATGCTGCACAAAAATCTGCTGCATATCTGTCATTTCCAGAAAAGCTGAGGCCACCGTCTCTTTCTTGCTGGTTGGCAAGAGCAGGCCCAGCTCCAGCTGCCCCTGCTCTGTCAAAAGATAGGGAGCAAAAAGTTCTTTAATCTTGCTAAATTCTAAGGTTTCTAAAATTTTTGTGTTCATAATTTTCTTTTCTAGTAAAAAAGAACCCAGCTAGCAGGCCAACTGAGTCGTCTTTTATCCGATAACTTGATTCACCCAGAGATCTTTGAGGATATTGGATGTGATAGGGGTATACTTGACAATAAAGCGAATCATGAAGCTGCTATTGAGCCGCTCCTGAACCATCTCCATCGGCACCGTCGCTAAAATAGTCAGGCACATTCCCAAAACAAAAATAGAGATACAAACAGCGATGGCTCCGCTGGTCACATTGTACCATTTGGTATCCAGCTTATTGGGGTAGGGAATCAGATTCGCAAAAATCCCAAAAAAGCGCCCAAGGATATAGACAGCCGTAAAAATAATGAGATAGGCCAAACCAGCATAAAAAACCTGATCCAACTGAAAGAGCTGGGAGCTAGGAAAAAAATAGGTCGAAGAGCCCTGAGTCGCGCTGGCATAAGGCACCCAAAGGCTGATAAACTTGGCCAAGCTCTTATAAAAAGCTCCAGCTACCAGCATAGAAACCATGGTCGCAGCAGCATAATAGCCCTGCAGAACAATACCACGCGAGTAGCCAATATAAAAACTCCAGGCCAATATTAGTAAAATAATAATAGAAAACATTATTTCTCCTCTATTTACCTGACTTTTCTCTCAAATCACTGAGCATTTTGTGACGAAAATCTTCTAGTTCTTTTTCCTTGTCGTCAAACTCAATCTCGCGGCTGAGCTGGGTAGATAGACTATTGACCGCTAGCAAAATCGCCAGAACTTCATCATCTGCCGCAGGCATCTGCTCTTTGATAGCCTTGTATTTTTCCTTTGCTACCCGTTCCACTTCTTCCATAAAGAGATTATCGTGTTCTGTTGTTAGAGTTAAGGTCTTGTTTCCAAATGTAAATTTATATCGATTCAAATTTGCCATAAAATCACCTCATTGTATTATATCAAAAAAGAAGTCCTTTGTCAGTTATAAAAACACTGGGAACAAGACAGGGACTTTCTTTTTCATCTTTTTTGACATAGCAAGCAGCTGTGCACTCCTACAAAATTTTTGTAGGATTTTCAATCTTATGGCTTTCGACTTTTCCTTTTTATGGTACAATAGGGGGTATGGAAAGTATCACCCTCAGTCCCAAACAGCAAGAAATTCAGGCTTTTGTTGAGAAATATCAGAGCCAGCTGGCTCCCAACAAGAACCCGCATATTCAATATTTCTTCCGGCTGGATCAGGCGACGGTCAGTATCTTTAGCTCCGGAAAAGTTCTCTTTCAAGGGGCAAAAGCTGCTCACTACGCTGGCTTTTTTGGCCATCAACCAGAAAAATCCAGTTCTAGTCCTGCTTCTCAGAATTTTGCCCTCATTGGGACAGATGAGGTCGGCAACGGCTCCTACTTTGGAGGACTAGCCGTCGTAGCTTCTTTCGTTACTCCAGACCAGCATGACTTTCTGAGAAAACTGGGTGTCGGTGATTCTAAAACCTTAAACGATAGCAAGATTCGCCAGCTAGCGCCAATCCTAAAAGAGCGAATTATCCATCAGGCCCTTCTCCTATCGCCAGAAAAGTATAACGAAGTCATCACTGCTGGCTACAATGCCGTCTCTGTCAAGGTAGCCTTACATAATCAAGCTATCTACCTACTGCTGCAGAAAGGCATCAATCCCGAAAAAATTGTCATCGATGCCTTTACCAGCCAGCAAAACTACAATAAATACCTAAAGCAGGAAAAAAATCATTTTCCAAATCCGGTAAGTCTGATTGAAAAGGCTGAAGGAAAGTTTCTAGCTGTTGCGGTCAGCTCTATTATTGCTCGTGACCTCTTTCTAGAAAACCTAGAAAATCTCAGTCAAGAGTTAGGCTATACCCTGCCCAGCGGAGCCGGAAGCAAGAGCGATCATGTTGCCAGCCAGATTCTTCAAGCCTATGGAATGGCCGGTCTGCAGCATTCTGCTAAACTCCACTTTAAAAATACTGAAAAAGCACAAAAACTTCTAGAAAGGTAACCTATGAAAAAATCAAATACTGCCGTTGTCATTCTCAAAGAATGGGGGCTCTTTATCATCTTTATCTCTATCATTATCCTATCACGGCTCTATCTCTGGTCCCCTGTAAAGGTAGATGGCCACTCTATGGACCCTACCCTGGCTAATGGGGAATACCTGCTTGTCCTCAAACATCAGTCTATTGACCGATTTGATATCGTTGTCGCCACTGAGACAGATAATGACGGAACGACCAAGGAGATTGTCAAGCGGGTTATCGGTATGCCGGGTGATACTATTCAGTATGAAAATGATACTCTTTACATCAACGGCAAAAAAACAGACGAGCCTTACCTGACGGACTACATCAAAAAATTCAAAGAAGACAAGCTCCAATCCACTTATACTGGGGATGATTATGATGACAATGGTGTGTTTTTCAGAAAACTCGCAGCTCAGGCTCAAGCTTTCACTGTTGATAGTGAAGGCAGCCCTGTCTTCACTATCAAGCTTCTGGATGATGAATACCTGCTTCTGGGTGACGACCGGATTGTTTCCAAGGATAGTCGCCAAGTCGGTACCTTCCAAAAAGAACAAATCCAGGGAGAAGCCAAGTTCCGCTTCTGGCCACTGCTGCCTTTTAAGACCTATTAAGCATACCGAACTCAGTTGAACGTCAGCTGAGTTCGTTTTAAAAGAAGAACCTATAAACTATGGAATTTTACTTTTCAGGAACGATCGAACGGATTATTTTTGAAAATCCCAGCAACTTTTTCCGCATCCTGCTCTTAGATATTGAGGATACAGATGCTGAGGATTTTGATGATTTTGAAATCATTGTCACCGGCTCCATGGCAGATGTCATGGAAGGCGAAGACTACAGCTTCTGGGGCAGTCTTGTCCAGCACCCCAAATATGGCCAGCAACTTAAAATTTCTCGCTATGAGCGAGCCAAACCCAGCAGTAAAGGCCTAGTAAAATACTTCTCCAGCGACCATTTCAAGGGCATCGGTGTCAAGACTGCTCAAAAAATCGTCCAACTCTACGGAGAAGATACCGAAGACACCATTGACAAGATTTTAGCAGAGCCGGAAAAGCTGACCCAGATAAACGGCTTAGCAGCTAAGAACCGAGAGGCCTTTGTCGCCAAGCTCAGACTCAACTACGGAACTGAGATGGTACTGGCCAAGCTAGCAGCCTACGGCATTCCCAATAAGCTGGCTTTTCAAATCCAGGATACCTACAAGGAAGAAACGCTGGATATTGTCGAAAAATATCCCTATCAGCTGGTAGAGGATATTCAGGGAATCGGCTTTAAAATCGCTGACCATCTGGCAGAAGAACTGGGCATCCAAAGTGATGCCCCTGAGCGTTTTCGGGCTGGCCTCGTCCACACCTTGCTGACCCAGTCCATGGAGCGGGGAGATACCTATGTCGAAGCTCGTGATTTACTAGAACATACCATCGAGCTCTTAGAAAGCTCACGCCAAGTGGAGCTGGACCCTAGTCTAGTCGCTGATGAGCTGGCCCATCTAATTGAGGAAGATAAGGTCCAGAATGTAGAGACCAAGATCTTTGAAAACAGCCTATTTTTTGCTGAAGAAGGAATAAAAAATAATCTGATCCGTCTGCTGGAAAAAGGAGAGCAAGACTGTTTTGACGCAGATAAGATTACTGCGGCCATCCAGCAAGTGGAGGAGAACTCCGGCATCTCCTATGACAGCATCCAAAAAGAAGCCATCCGTCAGGCTATCAATCAGAAGGTCTTTATCCTAACCGGCGGACCGGGTACTGGAAAAACTACCGTTATCAACTGTATCATCGCAGTCTACGCCCAGCTTCGCGGTTTGGATCTGCGAAAGGTCAATGATCTGCCGATTCTGCTAGCGGCTCCCACTGGTCGTGCTGCTCGGCGCATGAACGAATTGACTGGTCTGCCTAGCGCCACTATCCACCGCCACTTGGGGATGACTGGAGATGATGATACCAGTCATTTGGATGATTATCTGGATGCTGATTTTATCATTGTGGATGAATTTTCCATGGTCGATACTTGGCTGGCTAATCAGCTGCTCAGCAATATCTCCTCTCAAACCAAGCTCTTGATTGTCGGAGATGCGGATCAACTTCCGTCTGTCAGTCCAGGTCAGGTTCTGGCAGACTTGCTGCAGATACCGACTATCCCACAGACCAAGCTGGAAACCATCTATCGGCAGAGCGAAGAGTCTACAATCGTCACACTGGCCAGCCAGATTCAGAAAGGCATTTTACCAGCAGACTTTACAGAGAAAAAAGCGGATCGCTCATATTTTGAAGCTAGAAATGAACATATCCCGCCTATGATTGAGAAAATCGCTAGCGCTGCCATTCGCAGCGGTATCCCTGCTCAAGATGTTCAGGTATTGGCACCTATGTATCGGGGGCCAGCCGGCATTGACCAGATTAACAATCTTATGCAAAATCTCATCAATCCTGTCGAGAAAGAGGAACTGACCTTTGAAGCTCCCGACTGTCAGTATCGCCAAGGAGATAGGGTTATCCACTTGGTCAATGATGCCGAAAGCAATGTCTTCAACGGTGACTTAGGCTATATCAGCGATCTGCTGCCTGCTAAGTACACCGACTCCAAGCAGGACGAGCTGACCATTGACTTTGATGGCAATGAACTTGTTTATCAGCGTAGCGAGTGGTATAAGATTCGCCTGGCCTACGCCATGAGCATCCACAAGTCTCAGGGCAGTGAATTTCCCGTGGTTATCTTGCCCATCACCAAGAGCAGTCACCGAATGCTGCAGCGCAACCTCATCTACACCGCTATCACCCGTGCCAAGAGCAAGTTGATCTTACTTGGGGAAAAAGCAGCCTTTGACTCTGCTGCAAAAAATACTGGAACCGCCCGTAAAACCTATCTCATCGAGCGCTTTGGAGACCTACCGCAAGCCGAAAGCAATATCCACAATCCTGTGGATAAAATGAAAACACCTGTGGAAAACCATGTCCTAACTGAGGAAAACTTCCAGAAAATTGACCCTATGATTGGAATAAGAGAAGAAGATATAAAGGGAATTTTTAAGTAATCCTTGACTCCCTTCTTTGCTCTGTGTATAATGCTAAAATGTGGCTATACGACCAGACAAAACAACAATTAACTTTCTTCAAAGGAGATATTAATGAAATACAATAAATATGCCTCTCTAATAAAATGGGTGCTTGTAGGATGCTGTCTCATTTTATTTGGTACCCGTTCATCAACAAGAATTAAGGATATCAGTGTGGAAACCTTGCGAAAAGAAGGAAAAATTCTTTCTGCAAAAATCTCTGACACCTCCTACAGCCAAGCAATACAAATTACTCATATTGATGGACCGGTTGCAGAGTTAAAAGAAGATCATGACTCAACCTATTTCTACAGAGTAACTTATATAGATAAAAATGGTAGGGAAGCCGATGTTGGCCTGCGCAATGATTCTTCAACTAGCCGCTTCGTAGATGAACTAGAAAAAGCGGATAATTTAGGAGGAGAGCCAAAATGGTTGATTGCCTCAGTAGAATCTGCTTCAGATATTCCCGATTACGCTAAAATCATGAACTCGTATCTATTTAATCATGGAAATAACCAACAATTGAAATACTACATCACTCTCTCTGATGACAAAGAATTCCAAAAAGGTGGAACAACTTCCTTCACTTTCTTCACCTATATTGCTATATTCTGCATTTTGATCGGGTTCATCCGTTATTACTTAAACCATAAAAGATTGAATGATTTTTACAGACTCTATCCCGAGTTGAATGAAACGCTGGATCAGATTGAAAACAATGGTGGCTATGTTGACCCAGATATCCGTGTCTTCTTTTACAAGAATCATCTGGTCAGTTACAAATCTAGCTTTAAAACATGTGACA
>CBDFAZ010000052.1:0-13435 GCA_965245685.1 uncultured Streptococcus sp. | reverse complement strand
TTGCTTGAAATACCCTGAAAGTCATTAGTCAACTCAGCGACGAACATGCGCACCCCTTGCATGAGTATCAAGAGATAGACAGAGAAGGTAAAGGCTGTCTGAATGATATACATATAGAAGTCTTGCTTGGCAGGGTCAAATGGTGTACCAGTCGTTATAACTTCTTTGTTGGCCATAACATCTGGGCCCAATACTAAGAGAATAGCACCGAAGAAGACTAGCATCAAAGTTGCAGAAGCAACAACTGTATCATGGAAGATAGACAGGAACTTAGGCAGCTTCAGATTGTCCAGATTTTCTTCTTTTTTACCAAAGAAAGGCGCAACCTTATCAACGAACCAGATGGCAAATTGCTGCTGGTGACCGATGGCGAAACCACCACCGCCAGTCAAACGCTGAGTAGCTTCGACAGTCATATTGGAGCTGACAGCCCAATAGAGACCACAGATGAGGCCGATAGCCAAGGTTCCCCAGCTATTGCGCAGCTGCGGTACCAGCAAGAGCACCATCAGTGATACAGTAGCAGCCTGCTGAACCATGATGTGACCAGTGATGAAGAGAGTCCGAATCTTAGTGATCTTACGGAAAGCTACTAGTAGGATGTTGAAGCCAAAGCCAATCAAGAGAGCTGTTGTAGCTGTTCCGACAAAGTTTGGAAACTCTTCCGCAATCTTTGTATTCGCTGCTGTCAATCCAAAGTAAGGATCAATCACCGCCGCCCCGATTTTGAACTTAAAGTTCAGAGCCGCCAGAATTGGCCGGAAAGTATTAACCAGACCGGCTGCTCCAGCATTAAGAATCAAATAGCCGACCGTTGCTTTAATGAAGCCGGCGAACACATCGTGGGCCGGTTTCTTAAGCAATGCATAACCGATTAGCACTAAAAGGCCAACGAAGAAAGCTGGATTTTGCAGAATGTTCTGCGAGAACCAATTTAGAATATTAAGAAGGATATTCATGGTAACTCCCCTTTATTTTTTATTTTTCTTATTCTTATAGATTTATTATAAATCTTGAAAGCGGTGACAAAAAGACCAAGAATTACACAGGTGACTGTTCACTCTTGGACTGTCAAAAAAATCTGCCCATAAGGACAGAAAAAAAGTAAGAAAGTGAGCATCGCTGCTCCTAAGTCCGACTGCGCCTCTGGCTTGTCTCATCAAGAGGCATAGAAAAACACAGCTATCCAAATGGTTAGCTGGGTTAGGGTTGAGCTACATCATAGTTTTAGACTATCCTGCGGCCTTGTGATGAATGGTGATGCCATATTTTTCATGGTTTTCTTCATACCAATTAATTAAGGCCATCGCAGTTTGATAAGTAATGTTCTTAATCTTACTGGTCCCTTTAGTTAAGGTCAGGATACTCATCTTGCTGATGTTTGCATCCGTCGCAATCCGATAACTAGTTAAGGTTCCATTAACTAACAACTGAACAACAGCCTCGACTTTCCTGTAGTCAGGCATTGTTGTAATATCCAACTTTTTCATAATTAAATCCTCTCCTAAAATTTAATTTACTAATCCATTATACACTTTTTTCTGACATTTACATATATAAAAACTTGAAAATGTACAAAAAAATTAGAACATAATTCATTGAAATGTCAACTTTTCCTGTTTTATAGACTTTTGAGAGTCTTTTGCCTCTATTAAGATAGAAAAAAAGAATTAATATTATCTTCTTTTCTTACTTTGTTAGATCGCCTTTCCGTATTATGTTGTGCATAATAACTAGAGGCCAAACTGATTTAGTAATTCTAAAAATCTCTGTATACATGACCGTCCAGCATGCAACAGTTATCATCCCGATAAGGAAGAATGTAAACCTCCCAACCGGCAAGGTATTATGGATTTCTCTCTCAGACAGAAACTTCATAATGTAAGGCAGATGCCAAATCCACCAGATAAAGCCAACAAGTAGATATAGTTTTAAGTCGGATAATTTTAATTTGATTAATTGATTGGTAAGATATGCCCTCCAAACAGATTCTTCAAAAATATTTTTTATGAATTGAGTTCCTATCTGTGTGAGCAAGATTCCAAGATAGGCTGTGAACTCAACCTTCACATCTGTCACTCTGATGCCTTGTGTCATCAATCCCAAGAATATCACTATCATCGTAACAAGAGGGTAAACTAAAAAACTAATCAGGTATAATTTTTTGTTATTTTTAAAATTAATGGAAAACCCTGCCTCTTTCCAGCTGTCTCCGCCAAAGCTTCGAAGAAAGATGGTACAGATTAACGGAGTTACCAGTCAAATCAGCATCCCTAAAGAGCCGCTTCCTATCTCTGTTCCGATATTTTCGTAATGAGCTTGGCCGGTTACTTTATCAACAACATAACCAATCCAACCACATAGGGTGCTGAAGAATGCAAAGATAATGACATTGCGCTTAATTGTAGTTATGGACTGTTTCATAGCAGTCTCCTTTCGTCAAAAAATTATTCCTCTCTCTTATTTGAGAGAAGCTAGGTTGATTCGAGTCATCGATCGCTTCGGCAATATCAAAACTTTGTTTCATTTTGCCAATACCTCCTAAGCAATCCTGACTTTTCATCAGCATCAGATTTCAATGTTTTATATACCTAATAGTAACATTTCTTTTAGGTGTTGTCAGAAGGATTAAGTTGAGATTTTGGGATAAATGCTAATTTATTTCCAGAAAGGGGAGATATTTGGAATCCCTACTCAACAAAAAAAGACCTGCCTTCATCTAAGAAGGAGGTCTTTAAAAACTTAATTGACTTAGTAAGCTTTATTCTGCCTGCTTGTCTTCTTAAGATGCAGCAGCGTCTTTTTCCCGGATAACCAAGACACCATCTTCCAAATCGGCCGTCAAGTGCTTAGCATCTAGATTATCCAAGTGGAAGTCAGTCACCTTGTCACGAATTTGCTGCTCGATGACCCGGCGGAGTGGACGAACACCCATGACTTGGTCATAACCAGCATCGCGCAGGAATTCCTTAGCTGCATCAGATACTACCAGATCAATTTCTTTCTTGCTCAAGGTTTGATTTACTTCAATCAGCATGAGATTCACAATCTCCATCAAATCTTCTTTCTTGAGATGAGAGAACTCAATAACCGCGTTAAAACGATTGAGGAACTCTGGACGGAAATAAGCTTTGAGTCGATCCATCAGATCAGGCTTTTCTGCTTCCTCTTCCAAGCCTGCTTCATAGCCAAATCCGGCATTGGAAGTCGCAATGATGACCGTGTTCTTGAAGTTGACTGTATTCCCTTGACCATCTGTCAAACGACCGTCATCCAGAACTTGAAGGAGAAGGGTAATCACTTGTGGATCCGCCTTTTCAATCTCATCCAAGAGAATGATAGAGTAAGGATTGCGGCGCACACGCTCGGTTAAGGTGTTGTTGTTGTCATCATAGCCAACATAGCCCGCAGTAGTACCAATCAACTTGGAAACAGCAGTCCGGTCGGAGTATTCTGACATATCCAGACGGATGATGGCTTCCTTGGTACCGAACATATCTAGAGCCAGTTGCTTAGCCAGCTCAGTCTTGCCGACACCTGTCGGACCAACAAAGAGGAAGCTTCCGATTGGACGGTTGCCTTCATCAAAGCCTGCACGGTTTCGGCGGATAGCCCTAGCTACAGCTTCTACAGCCTTGTCTTGGCCGATAACTTTGGCTTTGAGACGGTCATTCATGCCTTTAAGGCGCTCAATGTCGCTGGCACCCATCTGAGATACCGGCACTCCCGTCATCCGCTCAACAGACTCTGCTACATCGTTGATCGTAGCCGTTACCTTCATGTCCTCGGTGTGGTTTTGAATTTTCTTTTCCAGCTCTTCAATGCGGGTCTTGGCATTCAGAGCTGCTTCATAATCTTCTTTTTCAACAGCTGCTTCCTGCTTGTCTTTCTGTTCAGCAATCTCATGTTCAACCGCATGAACATCGGTTACTGGATGCTGAGCTGCCAAGTGGGCAGCCGTCACATCGACCAGGTCAATCGCCTTGTCTGGCAGGCTCCGTTGTGGAATATACTGAACAGAGTAGTCCACAGCCGCTTTCAGCACTTCATCCGGCAGGATGACATTGTGGTGCTTTTCATACAGGTCCCGAATGCCTCGAAGGATCTGATAAGTATCTTCAGCAGACGGTGCATTGACCTTGACTTCATTGAACCGGCGAGCCAGAGCTGCATTTTTGAGAATGGTATTGCGATACTCGTCCTGAGTAGTAGCCCCGATAACGGTCAACTCTCCACGAGAAAGTGCTGGTTTGAGAATATCCGCCATGCCCTTAGAGCCACTATCTCCACCGATAGATCCTGCTCCTAGGATTTGATGGATTTCATCAAAGAAGAGGATAATGTTGCCGGCTTCCTTGACTTCATTGACCAAGTTTTGAATATTTTCTTCAAAGCTACCACGATATTGAGTACCAGCTTCCAGACCAGAAATATCAACAGAAATAATCTCCTTGTTCTTGATGGCCGCTGGCACGTCACCATTGACGATAGCCTGGGCCAATCCTTCTACGACAGCTGTCTTACCAACTCCGGCATCTCCGACCAATACAGGATTATTCTTAGTCCGGCGGGAAAGGATTTCAGCAGTTTCTTGGATTTCCTTATTGCGCCCAATGACTGGATCTAACTTACCATCACGAGCTTCCTGAGTCAGATTGCGACCTAGCTTAGCCAGGATACCATCTTGCTTAGGTCCTTGAGCAGCAGTCTGGCTAGTCTGCTCACCTGCTCCTTGACCAGGGAGCTTGCCAGTAGCCCGGTACTGAGCAAACTCTTCCGGTGTGACCTCTCTACCATTAATCAAGTAGCGCCGGTGTTCGCTGTTGTAGCCACCCATTCGCCCCATGAGTTGGTTGAAAAGGTCGTCCATATTGTTAAAATTGTTGTAGTTGTTGTTCATAGCATTGCCTCACTTTTCTTCATTTTTTGCTTTACATAATTTTTATTTTTACCAAAATTTCAGATAAGAAATCTTTTCCTTATCTACTATAAATATTCATTTGGGAGATCTTCTCCTATCTATTATTTTACATAACTTATTTGATTTCCAAAAATCAAGACTGAGTCAGTCTCTACTTTTATGAGTGAATCAAATCTCTTTCAGACGAAGATAATTTTACATAATTTTTAATCCTCCCAAAAATAGTTGCCTTCCGGCTGTATTCATATCTTCTGATTAAATTTACGTAAACTTTTTTGTTTACATTTGTAATTTTATCATGACAGAATTTATTTGTCAATAGATTTTACATAATTTTTTAAAATAAATTTACAATTGTAATCAAAATTTTCGTTTAGGTCCTTTTCATTCTTATAAAGACGATTTATTATAATAAAAAATCTGGACACAATCCAGATTTTAAATCATATACTCTACACTATAGCTGGCATCCGACAGAATGCGGGACAGAAACTGTTTGGTCCGCTCTTCCTTCGGACTAGAGAAGAATTCCTGAGGAGGATTTTCTTCGACGATATGACCTCCGTCCATAAAGATGACATGGTTAGCCACATCACGGGCAAAGCTCATCTCATGGGTCACAAGAACCATGGTCACTCCCTCCTGAGCCAGCTGTTTCATGACACTAAGGACTTCGCCGACCAATTCCGGATCTAGAGCCGAAGTTGGTTCATCCAGCAGGATGACATCTGGCTTGACAGCAATGGCACGGGCAATCCCAATCCGTTGCTGCTGGCCGCCTGATAGCTGAGAAGGATAGTAGTCCTTGTAGGACAAGAGACCCACGCGCTTCAAGGACTCTTCCGCAATCTCAAGCGCTTCTTCCCTCGGTATCTTACGAGCTATCACTAAGCCCTCTAAGATATTTTCAAGGGCAGTTTTATTGGCAAAGAGATTATAATGCTGAAAGACAAAGGCCGTCTTTCTACGAATTTCCAAAATCTCCTTTTTGCTGAGCTTAGCCAAATCATAGTCCTTACCAGACAAAGTCAGCTGGCCGCCATCCGCTTTTTCTAAGTGATTCAGACAGCGCAGAAATGTTGTTTTCCCAGAGCCTGAGGGTCCCAGAATAACCACAACGTCACCTTGATTGACCTTGAGACTGACATCTGCCAGCACCTGGTGCTCTCCAAATCGTTTGGAGATATGTTTTACTTCTAACATAATCTTTCCTTCCTAAGCAAGAGCATAGCGCTTTCCCAAGCCTCTAAACATCCACTGAATCAAGCCACAAATAATGAGATAAATAACAAAAATCACCAGATAAGACTCTGAATACTGGTAAGAATGGGAGGCTTCTATTTTAGCCAAGGCTGTGATATCCTTGACCGTCATGACAAATACCAGCGAGGTTCCCTTGACTAGATTGATAACCAGATTGGCCAGATTGGGCAGGGCAGAGCGCAATGCCTGAGGAAAAACAATCCTCCGATAAGCTTGAAAATTCGTTAAACCAATCGCTTGAGCCGCCTCCAACTGCCCTTTATCCACTGTCAAAATGGCAGAGCGCAGTATTTCCGACAAACTCCCTGTTGTCATCAGGCTATAGATAATGAAAGCATAGTAAAGCGGATTGAACTTAAAGACGTCTACCTGACTGCCCAGACTTTTGAATATTTGATTCAGTAAACTTGGAAAAAGACTGTAGAAAAAGAGAATGAGCAAAATAGGAGGCGTTGCCCGAATAAAGGCCAGATAAACCACCGAAAAGGTCCGCACACCTCGAACTTTATAAATCTGCCCTAGAGCTAGAAGCAGAGCCGGAATAAAGCTGAGCAGAATAGCCACCACCATAATGATCAGGGTTACCGGTATGCCTTTCAACGTTACCAGAAAGGTATTTACAATATAATTCAAATCCATGCTTTACCTCTCCTTGATTGTCAGACTTTTTTCCAGAAGCTGGGAAGCCAGCGAAACCACTAGGGCAATCCCCCAGTAAATCAAGGCCACCGCTGTATAGGTTTCTAGGGAATAATTGCCCAGATTACGGCTGATGAGATTTTGTCCTGCTCCCATGACATCAACTGCCCCAATCGTATAAGCTAGCGCAGCATCCCGCATGAGGTTAAGCAGGGCGGTAGTGAGATTGGGCAGGGCGATGCGAAAAGCCTGTGGCAGGACAATACGCAGAAAAGTCTGAACCGGTGTCAAGCCAATACTGAGACCTGCCTCAGTCTGTCCCTTGGGAACAGCAAGATAAGCTGCCTTGAAGACTTCCGCAATCATAGCCGCAAAGAGCAGAATCATGGTGATGATGACAAACACAGTCCGCGACCAATTATTGATATCCAGCCCCAGCCACCATTCTAAAAACTCTGGAATACCATAAAAAACCAAGAAAAGTAAGACAATAGGCGGTGTACATCTAAGAATAAATATATATCCTCTAGCCAGACCAGCAAAAGACTGCTCCTCAGCAATCTGAGCCCAGGCCAACAGACCACCCAGCAAGGAGGCAATCAAAGCTGTCACAAACATAATCCATAAAGTGGTCGGCAGAGCCTGCAGCAGACTAGGTAGCAGGCCAAAGACACGGGATAAGTCATACGAGACCATAATTTTCTTCTCCTTCGACAGTGATTAGATAGAATAAGCTTTTCTTGGACGGGCACTTTCAGCTTGGAGCAGCCATGCTCTCGCCTAGCTATTCTCTTTGAAAATTCCTTAAAACAGCATCAAGGTCAGCCTAGAAGCCACCAGCACTGTATTTAGATAGCTTCTCAGTCAGCCTTTTGATTTTTCATAATCAGCAGACAGTAGCCACTAATCCTTGTCCACATAAGAGAAGACATCTTCTCCGAAATACTTTTCAGATAGTTTAGCCAAGGTTCCGTCTTTTTCCAGTTCCTTAATTGCCTTCTCGTATGCCTTGGCAAATTCTTCATTCTTTTCGTTTTTATGAAGCAGGGGATAGGTCGGAATCCCCTTGTAAGGGAACCAAGTCAGTTGATCCGCATACTGATGGTAAGAGCCTTCCTTGTCCGTCACAGCTTTTTCAAACGACAGCTTAATGTCAAAGAAGGCATCGTAGCGCCCTTCCAGAACCCAAGCATAAGCATCAGCAACCTTGAAGGACTCTGCTGCAGTCAAATCAATAGGAGCACCGCTATGCTTTTGGTTATACTCTTCGATAACAGCCCATTGAGCATTCTGCGGAGAGATTGGTACCAGCTTGCCCTTTTCCTTGGCAAAATCATCAATGGTCTTGTATTTTTCAGCGTCTTCCTTGCGAATAGTGAAACCGATAATGCTAGCACCGATTGGGCTTTTTGGAATGATGAACTTCTTAGCCCGCTCTTCGGTGTACCATGCTCCCTTGGTTCCGATGTCGTATTTCCCAGATTCCAGACCGACTAAAAGATCCTCATCACTAGTGCCGGTATATTCAAACTGATAGTCAGGCAACTTCTCATCAATAGCCTTGAGAACAGCAACTTCATAGCCATCTGATTCTCCCTTTTCATCCACAAAGTCATAGGGAACATAGTTCTGTGTATGTGCCACTTTCAAAGTCGTGACCTTGTCACTGCCTGATGCAGAGCTGCTCGTCTTGCTAGATGAAGCACCTGTCAAGGTCCGCCCCAAATAAGTCGCCGCTACAATAGCAATCACTGCTGCTCCACCAATAATCCATTTTTTCTTGCTCATTCTTTCGTCTCCTTCTTATGTTAAGCTTGCTGCTTGGCGAACCCACTGAATCCGCTCTGCCTTAATATCGCTTGGAATAGTACAGTCAGCCCCGATAATCAAAGCTTCCTTGCCAGCCTCTGCTATCAGCCGTTTGGTCTCGTCTTGAATAGCTGCTTGACTCCCCGTGTAGAGCAGGCCATCCTTGCCATTTTCAAAGCCACCCAGGACAGTGCGACCGCCAAACAATTTCCGGCCCTCCGCTAGGCTGATGCCTTCTGGCCCCACTGCCCAGTTGATGACCTGAGCTGGATAATCTGTGAAAAGATGAACATCGTTTCGCGCGCCTTCGTAGCCACAAATGTGCAGGATATTCACTCCGCCAGCCGCATTGGCTGCTTCCAGCACCGCCAATTCACTAGGAGCAATAAAAGTCTCATAGTCTTCAGCCGACACCCGCGCATCCTGGATGCTCTGAACGCTGAGGTAGATTCCATCCGCACCAGCTTCCTTGATAATTCGCTCCGTCAGAGCCGCAATATCTTGAGCAATCACATCCAGCACCAGCTTCGTGAGTACCGCATCCTCCGCCAGGAAATCTGAAATGATGTCATCTCCACCGGCAACCTTGCCGACCAACCATTTGAAGTAGGTCACTGGCGCAAAAATATTGTAAATAGCAACCAAGTCCTCTGTAAAGCTAGCCTTAATCTTCTGAACCAGCTCCACCTGCTCACTAATCCAAGGGTGGTCAGCACCTAGCGGCTCAATATCTGCCAACTCCTTGATAGATTGGACTTTTTTCAAGCGCTCGTTAGGATAGGCAAAATAACCATCACTCATCAGCTTGATAAAGTCTGGCTCGACTTCTGCCAGAAAAGCTTGATGACCAGCCAGATTTTTCTCAATAATGGCCTGATTCCCAAAACCAGCCAGCCACTCCTCCTCGCTGGTAAAATGATGCCAGAAACCAACTGGCACTCGGTCAACGGGCTCTCCTCTGAAAGCTTTCAGTACTAATTCTCTTTTTGAAGTCATCTTCTCTCCTTTTTCTATTATTCCTATCTAGCCAATGAGTTGTTTTTAGCTTTCTCATTGTGTTAGTCTAAAATTTTAGCAAAAATTCTAATCCGACAAGAGCAGGGCAGCGATATCATTGGGCTGCATCAAGCCAGTTGACTGCTCAGGCAGTCTCTTGAGCACCTGCAAATCATCTTCTTTTTTGTCTGAAGATTGATGAGCATAAATCTGACTGATGCTCAGAAAGGTTCCTATTATCAAGAATATCAGAGCAAGAGCAGCAAGCCTTTTTTGATACCGATTCATCTATCTTCCTCCTTGAAAGAGTTGAAAAATGCTATTTATGGCTTTGGCAAGTCCTTCAGAACTGACTAGCTGCATGACGAATCCAGTCCAGCCTTTCTATTTCGAAATCATCTGGTACTGTGCAGTCAGCCCCTAGAATCACTCCCTGACTGCCAGTTTCAGCCAGCAGTTGCTTGGTCTCAGCCTCTAATTCTGCACGAGTGCCTGTATTTAGAAGAGCTGCTCTGCCATTTTCAAAGCCGCCCAGGACAGTCTGACCGCCAAAGAGCTTGCGCCCTTCCGCTAAGCTGACCCCCTCATGATGAGTTGCCCAGTTAAAGACTTGAGCCGGATAGCCTTTGAACAGCTCCAAATCATTGCTGGCCCCTTCAAAGCCGCAGATGTGGAGAATATTCTGACCGCTAGCCGCATTGGCTGCAGCCAGAACCTTAACCGTACTAGGCTCAATATAACGACGATAACTGGCCGCATCTACCCGACCGTCTTGGATTTGCTGGGTACTGAGATAAATCCCCTCAATGCCCGCTTCCTCAATGATGCGCCTAGTCAAAATAGCAATATCACCGGCAATGACATCTAAAACATGTCCTGTCAGCTCGGGATCCTCTGCTAGAAAATCTGCAATTTCTCTATCTCCTCGCGAACCTTCCCGGCGGAACCAGCGCTTGAGATAGGAGACCGGCGCAAAAATATTGTAGAAGGAAGCGAGGTCCTCCGGATAGCTTGCCTTTACAGCTTTAACTATCTCAATCTGCTGCTTAATCCAAGGATGATCCTCACCGATAGACTGGATAGCTGCCAAGTCCCGAATGGACTCAATATGATCCGAATAAAGCTCGCTGGGATACTTAAAGAAGCCATCACTCATAATCTTGACAAAGTCTGGCCGTGCAGCTCGAACATAAGCAGCATGTCCCTCAACACTTTTATTGAAAATGACTGGATTGTCCAGGCCCAGCATCTTTTCCTCTTGGCTTACAAAGTGAAACCAAAAACCAACCGGCACTCGGTCAACTTCTTCACCCCGAAAAGCTCTCAGCACTAATTCTTTCTTGCTGACCATTACTTCCTCCTTCTTTGAATTTGTAATATATCTTACCATCCTCTCCTTCTCCTGGGAAATATATTTTCCCTATCAGCCTGATTAAAAATATTTATCAAAGCAAAATAAAAAAGCTAGACTAAGCTAGCTTTTTCAAGGCTTTTCAGACTCTGCTGAATAACCTTATTTTTTGTACCCTTTTTAGATAAGGACCATATATATTTTCTATGGACGAGATAGGTAATTTTTATAGGCAAATCCTGCTGAGCTTATTCTACAGTGACAGACTTAGCCAGATTACGCGGTTTATCAACATCCAGACCACGGTGCAAGGTCGCAAAGTAAGCAATGAGCTGGGTTGGTACCACCATCGAGATTGGTGATAGGTATGGATGGACCTGACTGAGCACGATATCGTCCCCATCTTTAGCTACATTCTCTTCAGCAATGGTCAACACTTTGGCACCCCGAGCTACGACTTCTGAAATATTGCCCCGAGTATGGCTAGCCAAGACTTCATCTGAAAGCAAAGCCAAGACTGGTGTCCCGTCTTCAATCAGAGAGATCGTACCGTGTTTGAGCTCACCAGCCGCGAAGCCTTCACACTGGATATAAGAAATTTCTTTGAGTTTTAGGCTGGCTTCCATGGCTACATAGTAGTCCTGACCACGGCCGATATAGAAAGCATTGCGAGTTGTTTCCAGAAGGCCACGGACCTTATTGTCAATCAACTCCTTTTCTGACAAAGTGGACTCAATAGACTGCGCAACTAAGGACAGCTCGTGAACCAAGTCAAAGGCTGCCGCTTTCTCAGAAGCATTAGCATCACCAACAGCTTTAGCCAAGAAAGCCAAGGTTGCAATTTGAGCTGTATAGGCCTTAGTAGAAGCAACCGCAATTTCCGGACCTGCATGCAGCAGCATAGTATGATTGGCTTCCCGAGAAAGCGTAGAACCCGGAACATTGGTCACGGTCAAACTTGGAATGCCCATCTGATTCGCCTTGACTAAGACCTGACGGCTATCAGCTGTTTCACCAGATTGGCTGATAAAGATGAAGAGAGGCTTCTTGCTGAGGAGCGGCATAGCATAGCCCCACTCAGAGGCAATGCCCAGCTCAACAGGTGTATCCGTCAGCTCTTCCAGCATACGCTTAGAAGCATAGCCAGCATGGTAAGAAGTTCCAGCTGCAAGGATATAGAGACGGTCAGCTTCCTGAACAGCCTTGACAATATCCGCATCAACTGACACTTGCCCCTTATCATCTGTATAAGCGCTAATTAGCTTACGCATCACAGTTGGCTGCTCATCGATTTCTTTGAGCATATAGTATGGATAAGTCCCCTTACCGATATCGGACAGATCTAGCTCAGCAGTGTAACTTTCACGCTCCAGAGTATTTCCGTCATAATCCTGCACTTCCACACTGTCTTTACGGACAATAACCAGCTCTTGATCATGAATTTCCATAAACTGACTTGTCTCACGAATCATGGCCATGGCATCTGAGCAGACCATATTGTAGCCCTCACCCAGTCCGACTAAAAGCGGAGATTTATTCTTAGCAACATAGATAACATCTGCATCTTCTGAATCCACCAAAGCAAAGGCATAAGAACCACGGATAATGTGAAGAGCTTTTTTAAAGGCTTCTAAAAGAGACAAGCCTTCTTCTTCAGCAAATTTGCCAATCAAGTGCACTGCAATCTCTGTATCTGTCTGCCCCTTGAAGTCATGACCAGCTAGATAAGTATTCTTAATATCAAGGTAGTTCTCAATCACACCATTATGAACCAAGACAAAACGGCCGGTCTGTGAAGTATGAGGATGGGCATTGTTTTCACTTGGTTTTCCATGAGTAGCCCAACGAGTATGTCCGATACCAGTAGTCCCAGCAACATCAATGCCAATTTTAGCATGTAGGTCAGCAATACGACCGACAGACTTGACCAAACTAGAAGTTTTCCCTGTTGTTACAAAAATTCCAGCTGAGTCATAACCTCGGTATTCCAGCTTTTCCAAGCCCTGCATCAAAATATCTGTTGCGTTGCGATTCCCGACAACTCCGACAATTCCACACATAACGTTACTTCTGATTTCTAGCCTTAGAAACCAGCCCTTCTTATTAAAAATTGGTATAGTCTTCTTGGAGTCCAAAAACTCCAACAAAGCTAGTATACACACAGTTTTTCACTTTGTCAAGCATAAAATTGGTATAGTTTTCTTTAAGGAAAGTATGCTTGGATTCTCTATTCACTAAACAGGCCCTTGAAGCATTTAGAAAAATGGACAGATGTAGTAAAAATGACTTTCTATATGATTAAAAATTTGGAAAATAGAAGCTCAATAAACCACAGCCCTGTCTTTGATGATTCTCACAAAGAAGAGTACAGAAAAAGAGACTCAAATGAGCCTCTTTCTTTTACAATTGAATTATTTAGCGATTTTCGCGAAGTATTCAAGAGTACGTACAAGTTG
>CBDFAZ010000051.1:0-13801 GCA_965245685.1 uncultured Streptococcus sp. | reverse complement strand
TTCAGGTCAATACTTCATCAACCACCGTTGGTTGGGTGGAACTCTTACAAACTGGTCTACTATCCAAAAACGTGTAGCTCGTTTGAAAGAAATCAAACGCATGGAAGAAGACGGAACTTTCGAAGTTCTTCCTAAGAAAGAAGTCGCTCTTCTCAACAAACAACGTGCTCGTCTTGAAAAATTCTTGGGCGGTATCGAAGATATGCCTCGCATCCCAGATGTGATGTACGTAGTTGATCCTCATAAAGAGCAAATCGCTGTTAAGGAAGCTAAGAAATTAGGTATCCCAGTGGTTGCCATGGTTGATACTAACACTGATCCTGATGATATCGATGTGATTATCCCAGCTAACGACGATGCAATCCGTGCGGTTAAATTGATCACTGCGAAAATGGCTGATGCTGTTATCGAAGGCCGTCAAGGTGAAGATAGCGTTGAATCAGTAGAAGCAGAATTGGCTGCAACTGAAACTCAAGCAGATTCTATCGAAGAAATCGTTGAAGTTGTTGAAGGTTCAAACGAATAATCAGTAAACTAACCTAAAGGGGCGGGGCTCAGCCCAGCTCCTTTATTTATATTAAAAAATAGGAGAAGAAAAATGGCAGAAATTACAGCTAAGCTTGTCAAAGAATTGCGTGAAAAATCTGGTGCTGGTGTCATGGACGCTAAAAAAGCACTTGTTGAAACTGATGGTGACATCGAAAAAGCGATTGAATTGCTTCGCGAAAAAGGTATGGCAAAAGCAGCTAAGAAAGCTGACCGTGTTGCCGCTGAAGGTCTGACAGGCGTTTACGTAAACGGTAACGTTGCCGCTGTTGTTGAAGTGAATGCTGAAACTGACTTCGTTGCGAAAAACGCTCAATTCGTTGACTTGGTAAATGCAACTGCGAAAGTAATCGCTGAAGGTAAACCAGCTAACAACGAAGAAGCTCTTGCTTTGACAATGCCTTCAGGTGAAACTCTTGAAGCTGCATATGTATCTGCAACTGCAACTATTGGAGAAAAAATCTCCTTCCGTCGCTTTGCTTTGATTGAAAAGACAGATGCTCAACACTTTGGTGCTTACCAACACAACGGTGGCCGTATCGGAGTTATCTCAGTTGTTGACGGTGGAGACGATGCTCTTGCTAAGCAAATCTCTATGCACATCGCTGCGATGAAACCAACTGTTCTTTCATACAAAGAA
Source organism: uncultured Streptococcus sp. (assembly GCA_965245685.1). Taxonomy (GTDB): domain Bacteria; phylum Bacillota; class Bacilli; order Lactobacillales; family Streptococcaceae; genus Streptococcus. The sequence goes on along the minus strand of CBDFAZ010000051.1, from coordinate 12,615 downwards.
TTGGATGAGCAATTTGTTAAAGATGAATTGGCACAATTGAACCACGTCATCGATCAAGACAACGAAAGCCGTGCAATGGTTGGTAAACCAGCTCTTCCACACTTGAAATACGGTTCTAAAGCTCAATTGACTGATGCAGTTGTTGCTCAAGCTGAAGAAGACATCAAGGCTGAGTTGGCTGCAGAAGGCAAACCAGAAAAGATCTGGGACAAGATTATCCCAGGTAAAATGGATCGCTTCATGCTTGACAATACTAAAGTTGACCAAGCATACACACTTCTTGCACAAGTGTACATCATGGATGACAGCAAGACAGTTGAAGCTTACCTTGAATCAGTAAATGCTTCAGTAGTTGAGTTCGCTCGCTTTGAAGTTGGTGAAGGTATCGAAAAAGCTGCTAACGACTTTGAAAACGAAGTAGCTGCAACAATGGCTGCTGCTCTTGGTCAAAACTAATCGTTTTTGGCTTGGTAAATAGAACAATAAAAGGTCTGAGAAAAAATCTCAGACCTTTTTTATAGGTTTTTTAAACATCCAATTTAGAATGCTAAGCAGCATCATTTTGCTGCTTTTTCTCTTTCTTCTTTATGAGCAATCAAGCCATTGGTAAAAATCAATACTGCCAAGAGGAAGAGAAGCACTGTCGTTTGGGGGTAAGTCAAGCTAAACTGGTAGACTTTGGTAATAAACAAAAGGGGCAGAGTAACCACCATCATGATCAGAAAGCTATACCATTTGACTCGGTTGCTGACCAGCTCCTGTTCGAAGAGCAAGGGAGCATAAAGACAGGCGATGAGAGCTCCGATAGGAATATCAACGTAATCAGCAGAAAAGATGGTGAAAATACTCAGATCTGCAAAGAGCCATTTAAGTACATGACGAGAATAGTTGAGCCAATCCATTTTCATTGGATTATCCTCCTTGTTTAGATGATAGTTGGCAGGCAGGAGTTTCTGCCTGTCTTTTCCTTGTGGATTTCCACCTATATTATAACGCTTTAAAAGCAAAAAGCAAGCGGTTACACAAGGCTAGAAAAGCTTTTTCACTAGTTTGAATTGTCAGACCTTTCAGTCATCCCTTTTTCTTTTAAAATAGAGACTTTTCCGGTATAATATTAGTCAAAGATAGTCAATGTTAGAGAAGCAAGGAAAGAAGAGATTTATTCTGAAATTCTCAACTGGAAAGGGAAGTCATGGGTGCAAAAAACACATCGGACAGTATTGAAGCATATATCAAGTCTATTCTGGCTCAGGCTGGGATGGTTGAATTGAAACGCAGTGAACTGGCTGATGTTTTTCAGGTGGTTCCCAGTCAGATTAACTATGTGATTAAGACGCGTTTTACGGAAAGTCGGGGCTATATCGTCGAGAGCAAGCGTGGCGGCGGCGGCTATATTCGAATTGGAAAGATTGAATTTTCCGACCGGCATCAGATGCTTTGCGGCCTGTACGACAGTGTGGGAGAGCGTGTTAGCCAGCAGGTTTTTACAGATGTTATTCAGCTTCTTTTTGATGAAAAGATTATGACTGAACGTGAGGGCAATCTAATCTTATCAACAGCATCGGACTCGATTTTGGGGGATGGAGCTGCGGTGATTCGTGCCCGGATATTAAAAAAGATTTTACAACAACTAGACAGAAAAGGAATGGAATCATAAATGAAATACTCAAAAGCCTTAATAGAAAGCTTGGAAGCAGCCCAGCTCTTGGCCGGCCATTTTACGACAGATTATCTGGAATCATGGCATCTGCTGATTGCTCTGGCTAATAATCCCTACAGCGTTGCTGGCTCAGTCCTCAATGAGTTTCCTGTGGAAGTTGATGGATTTGAAGAAGCAGCTTTTCAGATTACTGGTCAGGCTTATCAGAAAGACGGTCACTTCGAGCTGCTGCCTTTTTCTTATCGCTTAGAGGAGCTGTTTGAGGAGGCAGGCCAGATTGCAGAAGCTGTTCGCGCTAAGCATGTAGGTACCGAACATGTGCTGCTGGCTATGTTATTTGACCGGGGGACCTTGGCCTCTCGTATCCTGGAATTTACCGGCTTTAGCTACGAGGATAAGGAGCAGGGGCCTAAAATCAGTGATTTGCGAAAGGTCTTGGAGCAGCGAGCTGGCTGGGGTAAGGAAGATATCAAGGCTATCCGCAGTCTGAATAAGGGAGTAATGGCTGCCAAGCAGACCATGGCTAATATGATGGGTATGCCGGCTTCTGCCAGCGGAGGCCTAGAAGACTATACCCGTGATCTGACAGAACTGGCTAGAGATGGCCGATTGGAGCCAGTCATTGGCCGTGATCAGGAAATTTCACGGATAGTTCAGATTCTTAGTCGCAAGGCTAAAAATAATCCAGTGCTGGTTGGAGAAGCTGGGGTTGGTAAGACTGCTCTAGCCTTAGGACTAGCCCAGCGTGTAGCAGCTGGTCAGGTTCCGGCTGAACTTGCCAAGATGCGGGTTTTGGAGCTGGATTTGATGAATGTGGTCGCTGGCACTCGCTTTCGCGGAGATTTCGAGGAGCGGATGAACAACATCATCAATGACATTGAAGAAGATGGTCATGTCATTCTCTTCATCGATGAGCTGCATACTATCATGGGCTCTGGCAGCGGTATTGACTCGACCTTGGATGCGGCCAATATCCTGAAACCGGCTCTGGCTCGCGGAACATTGCGGACAGTTGGTGCTACGACCCAGGAAGAGTACCAGAAACATATTGAAAAAGATGCTGCTCTCTCTCGGCGTTTTGCCAAGGTCAGCATAGAAGAACCTAATGTGGCTGACAGCATTGCTATTTTACAAGGCTTGAGAAAGAGCTATGAAGATCACCACAAGGTGCAGATCAGTGATCAGGCTATCGAGACAGCGGTCAAATACGCTCATCGCTATCTGACCAGCAAGCACCTGCCGGACTCTGCCATTGACCTTTTGGACGAAGCCAGTGCGACAGTACAGAATAGAGGACCGCAAAATTATGAGCAGTCGGATTTGACACCAGTGGACCAAGCCTTGATGGCAGCAGATTTCAAAAAGGTCTCGAAGTTGCTTAAGCAAGAGCAGCAACCCAAGCTTTATAAGCTGAAAGTGGAAGAAGACGATGTCTTGGCGACTCTTAGTGGTTTGTCTGGTATTCCAGTGCAGAAGCTGACTCAGACAGATGCCAAGAAATACCTCAACTTGGAAACGGAGTTGCATAAACGCGTGATTGGGCAGGACGAGGCGATTTCAGCTATCAGCCGAGCTATCCGCCGTAATCAGTCGGGCATCCGCAGCAGCAAGCGGCCGATTGGCTCCTTTATGTTCCTAGGTCCGACAGGAGTCGGGAAGACAGAGCTAGCCAAGGCCTTGGCCGAAAGTCTCTTTGATGACGAGTCTGCTCTCATACGATTTGATATGAGTGAGTACATGGAGAAATTCGCGGCTAGCCGCCTCAACGGAGCGCCTCCAGGCTATGTAGGCTATGAAGAAGGAGGGGAGCTGACGGAGAAGGTGCGCAACCGACCTTATTCTGTCCTGCTCTTTGACGAGGTGGAAAAGGCGCATCCAGATATTTTCAATGTTCTCCTGCAGGTCTTGGATGATGGTCAGCTGACTGACAGCAAGGGCCGCAAGGTGGACTTCTCCAACACGATTATTATCATGACCAGCAATCTGGGAGCAACTAGTTTGCGGGATGATAAAACGGTGGGCTTTGGGGCGCGGGATATTCGCTTGGACCATGCCAATATGGAAAAACGGATGCTGGAAGAACTCAAGAAAGCATATAGACCAGAATTTATCAACCGTATTGACGAGAAGGTAGTCTTCCACAGCTTATCTGCAGAAGATATGCAGGAGGTGGTCAAGGTTATGGTCAAACCGCTCATTGCCAGTCTTGCTGAGAAGGGAATTGAGCTGAAGTTTCAGTCTAGTGCACTTAAGCTGCTGGCTCAGGAAGGCTACGATGTGGAAATGGGAGCACGGCCATTGCGCCGAACTCTGCAGACCCAGGTAGAGGACAAGTTGTCTGAGCTGCTCCTGACAGGTGATTTGGCGGCTGGCCAAACTCTTAAGGTCGGGGTTAAGACTGGCCAACTCAAGTTCGAAGTGGTCTAGAAAGCGAATCTTTGCAATAGAAAGTTGTGTGCTCGCGGTTAATCCCTGATAGAAAGCATACCTATAGATACTCAACAGTTATTTCATCGTTCAATGTAACATAGAAATTGAAGGATTGGAGGCTGATATGTCGTTTTTTAAAGATTTGTTTGCTGGTAAGCGAGCCAGAGTGAAAACACCAGAAGAGCGCAAAGCGGCTAGTATCCAGCGCTTGAAAAAGGAGGGAATTCTTTACATTGAGCATTTGCCAGTCATCGAAAGTGCTGAGCAGGTAAGGCCGCGCTCGCTAGAAGAAATTGCACGTCGGGCTATTACCAGCCTCTTGATTATTCAGGCGGCCTTGGATATCGAAAATAATAATTATAATGAGGAGAGCCGCCAGTGGCTGCAGGATAAACTGCAGCAATACGGGGTGCAGGAAGAGTTGACGCCCAAAGAAAGGGCGGTCTTTGAAGATCGTGCCGATCCGGCAGCTATCATCAATATGGTTTGGAAATACGAGGCCTATTGGTCCCTGATTTGGTACTTAGGTCTAGTAGATGCTTTGCCGTTTCCAGATAAAATTTGTGATTGTGATGCTGCTATTGATGCAGTCGCTAGTGCGGTTGATTTTCAGGAATTTCTGGGTAAATGCCAACCTCGCAGCTTAGAGGAGGTGCTGGATGAGGATGATTTGATTTATCGTTATCACTGGGCCTGTGTTGATGCTCGGATTCATGATCAGCCAGCACCGGCAGGCCTTGATGAAAGTGTTGTTCTGGAGAGGCGGTCTGGCCTTGACTGGCTGTTGGGGCTGAATACGGCTCAAGACTGGGATGCTGTTGAGCTGCATACCTAGTCCAACTTCTCTTGATTCACTTAATTAGAAAGGAGGTACCTTTGTCCGCTCGTAAAATGGCTAAAATTGCCATCCTATCGGCTCTATGTGTGGCCTTTCGCTATGCATTTTCCTTTTTGCCCAACGTGCAGCCTATCTCAGCTATCTTTTTCCTGATAGTTATCTTTGAGGATTTGCAGACTTCACTCCTAGTGATGGCTGTGACGATGTTTACATCAGCCTTTCTTTTGGGAATGAGTCCGATCGTCCTCTTTCAGTTGCTGTCCTTTGGACTGATTCTTTGTCTTTGGAGGCTGCTCTATCCTCGCTTAAATCTAGTGGGACAGGGAATAGCAGCAGCTCTCCTATCCTTTGGCTATGGCATTGCCATCGATACACTGACAGCCTTGCTTTACAACTATCACTGGTGGTCTTATGCGATTATCAACGCTTTGACTTTCAATATGGCGCACGGACTGTCGACCTTGTTTTTTTACCCACTCTTGTACCCTATTTTAAGGAGGCTCTATAATGAAAAAAATCTTTAGTTTGCTCACACTTGCTTTTGCCCTTCTCCTTGTAGGTTGCGGCAGCAGCCAGACAAATACTGACAAGAGCTCTAGCTCCGCTGATTCTTCTGTCAAAAAGGAACTGAAAATCAGCATCAGTATTGCACCAGAAGGTCAGGAGAAGAGCGAGAAAACGGTGTCTGTCGAAGAAGGAAAGACAGCGATGGATGCTTTGAAAAAGGCCTATAAGGTCGAAGAAAAAGATGGTTTTATCACTTCTATTGACGGTCATGCTCAGGATGAAGCAAAGGGCCTCTACTGGATGTTTAAGGTCAACGGAGAAATGGCTCCTAAGGCAGCCAATCAAATCACTGTCAAGGATGGAGACAAGCTGGAATTCTACCAAGAAGTCTATCAGCAATAAATCTTTCATAGAAAGAATCTGATGCTTAAGGCATTAGGTTCTTTTTTTGTGCATTAGATACAGTTTTAAAGTGTCTTAAAATATTTTTATAAAATTTTATAAAAAACTATTGACAAAAAGAAAATATAGTTTATAATAAAAACATAGAAAGAACAAAATATAAAAAGCAATAAAAAGGATAGAGCTATGAAAGAAAAAATTGCAATCGTATTTGGAACCTTTGCTCCCTTGCATCAGGGGCATATCGATTTGATTCAGAAAGCTAAGCGTTCTTACGACAAGGTACGCGTGGTGGTTTCTGGTTATCAGGGAGACCGTGGGCAGGAAGTGGGTCTGTCTCTGCAGAAGCGATTCCGCTATACGCGGGAGACTTTTGCTGATGATGAGCTGACCCAGGTTTATAAGCTAGATGAAACTTCTTTTCCTCGTTACCCTATGGGTTGGGACAAGTGGTTGCCAGGTTTATTGGAGTTGGTGGGCTATGATGCAGAACGCGAGGAGTTGATTTTCTTTGTCGGAGAATCAGACTATCAAGCGGAGCTGGTAAAGCGTGGTTTTGAAACCTGTTTGGAAGAGCGCCAGTTTGGGATTTCGGCAACCATGATTCGGGAAAATCCTAGTCGTTACTGGAAATATATCGCCCAACCTTTCCGTCGTCACTTTACTAAGAAAGTGCTGATTATGGGAAGCGCCAGCAATGGGAAAACAACCTTGGCTAAGGATTTGGCTCGTTACTATGATGCTCCAGTTAGTCTAGAATATGCTCGAGAATACCAGATTCAAAATAACGTGCGAGACGATGAGCTGACTCCTAAAGACTACTATTATCTGCTCTTAGGACAATATGCTCAGACTTCCCGCTTGATTGACAGCAGCGCCAATCGTGGTCTGGTCGTGGCTGATACGAATTCGTTGGTAACCAAGGCCTACTATGATTACTATCTGAAAGAAAGTCCGGTTCAAGACGAGGAAACAGATACTTTTGACAATCTCTTTGCCAGCATTTTGTCTAAGGAAAAATGGGATTTGATTCTCTTTGCTGAGCCGGTTGGGGCCTATGTCAACGATGGCTTTCGCGATATGAGTATGGCAGACGAGGCTATACGCAGTGATTTTTCCAGCTATCTGAAAAAACTGAAAGAGCAGTGCTTGGCTCATCTTCCGACGGTTTATCTGGCAGGCAGTTATTTGGACAATTATCAGGCGGCCAAAGAAGCGATCGACATGATTTATCAAGCGGATTAAAAAAGAAAGTGGTAAAATAGAATGGTAGTAAAAAATCAAAAACTCTCTCCTGCAGCTCTCTACGCAGGGCTGAAACAAAACTCTCAAACCTTTGTTCAGAATTTCCGCAATGTCTGTGTGGCAGCTAAAAAACAAGGTTTTAGCGGCATAGCGAAATTGTTCTGGCAGGATTTATTTGGCGGGCGTAGCTTGACTCAATGGCTCTACTTGCTTGCTCTTTCCAGTCTGCCTTTCATTCTGGAGTTTACCAGTGGTCAGAAGCAGCATGACTGGTTGGGACTCTTTGCTTCCTGGACAGGCATCGTTTGCGTTATTCTAGTAGCCGAGGGACGGGCCAGCAATTACCTGTTTGGAGCGGTTAATTCGGCAATTTACCTTATATTGTCCTTCAATGCTAGCTTTTATGGAGAAGTCTTGACTACAGTCTACTTCTTTATCATGCAGCCGATCGGGCTCTATACTTGGCTGTCCAACCGGGTCAATGAGCAAGATAAGGAAGAGCCTTCTCATTTTGAAGCTAAGAAGTTAGACTGGCGCGGCTGGCTTAAATATTTGGCTTTGACTGCCTTGATTTGGATTGGTATGGGCTTTGCCTATAAGAGTATTCACAGTCACCGGCCTTTCCGTGATAGTGTGACAGATGCGACCAATGGTATTGGTCAGCTTCTCATGACTGGTCTCTACCGCGAGCAGTGGATTTTCTGGATTGCGACCAATCTCTTCAGTATCTATCTCTGGTGGGGTAGCAATCTCCATATCCAGGCCATGTACTGGGTTTATACCCTCAATAGTATCGTCGGATGGTATCAGTGGACCAAGGCCGTGAAGAAAGCTTAGACCAAGGCTTGAGATTTTTGATAGAAAAAGATAGCTTAGGAAAGGAAGAAATTCATGACCAAACAGGATATCCCAGCGGGAATGTCGGAAAAAGAGTACTACGAAACCATGGCGGATGAGTCCGCCTTTTTGGCATGGTACAAGACACAGGATTTGCCCAAGTACGAGACGCCCAGCGTAACAGCAGATATGGTAGCATACTGCTTCGTGGAAGACCAGATAAAACTCTTGGCCATCAAACGTAAGGCCCACCCTTATCAGAATAAATATGCCCTAGTCGGAGGTTTTGTGGACAAGCATGAGGATGCCTATCAAGCCTGCATTCGGGAAGTAAAGGAAGAGGTGGGGCTGGAGATACCGCTGGAAAAGGTGGAACAGCTGATGACAGTTTCCACTCCAGGACGTGATCCGCGCGGTTGGGTCATCACCATTGCCCATCTGGTCTATCTGCCGGCCATAGCAGTAGATCAAGCGCAAGCTGGGGATGATGCCAAGGAAGTCACCTTTCTTGATGTAGATTTTAAGACAAGGAGTTTTAGAGACGGTGAGCGGCTCCTGACAGCAGAGGACTTTGCCTTTGACCACTACCAAATTCTGCTGGAATCTATCAAGCGGATTCAGGGACGACTGGACTGGAATCCAACTTTTCTCCATCTGCTGGAATCGCCGTTTACTGTCTATGAAGGGACTGAGCTGGTCAACCTCATCTCACCTAGACGCCCCATCGTCAGCAATAATTTTTTGGTGAAATTTGGAGAATACCTAGAGGAGGCTGGTGTCAAGCGAGTACCGAAGAAGAAACCGAGAAAAGTTTATCGGCTGAAGGTAGAAAAATCAGACTAAAAGAAAGTTGATCATATATTTCTCTTGCAGGACAAATTTGTCCTGTTTTTTCATTTTTAATTACGAATAGATAAGTAGGAGCGAGTTTCTCATGACAAAAGAAGCAGATTGAGAAACAAAATTTCGCTTGAGTAAAAAATTTTTTGAAAAATCTTGCATAAATGATTGACATAGTAAAATCATAGTGTTACAATAATGTTACAAAAAGATTTCTGGATATTACAAGGAGACAAAAGATGAAAACACGTACTTATACAAAAATGATGGCAGCTGCAGTTCTGGCTTCTAGTTTGCTTTTAGGGGCATGTGGTAAGAAAGAAGAAAGTGCAACAAGTACTGGTTCTAGCAAGACTGTTCAGACTTCCTCAAGCTCAAAAGCTGCGTCATCCAGCAAGGCCAGTGCTTCTCCTAAGGCTAGCAATAGCGCTTCTTCAGAAGGAGCGGTTAGCCAGCCTGGACAAGCCGAAATTCCTGCTGGTCAGCAACAGTCTACTGTCGAAGCGCCTCAAGCCCAACAAACGCAGTCGCAGCAAGCTTCAGGTCGAAAAAATACTCAGAGTCAAGCAACTCAACCAGCCCAAGCACCGGAAAGCAATCGCCAGCTTCAGAATAAACAAGCAGCCAGCAATGCTCGCTATAAAGGTGTCTTGACTATGGTGGATGGGGATTTCTCAGCCGCTGCTGGTACTTGGAAGGATGCCAATGGAAATACTGTGACTGTATCAGGTAATGGTCAATTCACAGTCCAGTCTGCAGATGGAAAGACAGATAATTATTCCATTGCTTCCTACTCTTATACACTGGATGATGGCAAATACAATGCGCAGTTAAGCGGCCAAGGCAATGCCAATCTGCAGATTACAACAGGAGCAGATGGTTCAGTAACAAGCGTTGTGGTAACTCAACCTTAAACATAAGGAAAAAGGAAGTCCAATGGGCTTCCTTTCGTTTTTATTTTTGAATTTGCAGGAGTTCTTCGATTTCAGCTAGACTTTCAGCTTGCGAAATAGCACCGCGGAGTTTGGCTGCTCCGGCAGTACCGCGCAAATAGTGCGGAGCTAGGCCCCGGAATTCGCGGATAGCCACATATTCTCCTTTGAGATTTACCAAGCGGGAGAGGTGGTCGTGGGCGATTTTCATCTTGTCCTCAAAGCTGAGGTCTGGAAGGATTTCGCCAGTTTCAAAGTATTGGTTGATTTGGTTAAAGAGATAAGGATTTCCCATAGCTGCTCGACCTACCATGACGGCATCGGCACCGACTTCCTCGATACGCTGTTTAGCATCTTGGACGCTACGGATATCACCGTTAGCGATGAAAGGAATCTTAGTCAGAGCTTGGGCTACGTCGTGCAAGGTCTCAAGATCAGCATGACCAGTATACATTTGCTCACGGGTGCGGCCGTGCATAGCCAGGGCGGAGACGCCAGCCGCTTCAGCTGCCAGAGCATTTTCAACAGCCAGTGAGCTGTCGGACCAACCCGTCCGCATCTTGACTGTCAGAGGAATATCCAGAACGGATTGGACCTTGTTGATGATTTTATAGATTTTCTCAGGATCCTTGAGCCATTTAGCCCCAGCTTCGTTTTTGACGATTTTATTGACCGGGCAGCCCATATTGATATCGACAATATCGGTTTTAGTGTTTTCTTGGATAAATTCTGCTGCGCGGGCTAAACTGTCCTCGTCGCTACCGAAAAGCTGGATAGAAACGGGATTTTCTCCCTCATCAATGTGAAGCATGTGGAGGGTTTTTTCGTTGTTATACTGGATACCCTTGTCAGAGACCATTTCCATGACGACCAGGCCTGCTCCCAGCTCTTTGGCAATGGTCCGAAAAGCAGAGTTGGTTACGCCGGCCATAGGCGCCAGAACTGTGCGGTTGGGAATTTCAACATTTCCAATCATAAAAGGGGTATTAAGATTTGTCACGAATCAGTTCCTCCAAGTCATTTTGGTCAAAGTGATAGGCTGTCTGGCAGAATTGGCAGACGATTTCAGCTCCTTGGTCTTGGTCACGCATCTCTTCTAAGTCAGCCTTTGGCAGAGTAGCCAAGGCATTCATGAAGCGCTCTTTGCTACAGTCGCACTGAAAGCGGATTTCCTCTTCAGATAGGCGTTTGTAAGGCTCATCACCATAGATGGCAGCCAGCAGAGCTTCGATGTGGTCATCGGATTCTAACAGCTTGGAAATAGCAGGCATTTCTTGGATTCGCTTCTCAAAGCGGGCAATTTCGGTTTCCTTGGCACCAGGCAGAACTTGTACCAAGAAACCACCGGCAACCTTGACTTTATCATTCTCATCCAAGAGGACATTGAGACCAACTGCGGAAGGTGTTTGCTGGCTTTCGGTCAGGTAGAAGGCTAGGTCTTCGCCGATTTCTCCAGAGATGAGAGGAGTCATGGAGTTGTAAGGATTGCCAGTACCATAGTCTGTGATGACGAGGAATTCGCCTTGGCCGACAAAAGGACCAACTAGAACCTCACCGGTGGCAGTCTTTTTGATATCTACACCAGGATTTTGCACATAGCCTTTGACATTGCCCTCGGTATCTGCCACTGTGATGATCGCGCCTAGTGAGCTGGTCCCGAGGACCTTGACGGTAATCTTGGTCTGGCCTTTTTCATTTGCAGCTAAAATTTGACTGGCAATCAGTGTGCGGCCAAGTGCAACGGTTGAGCTTGCTTGAGTTTGATGTTTTTCTTGAGCGGTCCGAACCGTCTCTGTGCTATCCAGCACATAAGCGCGGAAAGAACCATTTTCTGAGATAGTTTTGATAATTTTGTCCATACCTTTTATTTTAACACAAAATAGAAAAACAAGCGCGCGACTGCGCTTGTTTTTTGGGGTTAGGGAGAATTTTAAGACCAAAAATAGTATAATAAAACAAAAAGCAGAGGAGGCTAGCATGAACCAATCTTTGAAAGCGGCAGTCTACGGTTTGGCGGTGGCAGATGCTCTAGGCGTTCCCTACGAATTTCTAGTCCGGGGCAGTTTTGAAGCGGTTGGTATGACAGGCTATGGCAGCCATCAGCAACCGGCTGGAACTTGGTCAGATGATACTAGCCTTGTTTTGGCGACTTGTGACTCTATCAGGGAAAAAGGTAAGATTGACCCCGCCGATATACAGCAGCGGTTTAAAAATTGGCTCTTTGAGGGAGAATACACACCAGATGGTTTGACCTTCGATGTAGGAAATGCGACTCGCGAAGCATTGACAAGGGGACACGGTCTATCTGATGAATATTCCAATGGAAATGGTTCTTTGATGCGGATTCTGCCTCTAGTCTTTACGGCAGCTGGTCCGTCTGATATTGAGGCTGTTTCCAGTATTACACATGCCCATGCGACTTCCATAGAGGCCTGCCAGCTTTATGTGGCTATTGCTCGTAGGCTCTTAAAAGGCCAGCAACTACCGGAAATACTATCAGGCTTAGAGACTAGCAAGACCTATGCTCGTTTGCAAACTTTAGCAGAGCTGACAGAGACTGACATTCGTTCTAGTGGCTATGTGGTGGATACCTTGGAAGCAGCACTTTGGTGCTTACTGACTAGCACTTCTTATCCGGAAACTGTCCTGAAAGCTGTTAATTTGGGCGATGACACTGATACAGTAGCAGCAGTTGCTGGCGGCTTGGCTGGTATTATCTATGGTTTGGAAGGGATTCCTGACAACTGGCTAGCCCAGTTACGAAATAAAGAACTGCTGGAAAGCTGCTTGTTTTAAAGGAGAGCCGAAAGCTAGCTGTGTCTATCATTTTTAAAATAAAACATTAAAAGAGCCATCTAGGCTCTTTTACTTATTTTGGCTTCAAGCCAGTTTTTCTCGCAGAGAAAAACAAGAAAACCACCAGC
>CBDFAZ010000050.1:0-13826 GCA_965245685.1 uncultured Streptococcus sp. | reverse complement strand
CTCTTTGTGGCTGATACTTTGGAAGTGGCAAATGCTGCTTTGGGAGCTCTTCGTGTACGTTTGGGCAAAGAGTTGGACTTGATTGACCCTGATACATTCAATTACCTTTGGGTGGTGGACTGGCCCATGTTTGAATGGTCAGAAGAAGAGGGCCGCTACATGAGTGCCCACCATCCTTTCACTCTGCCTCAGAAAGATTCTGAGCAAGAGTTGGAAGGCGACCTGAGCAAGGTACGGGCTGTTGCCTATGATATCGTCCTCAATGGTTATGAGCTAGGTGGCGGCAGTCTTCGGATCAACCAGAAAGACTTGCAGGAGCGGATGTTCAAAGCTTTGGGCTTCTCAGCTCAAGAAGCTGTTGAGCAGTTTGGCTTCCTTCTGGAGGCTATGGACTATGGTTTTCCACCGCATGGCGGCTTAGCACTGGGCTTGGACCGCTTTGTGATGCTCTTGGCTGGTGAAGAAAATATCCGCGAAGTTATTGCCTTTCCGAAAAATAACAAGGCTTCTGATCCAATGACACAGGCGCCTAGCCCAGTGTCGATCGCTCAACTAGAGGAATTAAGTTTACAAGTGGAAGCACATGAAGAAGACTAATTTTTATAAACTCTTTCGCTATTATGTCCGCAGGTTTGCTTATAATTTTAAGATTTTGCGGTCTTTAAAGAGTATCTCGCGTGAGAAGTACGACGAGAAGATTTCTGCCTCGCTTGTCTATGGCTTTTTGTCAGCTGTCGCAGTCAATTTCTTCTTTCAGCCGGGGCATGTTTATTCCAGCGGGGCGACTGGTCTGGCGCAGGTCATTACTGCCCTTAGTACTCGTTTCCTTGGTTTCACCATTCCGGTTTCTGTGACTTTTTATGCCATCAATATTCCGCTCATGATTCTGGCCTGGTACCAGATTGGGCATAAGTTTACCATTTTTACCTTTATCACGGTTACCATGAGCTCGCTCTTTATCCAGTTTGTGCCGGAAGTAACCTTGACTGATAATCCTATTATCAACGCCCTTTTCGGGGGTGTGGTCATGGGAGCAGGGATTGGCTTTGCTCTTAAGTCCAGTATTTCCAGTGGTGGGACTGATATTGTCAGTCTGACTGTTCGGAAAAAAACAGGTCGGAATGTTGGGAATATTTCCTTGATTGTCAATGGGATTATTATGCTGATTGCGGGTCTGACCTTTGGCTGGGAGTATGCGCTGTACTCCATGATTACTATTTTTGTATCTAGCCGGGTGACGGATGCTGTCTTTACCAAGCAGAAGCGCATGCAGGCTATGATTATCACTAGTCATCCAGATAGGGTGATTGATAAGATTCACAATAAGCTGCATCGTGGGGCGACAGTAATCCATGACGCGGAGGGAACTTATAATCATGAGAAAAAAGCTGTTTTGGTAACGGTTATTACTCGAGCTGAGTTTAATGAATTCAAGCAAATCATGAAGCATACGGATCCAACTGCCTTCGTCTCCGTCGCAGATAATGTCCATATCTTGGGACTCTTTGTGGAGGAGTGAAGATATTCATTAAGCTTGGGAATGCGAAGTAGTATAGTGTGGGAGTTTGTGCTTAAAAAAGTTTTGTGATAGGAGATTAATATGCGGTAGGACAATAGTCCCACCGCTTTCTATTCTCTATGGTGGAGAGTGGAAATCTCAAGTAAGAAAGGATATACAAATGCAGGAGATCTTCAGACAATGACGACTTATAAAAAAATCATGAATATCGCCTTGCCGGCTATGGCGGAGAATTTTTTGCAGATGCTCATGGGAATGGTCGATAGCTATCTGGTGGCCAGTCTTGGGCTGATTGCGATTTCCGGTGTCTCGGTGGCCGGCAACATCATTACTATTTATCAGGCAATCTTTATCGCGCTGGGGGCTGCGATTTCCAGTCTCATCTCCAAGACTCTGGCTCAGGGAGACAAGGAGCGTCTGGCCTATCATACAGCCGAGGCTATCAAGCTGACCTTGCTTCTGAGCCTTCTGTTGGGGCTGATTTCCCTGCTCTTTGGCAGGCAGATGCTGGATCTTCTGGGGACGGAAAAAGCGGTGGCTGAAGCAGGTGGTCTTTATCTGGCTTTGGTTGGAGGGACTATTGTCTTACTAGGCTTTATGACTTCCTTTGGGGCTCTGGTGCGGGTTATGCGCAATCCTAGATTCCCCATGTATGTCAGTCTTCTGATCAATGTCCTCAATGCCCTCTTTTCCGGTCTGGGGATTTACGTCTTTCGGCTTGGTATTATTGGTGTAGCGCTGGGAACGGTGCTGGCTCGTTTGGTTGGGGTGCTGATTCTTTGGCGGGAGCTGGATTTGTCCACAATCCGCTGGCGCTGGGGCTTAGATGGAGAGCTCTTGCGCCTGTCTCTGCCAGCTGCTGGAGAGCGGCTCATGATGCGGGCGGGTGATGTAGTTATCATTGCCATTGTGGTCGTCTTTGGGACGGACGCAGTAGCGGGGAATGCCATTGGTGAAGTCCTGACTCAGTTTAACTATATGCCTGCCTTTGGGGTTGCGACAGCAACAGTCATGCTGGTCGCCCATGCGGTGGGGGAGGGAGATATGCAAGAGGTCGGTCTGATTCGTCAGCGGACCTTCTGGCTGTCTTTTGCTTGTATGCTACCCGTGGCTCTAGGAATTTTTGCTTTTGGTCGGCCGCTGACCTTGCTCTACACGGACAATAGCGGAGCTATCACAGCCAGTATTTCAGTCATACTCTTCTCCCTGCTGGGAACTCCCGTGGCAGTGGGAACTGTGATTTACACAGCTGTCTGGCAGGGGCTGGGCAATGCTAGACTGCCCTTTTATGCCACGACTATTGGTATGTGGCTGATTCGTATTATTGCCGGTTACTTGCTGGGTGTGACTTTTGGCTTGGGCCTTCCGGGGGTCTGGGCTGGGACACTCTTGGACAATGGCTTCCGCTGGTTATTTTTAAAGGTTTTATTTGACAGAAAAATGAGGGAAATCATATGACAAAAGCGTTTATTTGGGATTTAGACGGCACCTTGCTGGACTCCTACGATGCTATTTTGGCGGGGATTGAGGAAACCTACGCTCACTATGGTCTGGACTTCGACAGGGCGAGTATTCACAGCTATATCCTAAAGTACTCTGTCCAGAAGCTCTTGGAAAAAGTAGCGTCTGAGAAAGGTCTGGATGCTGCCGAGATGAATACCTTCCGTGGAGCAAGCCTAAAGGAGAAAAATGCTCAGGTCCATCTGATGGAGGGAGCGGCGGAGATTCTGTCCTGGGCTGAGGAGCAGGGCATTGCCCAGTTCGTCTATACCCACAAGGGACTCAATGCTCATCAAATCTTAAAAGACTTGGGAATTCATGATTATTTTATAGAAATCATCACGACAGCCAACGGCTTTGAGCGCAAGCCCCACCCAGAAGGTATCGATTATCTGCTTGAGAAATATGGCCTGGACAAGCAGGAAACCTACTATATCGGCGACCGAACCCTGGATGTGGATGTCGCCGTCAACAGTGGCATCCAGAGCATTAACTTCTGTGACTACCGACCAGAAATCAATCAGAAGATAGAGAAGTTGATGGATATCCAGCAACTATTTACAAGATAAAAAGCAGACCAGAACTGATCTACTGTCAGTCTAGCCTGCTTTTTCTTTTACATATGCTCAATGTGAAGTTCCAGCAAGAACTCAAGAGCCTCGGGAGAACAGTTTTCTTTTTCAATTGCGAAACCAGTGTTCTCTCCTATCAAGATATAAAAATCTTGCTTTGTCATAATGACTTTGACAATATCATCATAGGTATAGTGAAATTCTCCACGTTTATTCTGAGCTACAAAAGACTCTCTGTCAAATATCAGAGTGACCTCCATGTTCTGAAATAAAGGATTTTTTTGATAGGCTCTCTTTATCTGATAATTCATGCCAAAATAGTACATAGAGGCGCAAATAGGGGGAGCCAATATGATAGATATTATCTTTTCCTCTAATGGGCCGAGCATTACGTAGGTGAACAGCCCGATTATCAGTATGATTATGTATAATACAAATCCTTTTCGTCGCACGAGAATAGCCCATGAAAATCTTTTATAAACTTCTTCAGTCATAAGAGTTGTAATACGGATTGGAAACATCTTTTACCTCCAGTTTTTATTATTATAACACATAAGAGCGATAAGATTTAGCCGAGCCTTGCTAGACGATACCATCTTTTATGGGAGGTGAGTGATTCTTTTGTTTTTATCTAAAATCAGCACATCTGGCATGCTTAGGTTGCGCCAGAAGTTATAATCAATGTTGGAGTCAAACGTACTTAGTAAAATGCAGATAAGGTTACCATGAGAGCTAATAATAATCTCTTCGTCTTGATGCTTGCTTTCCAGTTCATGAAGCAGAGCTAAGGCTCGCTGTTGAGCTTGTTGATTAGACTCGCCACCGACAAGTGAAAATGTCGACTGTGACCAAAGTTGCATGAGGCATTGTTCAAAATCTTGGTCAGCAATTGCTTGACTGCTTAGCTTTCGCTCTATTAGTCGTTTGTCGGTTTGAATAGCGAGCTTCAGACTCTGAGCCAAAGGCTCAACCGTTTGGATGGCTCTTCGGTAAGGACTGGAATAAATGGCGGCAATGGGTTTGTCTGCTAAAAATTCAAGATGTGCCAAGGATTTTCGCCCTTTGTCTGATAATGGTCGGTTGATTTCATCAGGTGTATAGTTAGAATGAGCATGACGGATAAAATAGTAGGTATTGTTCATAGGATGATTATAGCAAAATTTGGATCTCAGGACACTTTTTACCCTTTTCCACACCGCTGTTCCTGTCTTTGTCGGCCTTTCGTGTTATAATAAACCTATGGAAAAAAAGAACAAATTATTATTAATCGATGGTTCGTCCGTTGCTTTTCGCGCTTTTTTTGCGCTTTATAATCAAATCGACCGTTTCAAGAGTCCATCGGGCCTGCATACTAATGCTATTTATGGCTTCCACCTCATGCTCAATCATCTCTTGGAGCGCGTGCAGCCGACTCATGTCCTGGTAGCTTTTGATGCTGGAAAGACGACCTTCCGAACCGAGATGTATGCTGATTATAAGGCTGGTCGGGCCAAGACACCGGATGAATTTCGTGAGCAGCTGCCTTTTATCCGTGAAATGCTAAAGCACCTAGGCATTCACTACTACGACTTGGCTCAGTACGAGGCGGATGACATCATCGGAACCTTGGACAAGATGGCTGAAAAAACAGCAGTGCCTTACGATGTGACCATTGTCAGCGGCGATAAAGACTTGATTCAGCTGACGGATGATAATACCGTGGTGGAGATTTCCAAGAAAGGCGTGGCCGAGTTTGAGGAATTTACCCCAGCCTACCTCATGGAAAAGATGGGTATCACGCCAGAGCAGTTTATTGACCTCAAGGCGCTGATGGGCGATCAGTCGGACAATATCCCCGGCGTGACCAAGATTGGTGAGAAGACTGGCCTCAAGCTCCTCTTGGAGTATGGTTCTTTGGAAAATCTCTATGAAAATATTGACCAGCTCAAGGCTTCCAAGATGAAGGAAAATCTGATCAATGACAAGGACAAGGCTTTCTTATCAAAAACCCTAGCTACCATCAATACTCAGGCTCCGATTGAAATCGGACTGGATGATTTGGTTTATAAGGGTCCGCAGGTAGAGAATCTGAGCAAGTTTTATGACGAGATGGGCTTCAAGCAGCTCAAGGCTCAGCTAGGAACGGCTCAGGATCCTGTAGAAGTCAAACCAATTGAATTTACCAAAGTGACTGATGTCGCAGCGGATATGCTGGCACCAGAGCAATTCTTCTATTTTGAAATCTTGGGTGACAACTACCACAAGGAAGAGATTGTCGGCCTTGCCTGGGGCGATAGCCGTCAGATTTATGTCGGTTCCAGCGATTTACTACAGCAACCTCTCTTTCAGGATTTTTTGGCAAAAACAGCTCTGAAAACCTACGACCTCAAGAGAGCCAAGGTACTGCTCAGTCATTATGGTATCGAACTGCCAGCAGCAGCCTTTGATGCGCGCCTAGCCAAGTATCTGCTTTCGACGGTCGAGGATAATGAGCTGGCGACTATTGCTCGCCTCTACGGCCAAACAATTCTGCCGACTGATGATGAGGTTTATGGCAAGGGAGCCAAGCGTGCTTTGCCGGAGCAAGAGCAGCTCTTTGAGCATTTAGCTCGTAAGGTTCAAGTACTGCTGGAAACAGAAGAGTCGATGCAAGAACAGCTCCGTTCCCACGACCAGCTGAATTTGTTGCTTGAAATGGAGCAGCCCCTGGCCTTTGTCTTAGCCAAGATGGAGATTGCGGGGATTAAGGTTGAGCGGGAAACTCTGCAGGGCATGCAGGCGGAAAATGAAAAGACGCTGGAAAGTCTAACGCAGGAGATTTATGATCTGGCTGGTCAGGAGTTCAATATTAACTCGCCGAAACAGCTGGGAACTATTCTCTTTGAGGATATGGGGCTTCCGTTGGAGTACACCAAAAAGACCAAGACAGGCTACTCGACAGCAGTTGATGTGCTGGAGCGTTTAGCTCCCATTGCACCGATTGTGTCTAAGATTCTGGAATACCGTCAAATCAGCAAACTCCAGTCCACTTATATCATCGGACTGCAGGAGGCCATTGCATCTGACGGCAAGATTCACACTCGCTATGTTCAGGATTTGACTCAGACGGGCCGCCTGTCCTCGGTTGACCCCAACTTGCAGAATATCCCCGTTCGTTTGGAGCAGGGTCGCCTCATTCGCAAGGCTTTTGTGCCAGAGTGGGCAGATAGCGTACTACTCAGCTCGGATTATTCCCAGATTGAGCTGCGGGTGCTGGCTCACATTTCGCAGGACGAGCATCTGATTGCTGCCTTTCAGCATGGAGAAGATATTCATACGGCTACAGCCATGCGGGTCTTTGGTATTGAAAAGGCAGAGGATGTGACGCCTAATGACCGCCGTAATGCCAAGGCTGTCAACTTCGGAGTAGTCTATGGAATTTCCGACTTTGGACTGGCCAACAATTTGGGCATTTCCCGTAAGGCTGCTAAAGACTATATTCAGACCTATTTTGAGCGTTTCCCTGGTATCAAGAATTATATGGAAACCATCGTCCGTGAAGCGCGTGATAAGGGCTATGTAGAGACTATTTACCATCGCCGCCGCTCCTTGCCAGACATCAATTCCCGCAACTTTAACATCCGAAATTTTGCAGAACGCACAGCCATTAATAGTCCAATCCAAGGATCGGCCGCAGACATTCTCAAAGTTGCTATGATTAATCTGGACCGAGCTCTGACAGAGAAGAATTTCAAGTCTCGCATGCTCTTGCAGGTGCACGATGAAATCGTGCTGGAAGTGCCAAATGACGAGCTAACAGCCGTTCGCCAGTTAGTCAAAGAAACTATGGAAGCCGCGATTGAGCTGGCCGTTCCACTAGTAGCTGATGAAAATGCTGGCCAAACTTGGTACGAGGCGAAATAAAACAAGATACAAAGAACGTCAAAACCGACCGAAAATTAGGAATCCGGACGAAGGAGTCATGCTCCTAGAACGGATTATCTATTTTCCAAGGTTTTAGCTCGTGTTCAGTTTAAGATATCAAGGACGTAAAACACAAAGTGAAAATAGAAAGCTGACATAGCATTCGATGAATGCAAGGAAGTTTATCTTTTTCACACGGTGTTTAGCCCAGATTCAGTCAAGACGCAAATACTGCAAAACTATCTAGCTTTATTATGAATGAGGAGGAAGCCTATGACTTATCATTTTCAAAATCCCAGTGATGCAATCGTCAAGCATTATTTGAAAAACAGCAAGGTGATTGCCGTTGTCGGACTGTCTGACCGCGAAGAAACGACCAGCAACCGTGTGTCCAAGGAAATGCAGGAGCGAGGCTATCGCATTATTCCGGTCAACCCGCGGGCAGTGGGCAGTCAAATTTTTGGTGAAACTGTTTATGCCAGTCTTAAAGACATTCCTTTTCCGGTGGATATTGTCGATGTATACCGCCGCAGTGAGTTTTTGCCAGATGTAGCACTAGATTTTCTGCAGACGGATGCCAAGATTTTCTGGGCTCAGTTGGGCTTGGAGAGTGAGGAGGCTGAGCAGATTTTGCGGACAGCCGGTCGGGATGACATTGTCATGGATCGCTGCATTAAACGCGAGCATACCCGCTTGATTCTGGGCGAATAAGATGGCTAAGTTAGTCATCATTCGTGGAAATTCCGGATCTGGCAAGTCTAGCCTGGCCAGAAAACTGCAGACTCACTACGGCCGAGGGACTATCCTGATATCGCAGGATACGGTTAGACGGGACATGCTCAAGGAAAAAGTTGAGCCAGGAAATTTATCTATTGACCTGACGGAAACATTGGCACGCTTCGATTACGAACATGATTTGCTGGTTCTGGTAGAAGGGTTTTATGAGACAGACATTTACGGACAGATGCTAGAGCGGTTGAAAAAACTCTTCGCTCCGCAGGTCTTTGCTTACTACTATGACCTATCCTTTGAAGAAACAGTCCGCCGCCATCAGACTAGAGCTAAACAAGAAGAATTTACCCCAGCCGACATGAAGCGCTGGTGGAAAGACCGGGACTTCTTAGGCTGGGAAGAGGAAGCCTTTTTCACAGATGATGATTCACTAGAGGCAGCTTTTGACAAAATCTGCTCTGCCCTCGACAAGACTAAATAAAAAACAACTCACAAGGTTAGGACAAGGAGTCCAAATAAGACTATTTTTAATAAATTAAATCTTATTGTATCAGCTTTATTTTTTTCTTATAAAGCTTGAATTGGCTCTATTTTCTCATTTTTGGTACTAATTTGGTAATTGCTGAATACAAAACAAATTGAACCTATCTTATCTTTCTTCAGTCAACGAACCAAACACATTTAACAGAACGCTTTTTTGAGATACACATAGACTTTTATTTATAATAGAGTATAATAGAAGAAAAATACGAACATACATAAAGTTCAATATACAGTTTATCAGAAAGTGACTTAAATGAATAATTCTAATGTTGAAATGGAAAATTTAAAATCTAGGGCTATAAGCGAAAATGAGTATTTAAATCAACTTATTATCCTTGGTAACGGATTTGATCTTGCTTGTGGATTGAAATCATCTTATTCAGATTTTTTTTATTATATTTTTACTAAAAAATCTCTTCAAAATAATTATTGGTATAAAGTTTTTAATTATTCTAAAAGAGACAATATCAATAAGGATAATAATTGGACCGATATAGAATCGATAATTCTTATGGAACTTCAGATTCTAGAGTTTTTATTTGATTTTAACATACTTAAAGATGTAAAGAAAGAAATTGAAAATGATGAATCCATATTAGCTTATTTTCATATGATAAGACACAAGGATAGTAATGATATAGATCAATTAGTAAGTGAAGTTTCTAGAGCGACTGATTTACGTAATAAAATTTACAATCCACTCAGCTACAATTTACAATACGAAAATTTAAATTTTCATTCCATTGTTTGGACTGCTTCTATTCTTTTATTAGATGCATATGATATTATCTCTTCTATTGAGGATGTACATCAATTTTTAAAAAATGAACTTACAAAATTAGAAGCAGACTTTAAAAATTTTCTTGAAGAACAAATTAATTCTGCATATCACGATTGTTATTTGGAAATTGACTCGAATTCACAAGTTAAGCCCCGACTTCAAAACTATTTTTGGAAAACAAGTTGTTTAATTTCGTACATCATAAACAGTTCAGTACCGGTATCTTCTCAATTTAAACCACTAATTCTAAATCAAGAAGCAGACGGCGAGGAAGAGGATCATATCCCAGATTTAGAAGTTTTCTATAATTTTTGGAAGCGTACTTACTCAAATTTTCAAACGAAAATTAACTTGGATTATATAGATGATACTAGATCTAGATTTTTTATTTTCAATTACATTCTTTCATTCAACTATACTAATCCTTTTGAATATGAAATTTCTAATTCCTCATATATTAGAAATATTCATGGTGATTTAGATTCTAATAATTTGATTTTCGGTATAGATTACGATAAACTGAGTAGCCATTTCAATCAACAGCCAATCATATTTTCGAAATCTTATCGCATTCTAGAGAATAATAGACCTTCTAATTTTGAAATTTCACCTAAGATTAAGATTATCAAGTTTTATGGTCATGGATTAGGTGCTGCTGACTATTCGTATTTTCAATCTATTTTCGATACAGTAGATTTATATCACGGAACCACAAAATTAATTTTTTTCTGGTCTACATTTAAAGGAGCGGATAAAGATTTTCTTTACAAAGAACAAGTAAAGAAAGTTGTTAACTTAATCGAAGTATATGGTTCAACTTTTACCAATAAAAATCATGGTCGCAATTTACTAACAAAACTACAGCTTGAAAATCGATTAATTATCAAAGAGATAAAATCTATTGAGAATCTATAAAGTCACAAGTTATTACTAGATTATAATATTAGCACCTATTGTGTATTAGGTGCTTTTTGTATCTATCCCTAAATAATCGAAATATGTAGAATATCTTCAATCTGAATCAATCTACAACCGTCACTTGACCTATCAGATATTTCTTTTGTCAATAAGTTTTTAATTTCACCAATTACAGTGATTTTTAGAGTTCAGTGCCTGTGGGTTGTTTTCAGGTGAGATTGCTTTTTCTTTTTTCAACTCTTCGTAGAAGAGAATGTAAGCAGTCGTTGTATAAGGGAGAACCATAATATTCAGTACACCGTATGTCATTCTGGCCAGTAAATTCCATCCGATGAAGCTCAGATCCAGCAAAAATAGCTTTCCTTTGTAGCCCTTCATTAGCTTCCGGCTTTGACGGATAGCAGAGAAAGCTCCCTGGTAGGTGTCAGTCTCAAGCTGGTCGTAGAGGATCAGCTCTACTTGAGAATATGCGTAGTACTGAGGAACGGTAATGCCTAGACCAATCAATATCAAGAGGCTTCCCAGTAACATACTAGGGGTGTATTGAAGAATCTTCTGTCCTGCCTCACTTTGAGCAGTCAGCACAGTATGGGCAGGAAGTTTTTCCGAAATATTGAGAATCTTATAAGCATTGAAGACGGACAGAAGACTCCCGCAAAATATAGGAAGATTCCAAAGGAAAAGCAATAGCTGCTTGAGCAAAACGGTTTTGAAAACAGGTGTGAAGTTCTTGCTCGTAAAAAGATGCCCAATATCTGAAAAGCCAACATCATCCTTTGTCTTACGAAGGACCCTCATCATGGTATAGCTGGCAGAAAGCAGCAGGAGAGACGTGATAAACTGGATGGTCGTCGGAAAAAGAGTTCGGCTAATCAGAAAATATATGAACTGGCTGAAGGTCAGGTCGGAAACGGAGTCTCTTAGATTCCCAATAAGGGAAAGCAAGATGTTTAGGATACCGGCAAGAGTCGGGGCTGCAAACAAAAGAAAAATCCCCCTCGTTTGACTGCGGACGGTACGAGCCTGAGCTCTGATGTGACTTAGATTCATAATTCCTCCATTTGGATTTGTCTGTTACATTATATCATACCCCGTGACAGATAGAAGTTTTTTTGGTAAAATCATACGGTATCTTGTGAGTCCTTGCTGCTCATTATATAGAAGAAAAATCGCTGGGACTGTTTTTCCCAGCAGGAGGAAACATGTCAACATCGCCGATTCAGTATCGTTTGATTAAAAAAGAAAAACACACAGGTGCTCGTTTGGGAGAGATTATCACGCCTCACGGGACTTTCCCGACGCCTATGTTTATGCCGGTTGGAACCCAGGCGACAGTTAAGACCCAGTCCCCTGAAGAGCTCAAGCAAATGGGCTCTGGTATTATCTTGGCCAATACCTATCATCTCTGGCTACGTCCAGGCGATGAGCTGATTGCCCGTGCAGGTGGCCTGCACAAGTTCATGAACTGGGACCAGCCTATTCTGACTGATAGTGGCGGTTTCCAGGTCTATTCTTTAGCTGACAGCCGCAACATCACAGAAGAAGGAGTAACTTTCAAGAACCACCTCAATGGTTCCAAGATGTTCCTGTCGCCAGAAAAGGCCATCTCTATCCAGAACAATCTGGGTAGCGACATCATGATGTCCTTTGATGAGTGTCCGCAGTTCTACCAACCTTATGACTATGTCAAGAAGTCTATTGAGCGGACCAGCCGTTGGGCAGAGCGTGGACTCAAGGCGCACCGCCGTCCACACGACCAAGGTCTCTTTGGGATTGTTCAGGGTGCTGGCTTTGAAGATTTGCGTCGCCAGTCTGCTCAAGACTTGGTCAGCATGGATTTCCCAGGCTACTCAATTGGAGGACTGGCAGTTGGTGAGTCTCACGAAGAGATGAATGCAGTGCTGGACTTCACAACACCTATGCTGCCTGAAAACAAGCCCCGCTATCTTATGGGAGTGGGAGCACCAGATAGCTTGATTGATGGGGTTATCCGTGGTGTGGATATGTTTGACTGCGTCCTGCCGACTCGGATTGCCCGAAACGGTACCTGTATGACCAGTGAAGGACGTCTGGTGGTTAAAAATGCTCAGTTTGAGGAAGATTTCACTCCGCTGGATCATGACTGTGACTGCTACACTTGCAGCAACTACACGCGGGCCTATATTCGCCACTTGCTTAAAGCGGACGAAACCTTTGGGATCCGCCTAACCAGCTATCACAACCTCTACTTCTTGGTAAACCTTATGAAGAAGGTGCGCCAAGCTATCATGGATGACAACTTGCTAGAATTCCGTGAAGACTTTATTGAGCGCTACGGCTACAATAAATCCAGCCGAAATTTCTAAGAAGCTCCATTTGAAAGGAAAAGCCATGTCCGATGAAGAAACATTGCTGGAAAGATTGACAGCGTATCTGTCAGACGACCCAAAACATACTATACGTATATACGGTCATGGTGCTTCGGGCAAGTCAACTTTTGCTCGAAAACTCCAACTAATATTGGGTGAGAGACGAGCCAATCTGCTGGCAACAGATCCTTATGTAATTACTGGGGAGTATCGAGATTTGCTCAGTTCCAAAGATTTCCCTCATCAAAAAGTAACAGCCTGTCTCCCAGCTGTTCATGAGCTCGGGAGTCTGGAGCGAGATATTTGTGCCTTGCAGTCTGGTCTGGATATTCTGACCATTGGCACAGCTTGGTCGCCTAGCTTGCGTTTATCAGCCCGAAAGCCGATTTTAATAGTAGAAGGTATGTCGGCTGCCTTTTTGCCTGAAAGTTTGTTTGATTTGTCGATTTGCTTTTACACGGACGATCGGACCGAGTTAGAGCGCCGCTTGGCTCGGGATGTGGCTGTGCGAGAGCGCAGGCCAGAGTGGATAGAGCAGACGCATTTGGCTCGAAGAGAGCAATATAGGTACTTCTATCAGCCCTATCTAGCGGCTGCCGACCTTGTCATCTGCCAGTCGGGCAACAGCTTTCGCATCAAAAAGAACAGTCCCTTGCTATAAAACAAGTAGCCAAGGGTAAATTTTCATTTTTAATCTCACTGATGTGCGTCAGTGAGATTTTGTATTTTTTGAATACAAACTCGAATAAATAGGTGAAAAGTCTAAATTTTCTTTTAGATAATGACTTACAAGACTTATAAATTGTTTAGAAAACACTTTCATAAAAAATTATCCTAAAAATCTTTAAAAAATCACTCAAATCCCTTGCAATGACTGGTTCTTTGTGTTAAGATACTATGGTGCTGTAAAAATACAGCGTGTAGCTTTGATGCAAGAGGTTGCGACACGCTCGGTTGCATTGCCACGCAATCACCTGTCGGTTTTCTTGTGGAGCTAGCCTATTATCTTAAATAGACGAAAAGGAGAAAAA
>CBDFAZ010000049.1:0-13847 GCA_965245685.1 uncultured Streptococcus sp. | reverse complement strand
GATTTATCGACTTACGGAGGAGGGATTGGAAGAAGTTGAACTATAAGCAAAAAGAGTTGGAAATTCCAACTCTTTTAGTTTCATTTAGCATCAATCTTTGAACTTTAATAAAGTTCCCCTTCTACTCCTGCGCCGTCTGCATTTGGTAATAAACACCTCTGGCATCCATGAGCTCCTGATGATTCCCATGTTCGACGATATCACCGTCTACCATGACGAGGATGATGTCAGCATTTTGAATAGTGGACAGGCGATGGGCAATGATAAAGCTAGTCCGCCCCACCATGAGCTTGCTGAAAGCCTCCTGAATCAAGACTTCTGTCCGGGTATCGATGGAGGAAGTCGCCTCGTCTAAGATTAGGATTTTAGGAACAGCAAGGAAGACACGCGCAATGGTCAAGAGCTGCCGCTGACCTTGAGAAAGGGAGTCCCCAGCATCCGCCAGGTAGGTGTCATAGCCCTGAGGCAGTTGCTGGATAAAGAAATGAGCATTGGCTGCCTTGGCAGCTTCAATGACCTCTTCTCGGCTGGCATCTGGCCGGCCAAAAGCTATGTTGTCATGAATGGTCGCCGTCTTGAGCCAAGTCTCCTGCAGTACCATACCGAACTGCTGACGATAAGAGGCTCTAGTGTAATGCGTGATGGGAGTACCGTCTAGCGAAATAAGACCACTATCAACATTGTAAAAGCGCATGAGGAGATTAATCAAGGTTGACTTGCCAGCACCAGTTGGCCCGACAATGGCGACCTTGCTAGCCGCTGGAATCCTTATATTCAAATCCTGAATCAGCTCTTTGCCAGGCTCATAGCCAAAAGCCACATGCTCAAAACTAATCTGTCCTTTTACATCTTCAGACCGAAGAATTTCCTGACCAGACTCTGCTATTTCTCCTTGGTCTAAAACGCTGTAAATTCGCTCCGCACAAGCTAAAGCGCTCTGCAATTCCGACATGACTGACGATATATCATTGAAAGGCTTGGTGTACTGGTTGACATAGTTGAGGAAAGTCACCAGCTGCCCAACCGTAAAGCCTGTTCCCTGAATGATTCGGACAGCCCCAAAGCCCACAATCAAAGCATAGATCAGGGCATTGATAAAACGAGTCGAAGGATTAACCGTCGAAGAATAGAAAATAGCCGCCTGAGAATAGTCCGCATAGGTTTGATTACTGCGAGTAAAAGCTGTATCAAACTGCCCCTGAGCATTAAAAGCTTGTATCAGACTTTCCTGGGTCAGACTTTCCTCAATCAGCTGGGTCTGTGCCCCTCTGGCCTGCGTCTGACGTTGGAAAAAGCTAAAACTCTTTTTGGCTATAAAACGCGCTAAGAAGAGAGAAAGGGGCGTCAAAAGCAGAACCAAAAGCAAGAGGAAAAAGTCCAGCCGGGCCATGCTAATGATAGTCACTAAAATTGTCAACAAACCCACAAAAAATTGATTGAAAACCATAAGTAGGCCATTGCTGAGCTGCTCCAAATCTGTCGTCACACGACTAACCAAGTCGCCAGTTCCCTGCCGATCCAGATAGGCCAAAGGCAGATAGTGTACTTTCTTGATAATACCCTGTCGGAGCTGCTGGCTATAGCGATAGACCAGCTGATTATAGAGCAAGGGATTGAGCCACTGAATCAGCGTATTGGCTAAGATGACCAACAGCATCTGCCCCAAAATCGGCATCAAATGCTGCTCCGCTTGAGGAAGAAGAACACTATCAACCGCATTCCCGATTAAAACTGGAAGAAGAACAGTTAGAGCCACTTGAGCCACCGTTCCCAGACTAGCTAGGAGAAAGAGCCAGCGCGCCTGCAGCAAATCTCGAGTCAAACGCCTCAAGCTACTAGGTGATGTCTTATGCTTCATGCTTTCCCTCCTCTCCTTGACTATGCTGTGAGTGATGAATTTCTCGGTAAATAGCGGAGCTGACTAAGAGTTCCTCATGGCGACCAAGAGCCACCTGTTCTCCCTTATCTAGGACTAAAATTTGATCCGCTGAGCGCAAGCTATTGGTCCGCTGAGAGATCAAGACCAGACTAGTCTGAGTCAATTCATTCTTAATAGCCTGCAAGAGTCTAGCCTCTGTCAAATTGTCCAGAGCTGAGGTCGCATCATCTAAAATCAAGAAAGGTGCCCTCCGCAAGACAGCTCTGGCAATGGTTAAACGCTGCCGCTGACCGCCAGAAAAATTCCGGCCAAAGGCCTCTACAGTCGCATCCAAGCCACCTTCCTTCTGAGAAACAAAGTCCGCCGCCTGAGCAATCTCTAAAGCCTGCCACAAGTCTGCGTCTGTTGGCTTGGTTGACAGTCCTAAAGTCAGATTGGAGCGAACAGTTCCTTGAAAAAGCTCCGCCTTCTGAGGCACTAGACTAATCCAAGACCGCCATTCGCTCAAATTTTTAGGACTGCGTCCTTGGGAAAAGATGGTCAACTGACCAGCAGCAACTGGATAGAGATGAGCCAGCAGCTGAACCAGGGTAGACTTACCTGAACCTGTCCCACCAATAACACCTAAAATC
The DNA here is from genome assembly GCA_965245685.1 of uncultured Streptococcus sp. Lineage (GTDB taxonomy): Bacteria > Bacillota > Bacilli > Lactobacillales > Streptococcaceae > Streptococcus. The sequence goes on along the minus strand of CBDFAZ010000049.1, from coordinate 11,336 downwards.
TGGCCGTTTTTCAAATCAAAAGTCAGACCTGTCAGGGCTGGACTAGCTGCATTTGGATAGGAAAAGCTGACCTGCTGGGCTTTAATGGCTTGATTCGGCAGAGCTGTTTCCTGCACTAATTCCTGCAGGACATCTTCTTCTGCTTGCTCGAAGACCTGACTAATGCGGCCTGCACTGATATAGCTTTGATTGAGTGAGTTGACTAGCATAGCCAGCTTGAGCAATTCCACCAAAATTTGCAATAAATAATTGACCAAGGCCACTAGCATCCCCTGGGTCAGTAAACCATTTCCGATAAAAGCATTCCCCTGCCAAATTACAGCAATCAGAGTACCATTGACTGTAAGAAAAGTCAGAGGGCTAATCAGACTAGCCAGAGCTCCAGTCCTGATTTGCCAAGTTTTATAGAGCTCGTTGCGATTGCGAAAGGTCTGAACCTCACGCTGGGTCTGACCGAAAGCTCTTATAACCCGCATGCCCTGCAGTTGCTCGCGAGTCAGATTGACCAACTGGTCAGTCAGCTGACGAATCTTGGCATAGAGGGGATTCATCAGACGAGACATGAAAACGATAATAGCCGTTAAAATTGCCACCATGAGCAAGAACCACAAGGTAATGACCGGACTGATAGTAAAGGCCATGATGATAGAGCCAAAAACGATGATAGGCGCCCTCAGGAAGAGACGAAGAAATTGATTGATTCCTGTCTGAATCTGATAGGTGTCGCTCGTCAGTCGAGTCACCAAGCTAGAAGTCGTCAGCTCATCCCGACTAGCCTTAGGCAAACGCAGGATTTTTTGATAGAGGTCGCTTGTCATCTGACGAGTAAAGCCCACTGCCGCCTTTGACGAATAATACTGGGCCACCACTGCTACCACCACACCCAGCGCAGCCAAGCCCATCAAAAGAAAAACCATCCAGTAGAGATGGGAGCTGTCGTGTCTAGGAATGGTCTCGTCCACAATCCCCGCAATCAGTATCGGAACTAACAGTTCAAAACTGGCCTCCAAAAGCTTGAACAAGGGCCCTAGCAAAGACTCCCTAATATAGCCCTTGAAATATTTCAATAAATCTTTCATACTGCCTTCTTCTCCATTAAACTGTATTTATTTTACCATAATTTTCAAAGGCTAAAAAATATTCTCCTTCTGACCAGCAGAAAGAGAACATTGACATTAGACTTCTTGTAAGCTCTGGCTTATTTTCTTTAGAGCCATATGCAAAAATGGCGTTACAGCTAATAAGAAGCCGCCCAAAGCTATAAAAGTCCAATCGAAGCCAAAGTGATCAATCAACCAGCCCGTGATAGGGAAAATGACAATCATACTCAGGCTGAACATCATAGAATAGACACTGAGCATGGTAGCCCGTACTTCACTTGGCAGCTGCTTTTGTAAATCGTTGTCAAAAATCGGCTGGAAAAGTGCATACAAGGCGTTGCTGATTAGATAAATCAAAATATAAATGATCGGGGTTCCAAAATAGGACAGCAGGTAGCTTGCTCCAGTTAGAAGAACCACTGAAGGAAAAAGTTTCAAGGCAGAATACTTCTTTCCAATCACACTCGCTAGATAGACTGCTAAAATATTCAAAGCACTGCCAATCAGCATGACTACCGAAATCTGCCAATCTTTTAAGTCAGGCAATTGATTTTGATAATAAAAATAAAACATACACATCAGTGTTCCGATGATTTGGGACAGAATCATCCAGATAAAAAGGCTGGGATTTCTCTGCAGCTCCTCTTTGACAGCCCAGATAATTTTTTTCATAGTCAGACGTTCCGCTTTCTCTGCTTTGACACTAGGTTCTTTCAGCATCCAGGTCAAGAAAAGAACGATGATAGAGGTACCAATCATGATATAGTAGGTCAGATGCAATTGTCCATGGACAAAAAATCCGGCCCAGACCGTTCCCAAAGATCGGGTCGCTTCAGCCACTCCAGACATAAAGCTGGAGATGGATAGGTAACGTTCCTTGAGTCCGGCCTCCACAGACGAATCATAGACCATGGCTGCGCTTGTCCCCGAATCAAAATTATAGGACCAAGCACTAATCACCATAGCCAACGCATAAACCCAAAAGTTCCCCTGCCCGGCCAACATGAGAACAGAAGACACAATCCCGGCTATCCGGCTCAGATAAAGATTGGTCTTGTAGGAAAAGCGATCCGCCAACATCCCAGAAGGAATTTCACAAATAACGCTAGTCGCATGAAAAATACTTTCCAAAAGCCCAATCTGCCAAAGTGACATGCCGTTTTGACTGAGAAATAAAATCCAAAAACTAGTAATGCCTAGAAAGGCAAAAAATTCTACTCCGGCCATAAGGCCGATATTTTTCCGATAACTTCTTTTAAACATATTTTCTCCTTTAACAAGTGTTTTCTAATTTCTATCCTTTGTCACTTGTTAATCTGCGCTTTACATGACTCCTACCTCTTCTTTCTCTAAAATTTTGTATTTGGATTATTTCATAGTTTACTGTTGAAAAAACGCCACATGGGCGTTTGATTCGTTTTACGGTTTAATACGGTGTAGCATACGTGGGAATGGAATGGCTTCACGGATATGCTTAGTCCCTGCTACAAAGGTTACCATACGCTCGATACCGATACCAAAGCCTCCATGTGGAACAGATCCATACTTACGAAGATCCAAGTAGAATTCATATTCTGATGTATCCATACCAAGGTCATTCATTTTAGCAACAAGAGCATCGTAGTCTTCCTCACGCATAGAACCACCGATGATTTCGCCATAGCCTTCTGGTGCCAGCAGGTCAGCACAGAGTACACGGTCTGGATTTCCAGGAACTGGTTTCATGTAGAAAGCCTTGATGGCTGCTGGGTAGTTCACGACAAAGGTTGGTACACCAAAGTGATTTGAAATCCATGTTTCATGTGGTGAACCGAAGTCATCACCATGTTCCAGATGCTCATAGTCAGCATCCTCATCATTTTCATGGGCTTGCAAGAGGTCAATCGCTTGATCATAGCTAACACGCTTGAAAGGCTCTGCAATATAGCGTTTCAAAAGTTCTACATCACGTTCCAGCGTTTCCAAAGCTTGAGGAGCACGGTCAATAACACCTTGGATCAAGGCTTTAACATAAGCTTCTTGCAAGTCAAGTGACTCATCGTGTGTCAAGTATGAATACTCTGCATCCATCATCCAGAACTCAGTCAAATGACGACGGGTTTTTGATTTTTCGGCACGGAATACAGGCCCGAAGTCAAAGACACGACCAAGAGCCATGGCACCTGCTTCCAGATAAAGCTGTCCTGACTGACTCAAGTATGCTGGAGTTCCGAAATAGTCTGTTTCAAAGAGCTCAGTTGAGTCTTCTGCTGCATTTCCTGACAAGATTGGGCTGTCAAACTTCATAAAGCCATTCTTATCAAAGAATTCATAGGTAGCGTAGATGATGGCATTGCGGATTTGCATCATGGCTACTTGCTTGCGAGAACGCAGCCACAAGTGACGGTTGTCCATGAGGAAGTCAGTCCCATGTTCTTTTGGCGTGATTGGATAGTCATTTGACTCACCGATGATTTCGATGTCTGTAATGTCCAGCTCGTAGCCAAATTTTGAACGCTCGTCTTCCTTGACAATCCCTGTCACATAGACAGAAGTTTCTTGGCTAAGCTTTTTAATCGTATCAAACTTCGCCAATCCTTCTTCTTCGCCAAATTTCTCAATAAAGTTAGGCTTGAAGGCTACCCCTTGGAAAAAGGCAGAACCATCACGCAGCTGCAAGAAAGCAATCTTACCCTTACCTGACTTATTGGCAACCCAAGCACCGATGGTCACTTCTTGACCAACATAATTTTTCACATCAATAATTGTTACGATTTTCTTTGACACGTTTTTTCTCTTTTCTATTTTTTTATTCTTTATGACAGACTGCCTCGACATTATTACCATCTGGATCCAAGATAAAGGCTGCATAATATGACGAAAGGTTCCCCCGATAATTTGGCGCACCGTTGTCTTTTCCCCCTGCCTTTAAACCAGCCTCATAACAAGCTTGAACCTGCTCATGGTTTTCTGCCAAAAAAGCAAAGTGAATCGGAGACTGCTCTCCCTCCCCCAACCAAAAATCTCCACCAGGATGTGGGCTGTTGGGAGCAACAAAACTGAGTAGAGAACTACTTCTAAAAGCCAATTTGTAGCCTAGAGGAGAAAGAAAACTTGTATAAAAGTCTTTTGAAATTTGTAGATTCCTGACCTTTATCTCAAAATGATCAATCATATCTGCCTCCTAGATTGGTTGCTAAATGTCACTTTATTTCAAGACAAATCTTTTGGACATCTGTTCTATATTTTACCATAAAGCGATTGCAATAGCTATCCTTGAAGAGTCTAAATCTCAGAAAAATTAAAAAACCAGCCTCATAAAGGCTGGCGGATAACTCTCTCTGAATAAGAGGACTAATTTTTTGTTCCATATAGCAGTCGATCAACCATGTCATCATCATAGTTGAGGACCTTTTTCAAAGCCATCTTAAAACGCTGATCGCTGAGAATCTGACCTCCTGGACTCTGGTCAATCGTCGCATAATTCCCCTCCCCATCCTGAGTAAAGGCTACAGTCAGCTCTTGGTCAGGGTCTTTACAAACATCTCTCCGAGGATCTTTTGAACTGGTAGACGGTCGAAAGTCCATTCTTTGCAGGCGAAACGACAGTTCTTTATGAAAAGCCGCAATGTCCTTCTGACGATTGGCCACCGGCTCATGTTTGTCCAGCCAAGTCAAAAGATCTTCTCTTGTAATATATATCATCTTCCCCTCCTAAACCAAATCAAAGTTCGCCCTGTAAATGACCGTATCATAGCTTGGGCTAGCTGCTGACAGAGCCGCTTGAATGATATGGAGCACGCGCTGCTGTTGACCTTCGAAAGCCAAGGGCAGAAGCATATTGGAGACATTTTTGACAATCACTCCCTTAGTGAATTCCCCATCTTCATAAGAAAAATCCTGCTGATGAAAAATGGTCTTAGTCTTAAATTCAATCACCTGTCCTTGCAAGATTAGCTTATAAGTCTTCTTCCAGTTGGTTCTGCCACCAAAGCGATAAAGGACCAGATAAATCCCCAAATCATGGTCTGCGACCCAATCGCCCGTCTCAAAGATTAGCTCGTCATCAATACCAGCCTTCTTTAAAAGCTCAATCCCTTCTTCAGAAATCATCTCATGCACAAACTTCCAACTTCCTTCCAGGGGAAGAGTCGCTGTTCCCTCAGTCTCCTTCTGAGGACTACTACTTACTTCTTTGTGGTGAACTCTTTTAGGGGTAAATTCTTCCTCCCAAGTCATATCTTCTTCTATGTCACTGACAGTCCGCCTAGTCGGTAAAAAATCCAGACACTTTTCTAATAATCCCATATCCCATCTCCTCTTTATCTGTACTCCACGTGGTTTACTTCCCTTATCTTTGTATCATAATAAGGGTTAATCTGCGACAGGGCATGTTGAATCACTGTTACGATCTTGTCCTCTCGTCCTTTTAAAACCTTGGGAATCACAAGCTGGGAGATTGTTTCTGTTGATAGACCTTTTACACTTTGATCTTCTTCATTGCGGGCTGGATATCTATCCGCTCGCTCTTCTTCTAGGCGAAATTCAAGCAAGTGCCCACCGAGAATCATGGCTAAGACCTGATATTTCCCTTCCCCGATACGAAATTGCTTAACGCAGAGAAAAATTCCTCTCTTCTTATCCTCTAGTAAAAATGGCAAAGCCAGTTCTTTTTCTTCAATAGAAAAATCCTCGAGAAGCTTCTTCTCTCTTTCCCCTATTTCCTTTCTGATAAAACCCATTTTATCTCCTTTTGTACAAAATAATCTTCATCCCTATTATTACTTAAGCAAAAAGACCATGAGGAACACACTGCAAGTCAATAGAATGCAGGGCTAGACCAAATGGACTTCTTTTATTATACACCGAAACACCATCGTCTTCAACTAAATACTCCTCAAATTTTTAAGTCGTCTGGTGATTCCTATCAGAAAGTTACTTATACTTAGTTAATCTTCCATTGATAGCTGCTATTTAATCAACAGGCGGATCATCCTTTATCTCTTCTTCCGTCTTCCAGTAGGTCATACTGCTCTTCTCAGTATCTACCTCCATCTTTTTATTAAGTCTAATATCAACCTTATAATAGGCACGTTTAATTAAAAACTTTTGACTGTTCTCTGCAGAACCCCAAGTTCTACAAACCATCAAAAAGCGTGCAGAGCCCTGTCCAGATATCTCCTCCTTAGTGTAAGAACCGGGAGCAGTTGGGCGTTCTAAGATTCTCATATTTAATCTCAGTTCTGGCTGATAATTGCTCAAATACCAGTCTATTCGGGCCGAGTCATTCTCATAATATTGGATACGATACCGATTATCTTTTGCCTGTAGGCTGTAGCTTGGTTCACCCGGCTTAGACTGGGAAATAGTGGTCCACCCTTGCTCTGAATCAACAAAAGAACAAGCGGCCAATAAAACCAAACTAACTACCATGAATAAGATAATTAAATGTCGTTACATATCCTTCTCCTTTCACTCCTGTTTGCAAGCCCTGGCAGCTAAATTCTAACTGCTCCCAGCTTTTATTTTCTGAACAAAATCTTCTCAATTCGACCAGAAAATATGAAAGCGATTTTATGATATTCTATATTATTTTACCTTTTTGTTTAACTCATTGCCAGTACAGTCAAAAATAAATTGAAAAGGACGAACGCTGAGTTCATCCTTATCTATTGTTTATAAATCTTTGTAGGTTATCTTTAGCAAGCAATGCCGGATTGTGAACTCTATTTACTCTCCATAAATTGCTGCAGGCGTCCAACGGCTTCTTTGAGTGTTTCCAGATCTGTCGCATAGCTAAGACGGACATTTTCTGGAGCACCGAAGCCTGCTCCGGTCACCAGAGCCACGCCAACTTCTTCTAAGATTGCTGTCGTAAACTCGGTCACATCTGTATAACCTTTCATTTCCATGGCTTTCTTGACATTTGGAAAGAGATAGAAGGCCCCTTGTGGCTTGACCACTTCAAATCCTGGCACCTTAGCCAAGAGCGGATAGATGGTATTGAGACGCTCTTCAAAGGCTTGACGCATAGTCTCGACTGTTTCCTGACTGCCAGTCAGAGCTTCGATAGCTGCATATTGAGCCGCTGCTGTCGGGTTGGAAGTCGTCTGACCTGCAATCTTACTCATAGCTGCTATAATCTCTGGCTCACCAACTGCATAGCCAATCCGCCAGCCTGTCATGGAGTAGCTCTTAGAGACACCATTGATGACCACTGTCTGCTTGCGAATCTCCTCTGATAGACTAGAAATTGGCGTAAATTTATTGCCGCTATATACCAGACGTCCATAAATGTCATCTGCCAAAATCAGAATATCATTCTCCACAGCCCAGTTTCCAATCTCCAGCAGCTCCTCTGCTGTATAAATCATACCCGTCGGATTGGACGGAGAATTCAAAACCAAGACCTTAGTCTTATCAGTACGAGCAGCTTCTAACTGTTCCACCGTTACCTTGAAATTATTTTCCTCAGTGGCTTGGACAAAAACAGGAATACCCTCGGCCATCTTAATCTGGTCCCCGTAGCTGACCCAGTAAGGCGTCGGAATGATAGCTTCATCACCTGGGTCAAGCACACTCATAAAGAAGGTGTAGAGGGAGAATTTAGCTCCGGTTGCCACCGTCACTTGATTAGGCTGGATTTTGTAGCCGTAATAGTTAGCAAAATACTCTACCACTGCCTCTTTTAGCTCTGGCAGACCGCTAGTCACTGTATAAAAGCTAGCACGCCCATCCTCAATAGCTGCTACAGCCGCATCTCGAATGTTCTTAGGCGTCGGAAAATCCGGCTCTCCCAGAGTCAGAGACAGAATATCCCGCCCCTGCGCTTTCAAAGCCTTAGCACGCGCTGCTGTTGCCAGAGTCACGCTTTCTTCCATCTTTAAGACACGATTTGATAATTTCATAGTCCCTCCTTGCTGACTAACTGTCCGCTTTCAAAACCAATCAGGTAGTAGGTGCCTCCCGACTTGACTTCCCAGATAGGCTGATCCTGAAAATAGCCCATGGTCACCTTATCAATAGTTCCTGCTCCATTTTCCTTGGCAATGCTCTTCGCCTCAGCCTGACTGACGCCTTGGTCCAGTCGATAGACCCGAATCTCATTGGAATCTTTTGCAATCAATACAGCTTTTTCGACACCCTTACTTGTCTTGCCAAGCAGACTGTAGTAAGATTCCTGCCCATTGTAGATGGCAAATGAGTCAACTTTTTCAAGATCTGCGTATTCCTTGGCCAAGCGGCTGTTTGCTTCCTTAGCAGACTGTCTCGGCTGCATAGACACTTGCAGAACTGCAAAAAATGAGAAGACGAGAACGCTGAGAACGATAAAAATACCGATAAGGTATTGCCAAATTGGAAAACTGGCTTTATTTCTATTTTTATATTTCACTCCGTCATTATACTACAAATACTCCTATTTTTCTATCTTTTTTTGATGAGAATATTCTCAAAATTCTAAAGCAATATCCTTGCATATGATACTATTTATTGGTAAAATATTGTTATGAAGATTACAGACGATTTAAGCAAAGAAACTCTGCTTGATTTGAAAACCATGATTGTCTTTCACAAGGCAGCAAGAACCATCCGTGCCATTGAAGCTCAGATTTTTAAAAAGCATGATTTGACTCCTACTCAGTTTTCCGTCTTAGAAACCTTGTACAGCAAAGGAGAACTGCGTATTCAGGACCTGATTGACCGCATATTGGCTACTTCTGGCAACATGACTGTTGTCATCAAAAATATGGAACGCGACGGCTGGATTGTCCGCACCTGCGACCCAAATGACCGCCGGGCTTTTTTGATTGGCTTGACGGAACAAGGCAGAGCTAAAATTGAAGCCGCCCTGCCTGATCATATCAAAAATATCCAGCAAGCTCTGTCCATTCTCGAAGAAGACGATAAACAAGATTTGATTCGCATTCTAAAAAATTTCAAAAAATTGAGCTAAATAATTGCTAACTAGTGATTAATGTTGTAACATATATTGTAACAAGAGAAATTTCTCTTTATTTTATAAAAAGGAGACAATGTAATGTCTAAAGTATTATTCATCGTCGGCTCGCTTCGTCAAGGTTCTTTCAACCACCAATTGGCTGAGCAAGCTGAAAAAGCTTTGGCTGGCAAGGCAGAAGTTTCATATCTTGATTACAAAGATGTACCATTCTTCAACCAAGACATCGAAAGTCCTGCTCCAGCTGCTGTTGCTAAGGTTCGTGAAGAAATTTTGTCCGCTGATGCCATCTGGATTTTCTCACCTGTCTACAACTGGGCTATCCCAGGAGTAGTGAAAAACCTCTTGGACTGGGCTTCACGAGCTTTGGATCTGTCAGACCCAACTGGCCCATCTGCTCTGAATGCTAAGGTTGTTACTGTTTCATCTGTAGCTAACGGCACATCACCAGATGAAGTATTCAAGCACTACCGCAGCCTGCTGCCTTTCATCCGTATGAATGTGGTAGAACCATTCACAGGTGTTGGTATCAACCCAGAAGCATGGGGAACTGGTCAACTGACTGTCGCAGAAGACAAACTTGCTGAACTCTCAGCACAGGCTGATGCTCTTTTAGCAGCCCTTAACTAAAAAGAGAAGATTATAAAAAGAAAAGAAAACTTATAAGACACTAACCCCCCGCAAATAATTGCGAGGGGTTTTAGAATACTTTACTGACAGGAACAGGTATTATAAATCAGCTAAAGAATATTTAGGATAAGGAATTTGAGATAATTTATCTTCTATTTTTGCTAGCATTTTCTCTTCTAATTCATCTATATACCCCTCAAACCAAATTTTTTCAATATCTTCTTGGTTAAAGAAGCAAGCTTGATTATCCGTCATACCAAAAGGATATACACAACCAGAATAGTCTAAATACCCAATTTCACCCTTGTTATCATAAAGGGGATAACGGTTAATAATCATAATTTTTACCTGTCCATTTTTAAGTTGGACAACACTCCCTATCGGTAGTAGCTCAGTCATTAGAAACCTCCTTTAATAATTCTCTAGAATTCTAAGTATTTTTCTTTTTTAATCTTTTTAGAATTTTTATCTGTTTGAATAAATGGGATCTTATGAGACAAAAATAAACAATCAATAAGCCAATATCACTTAACAAATAAGAGACATAGACACCTCTGCTTAGATACTCAGTTGCATGATAAATTGCAAAAAAGGTAAAAAACAAACCGAATACAAGCTTCGCATATACATTTCGACTAAAAATATATAGAAATTCGTCCTTAATGGGAAGCGTTTCAAAGCGAAACTCTTTAAATGACAGTTCCTTCTTTGTTCTCACAAGTAATTCTACTAAATACCCAAGAATAATATAACCCAATACTAGAGAAATCAACTTCCACAAGAAGGAAAACTGGCTATTCGAAATAGAAGTAAATCCATGTAGCAGCAGAATGCTAGTTGCGGGAACATAATTCGTGAGATCCAAATGGAATGTTGGTCTATCTACATTGACATAGATTTTATTAGTTTTTGGGTCAAAATAATAGTTTCTACCCTGAAAAGCTAAGAGTTCGGTTAAATATTCTTTTTTATTCATTTTAGTTGCTTTTCCAACCTTTTAAGAATAATCAATTTTTCTAATGGTTAGACAATGCTTTTTTCAGCAATGATTTAACCATTAGACAAGTTCCTATTAATAATTAATCAGACATTATATTTCTCTCTAATCTATAAATTATAAGTACAAATTATTTCTTTAATGTTTTATCAATTGCTTTATTGCCGTCATTCTTTTCATAAAATTGCTTTTGTCTATTGCCATATAAAATATAAAATAAAAGATAAAAACTTTTACTAAGTTTATCATAGTAGGATCGTTCAAGTATTCTCTAATTTGAAAAGCAGTTAATAAAGCACTTACTCCAAATGTAACAAGTAGAATATTTACTCGCTTTCTTTCTTCTTCTAAAAAATTCTTCCAACCTACATGTTCATATAATTTGGGATTAAACGCTTCAACGTTTTGCCCTAAATACTCATCTTTAAATCCAAAGTGACAAACCAAAGATATAAGAATAAGAGTTGCACACAAAACAATTACTTTGAAAATAGGGGATTCAAATTTTATATTGTTTAATTGAATGAGAAAAGCATTTCCTAGAATTCCAAAGGATATTACTAACCATCTGAGATTAGGAAGAACTCTCTCATTTACTTTATTTGAATATACTTTTTTACTTTTCACATCATAAAAGATGTTTCGACCTTGAAAGCCGCCTATGATAACCATA
>CBDFAZ010000048.1:0-13894 GCA_965245685.1 uncultured Streptococcus sp. | reverse complement strand
AAGAAAAAGATGAAGACGTAAATAGACAAAGAAAGCAAACGCCCAAAAAAGCCATCAGAAATACTGTAGCCAACAGCCCTCCAGAAGTTTCGCCGCACCATCTGCGGATTACGAACCATGGTCAAGGAAAACTTATGGATATAAGAAATCACAAAAGAACACAGAAATCCAAAGAAAATCATACTTGGAAGAAATGAAGAAGTAAATGGAGAAAAAAATAGAATTAACAGCCCCAGAATAAAAAATGGCAGTTGAATGATAGCAAGCCCTGCTGTCCATACAAAAAAGTAATCAACAGTCAGTCCCCAGGCTTCCTTTAACACATCGCTTACGTCAAACTTTCTTTTCATAAATCCCCTAATTAAGTCATTATTCGCCATAAAAGACGATGTAGATGCAGCAGAAGCAAGTTTTTTATTTTTTAGTCCCAAGAGGATGATTAGGAATTTTTAGAGCCTCAGAGAGCAGCAAAAACTCCGTCAATCGCCTCACCAAAAGAAATTCTTTCTATAATAAAGCAAGCTGAGACATGATTGTCCCAGCCACCTTAACCTTTTTTCAAAAAATTTCGAATACGAATCATAATCTTACTTGACCAAGTTTTGTCAGATGCGTATCTTACATTGATAGCAGCCATGCTCTTACCATTGTAGAACTGACCGCCAGGCTTGAGATAGTGCTCGCTGAGATAGCGGGCAACGGTATCTATGCCATCGTCAAATGTTGCGAAATTTCCTGCACTGGAAAAAGGACTGGAGTCATAAGCCATGAAACCAAACAGGTTGTGCTTGGCCTGAGCAATCTGACTGCGGCCGTAATCCGATTCGTGAATAGCCAGCCCTACGAGAAAAATTGCATTAACTCCATGATCTTTCTCTGCTTTTTTGAAAGCTTTTCCCAATCCAGCCATCGGCGTACCAGCCAAACGACTATCAATGAAATCGGCTGACACTGTGCTTGGCACTGTTACATCTTCTGAAAAGACGACTGCTCCTGTTTTCTTGGCCTGAAACTGATCTGACACCTGCACTAAAGACGGATCCAGACTGGCCTTTTCATTTGCCGCTAGACGGCTGACAGGCAACACACTGCCTGAAAGGACAGTAGCTGTCGCTAATGCTATGATAACTTTTTTCTTCCTAAACATTTTTTCTATCCATTTCTATTGTCGCTTTTGGTTTCCCTAGATTCCTCCCCAGAAATATAGGATGACCGCCATGATACTCATAGCAGGACCAAAAGGGACTTCTTCTTTCAACTTAAATTTGAATTTCTTAAAGATGGTTGCGATTAAGAGAATCGCTCCAGCTACAAAGAAAGAACCATATCCCAAAATCAGCGTATTCAAGGGGCTAAACCAACTGCTCAGAGCAGCTAAGTAGAGAATATCTCCCATCCCGAAGGCCTCTTTCTTGTAATAAGCCTTGGCCCCAAAATAAATCAGAGAGTAGAGACCCGCACCGACTAGCAGCGAAAAAAGCAGTTCCCAATTGAACTCATTGGTAAAAAACGTAACAGCCATACGACCCAGCCAAAAAACCAGCAGAACCGAGTCCGAGATGTACTGAGTATCAAAATCGATATAAGCGATAATGAGACAAAGCGACACCAGGAGACAGGCTGAAACAACCATCCAGGGCCCCTGATCCTGAAAGATCAGATAAGAGGCTAGCCAGAGCAGACCCGTCAGGAGCTCCACAATGAGATAGCGCGGTGAAATGGGCTCCTTGCAGTGCTTGCATTTAAAGCCCTGCATGATAATCGACACAACCGGAATCAGCTCCACCGAAGTCAAGACATGGCCGCAGGACGGGCACATGGACCGACCTTTGGCAATGCTCTTTTCCAGTGGCACACGGTAGATGACGACATTGAAAAAGCTCCCAAATACGACACCTAATATAAATACTAAACTTGCAATCATAATTTTTCCCTTTTTATACTCTTTGAAAATCTTAGATGACGGTGTCAAACTTAGACTTCCCTTGAGTATCACTTAGATGCCAAAATAATGGATACTTGCCCCTCCTCCAAACTTAATGAAAATACCATATCTGTTTCTGTATTGTTTTGAATGGTCAATTCGGTCAAACCTTCAGCTGGCGTTCCGATGTTGAAATACTGTCCTCGATAGGAAATAACATTGGTCCGTGAAAAGGCGAGCTGCTGAATGGCATCTACAATCTGCTCAGCACCCTGACCGTAAACTTCTTTATTATCCTTGCCCTTGACTGGCAGATAGCCAGACTCCGCATTCAAAGCGCCCAGTAATTCTGAGATAGACTTGGTCTCACCAGGAGCCAAGTAAACATTCTGCAGCTTATAAAAGGCTGTCTTCATGTTTTGAGCTTGGGCAGCGTTAGTCGGCAATGGTACTTCCTTACGCTCTATAAAGTGCGTATACTGGCTCAGAAGCTCACTCTGATCTTCTGCTTCGACAGGCGTGCTCTCAACCTTGATATCATCAAATTTACCAGTCTTGGCAATCTCCTCAGATGCTTGGATAAAAGCAGCAGGGTCAATCTTATAGCCATTAGACTTGTCTCCCACCTTTACATTAGACTCGCCGTCCATGACCAGATGATTGGTCGTTGGAAGCTGACTGAGAACATCAGGATGGGCAGCCAAGACATCGTTTAAAGGTCTAAGCCAAAAAAGACGGTTAGGATAGATGGAAATCTGTAGATTTTCCTTGGTATCAAAAAACGGTGTAAACTTATCCCAGACTGTCTTGGCTGAGATATTATCCAGTCGCTTAAGCTCTTCTTCTGTGAAATAGCTCAGTCCTAAAAAGCGCATATCTACAGAGAAGTGTTGCCCCGTAGTCAGCTGAAATGTAGCTTTATAGGGCAGTTCTCTGTAAACTTCAATCTCAGCTTCGCTCCGAGAGCGAACCTTCATAGAGGGGCGGCCATTGATACTCAGGTCAATCGTTGGATTAAAGACAAAAATGACATAAAATAAACTACCCAGCAGAAAGGCAGTAAGTGTCGCTGCTGGAAGTAGTTTTTGATATTTTGATGAAACCTTTCTTTTTCTTCTTGACATGAATCTCATCCCAACCTTATACTACGCATTCAGCTAAGCGGATAAGGAATTTACGGTCGATACGGCGAAGAAAATCAATGATGTCATCAGAAACAGTATCTCCGGCATTCAGGATAACTCCTCCATCTGCATTAACAAGGTCTTTTTGCAGTGTTTTGCCTACCAGAAGACGTTTTTGCTGATCGATAAAGTCATTAACAGCTTTCTTTGCTGCAGAGTCTTCCTCAGCAACTGGCGCTGTACTGATAGTTGTTTCAACTTCCTCAGCAGGGGCTGCCAATACTTCTTCCAAAGCAGCATCCAGACTCAGCGCTGCATCTGTTTCATCAACTTCTTCTTGAGCTGGTGCTGACTCTTCTTGTACCAAGTCTTGGACTTCTGACTCTTGAGCTGTCTCTACGACTGCTTCAGAAAATTCCAAGTCAGAAGCAGCAGCTCCCAGACCTACAGCAGCCAAGGCCTCTGTCAAATCTGTCGCAGCATCTTCTTTTACATCTACTTTTTCATCTACAACTGGCTCGAATACAGGTGCTTCAGCAACTACTTCCTCAATTTTTTCAGCAGGTTTTGCAGCTTCAGTCTCATGGAGCAGATCTGCTGCAGCCAGACGACCCATCTCTACATCTGCTTCAAGATGAGGAGCTGTCTTTTTTTCATCATTGAGGATGATGTACTCTTTACCAATCATCAAGATGCGTGATTTAGGAATCTGAATTTCCTCGCTGGCATCTTCAGAATTAACCACCAAGTAGCCAATTTCATTCTTTTCGTCAATGTGATAGTCAACAACAGTTCCCA
The DNA here is from genome assembly GCA_965245685.1 of uncultured Streptococcus sp. GTDB lineage: Bacteria > Bacillota > Bacilli > Lactobacillales > Streptococcaceae > Streptococcus. The sequence goes on along the minus strand of CBDFAZ010000048.1, from coordinate 10,048 downwards.
CCTTGTTTCCATCAATGGTAATGACGATTTCGTCAAAGATACTGCCCTGTTTGTCGTTCAAGACCTTCAGGTCAGCTTCTTGTAGCTCTTGAAAGACTGAGCTATTCTCTACCATGACCGCAAAGTCACCGATGCCTTGGATGTTCTTGCTAGACAGCAAGGCAAAAGGCTGTTCAGACTGTTTTGACTTAATGACAAAAGTCAGATTGACCCCCTCGTCAACAAAGACTTCATGGACTTCACCCAGTCCCATCCCTTTTTCAATCTCAATGACAACGGTCCCTGTGATTGTTTTACAACTTTTCATAATTTCCCCTAAAACCCTTCTAATTGATTGCTATCAATTGTATGTTTATATAGTATTAATTTTTCCCGATTTTGTCCAGCATGTTGAACGCTTCTTGACGAAGATTCTGATTTGAGCTTCCTTGGACAATCTCTTTCAGATAGCTCTCCGCCTCTTGAACTGCATTAGAAGCCAACAATTCCTGACTTTCCAGTAGGAGGAATTGGAAATAGACTTCTTTTTCTCCCGCAGTTGTTGCAGCTGGTTGTGCTTCTGCTGCTTCCTCAGCCTTGAGGATATCAGTAATTTTCTGAAGCAAATCTTCTTCTGTCTCATCTGCAGCCGGAACGACCGGAGCAGTTTTGACGTGTGCTTCCTCAGCTTTGAGGATGTCAGCAATTCCCTTGAGCAAGTCTTCTTCTGTCTCATCTGCAACTGCTTCTTGAACAGGCTCAGCCTGTGTCCAAAGAACATCTTCAGAAACTGATTGAACAACTGCTGGTTCAGCAGCTTCTTCAAACTCAAACGTTTCAGCTGCTGGTTCGAAGTTGCTTTCTTCCTTCCAAGTCTCTGCCACTTCAGCAGTCAAATCTTCCTCTTCAGCCCCAAGCAAATCATGCTGAATCTGGCTGAGAATATCTTGATAGCCCTGAATATCAGCGCGATCGCGACTAACCATAGACTCCTCAGAAGCAGAAAACTCTGGCTTTGCACTAGCTTGGCTGAAGACTGAGTCCATCTGAGCCTCTGGCTCAGCTTTCTCCTCAGCAAAGAAGAGAGATTCTAAGCTGTTTGCTGCTCTTGACTCTTCTGCTCTAACTGGCTTGATATCTCCCGTAGCAGCAAAAACATCTTCCAGGCTGTTGCCTCCTACCTCTTCTGCCACTGGCTGCTGAGCATGTTCTTGCTCAGTGAAGAATTCTTCCTCATCTTGAGAAACAACACCTGTCACCTCAACCGCCTGCGGTCTGAAGTTGCCATAGCTAGACTCCGTATAGGACATCGGTCTAATCTTAGACAGAACAGCTGTCTCAAAGGCTGGATCATCAATATCTGTATAGCCTTGATTGCCAGCTGCATTTGCTTCCGTAGGCTGAATCAGAGAGTTGGCCACCTTAATCTTGGTAGAACCCTTGCGGTGATGAAGCAGAGACTGCAAAAATTCATCATTGGCTTTTTGTGAGCTGTGTTCCATACCCACCATGCCGACCTCAGCTGCCGCTAGCTGACTGTTTGGCTCATATTCTCCAAAGGCAGGAGCTGTAGCCAAATTATCAACAGGGTAGAGAGGTTTGACTTTCTCATATCTTGTCATATCCTTTTTGATAGAACGGTCTGCTAGGGTGCGACCAGAAGCAGATACCCTCTGCCTTGCCGGACTTTCCTCAGCCTGAACCCTTTCTTTACTTTCCTTTCTCATCCTACCGGTTGAAGCATTGGATAAGTTCAAATCCCTAGCAGATGACAAGCCTGCGCTCGTCACTTCCGCTTTCTTGCGTGTGCTCTTGGTATGCTTCTGGCTTCTGCTTCGCGCTGAAGCAGTTGCTCTCTTCTTGACTGGAGCTAGCTCCTGTGAAAAGAGCAGCACCATATAGACAGCCAAGGCCAAAGCACAGAGTCCAACAAAGGCTATGCCGGGAACTTGTTGAAAGAGGAATGGAGCACCAATCGCAAATAGCATGACCCATACTACGAGAAAAAGGCGCTTTATTAATGAAATCCTAGAAACAAATAAAATGCTAATCGTATGCAGTGCTATAAGCCCTGCTCCAAAAGGTAAAAAATATGCCATTTGAGTATTTTCGACACCCCCCACTTTCTAAATGATATTAAACTTTTTCAATGCAAAACCAATCTTGATTTTGTTTTTCCATAAACTCCATTAAAACCCAAAATAGACTCGGGCGTCTATTCTGAGTTTGCTTGTATTATATTTCAAATATCTCTATGTTTTAGTTTACTATAAATGCACTGTGAATACTAGTCTAATAACTTGGTTTTTAGCATTTTTTTAAGAAAAATTTACTCATGCTCTTGAAATTTTAAACCATAGACTTATTTGGTATTTTTCAAAGTATTTTAGCTCACTACCAAGTTATTCACAGATAGGTTATCCAGCTTCATAGTCGTTTCAGGGCTTTCTCCGCTCGGAGTTTCAAAGTAGTAACCCACAATAGTCATTGGATAGCTGAATCCTGGAATGTTTTCAGGATCGAAGCTAACTTCGCGCCATCCAGTCCAGCTGTTAGGACGAATGACGTGAAGATAAATCTTCTGACCGCTGGCATTCTTGACAATCAAGCCAATCTTACCCTGCCATTGATTAGACAGAGACAGGGAGAAGCTGATAGCATCCGGCTTATTGTTCAAGGATACATACGGTGCTGCAAATTCCATTTCATACATGGTAGATGATTTTGTTGCTGGAATCTTAACCACGTTGGAACCTGAACCCTCAAGGAAGTCCGTATTGTCAACTGTCACATCGTACTGATTGCTGCCGCCTGACTGAGTCAGCTTAAGAGGTGACTCGAAGCGGTAGATTGTTGATGAATTGTAATAAGCTGACAGACCATCATTCCGACTAGACTGAGTGCTAAGCTGCTCCAGATAAGACGGAGCCAGATTGGTACTGCTATTAGCATTTGCGCTGCTAGTTGTATTGGTTGTTGCGGCCCCCAAACTGCCCTTATTGCCAGTTGCATCAGTGCCGCCACCAGCTGTCGTTACAGATATAGAACCTGCCTGCCACGTTGGAATGGCAAATGGAGACTGCCAGTTAGCAAACTGAATCGGTGTCTTATCGACATTGCTCTCCAGAGTCACATAGCGCTCAACGTCTTTAACCTGATAGAAACGCAGCTTGATTTTACCGCTGGTTAGATCAGGGTTTTTGTTTTCCTCCGTGCTAGACAGGCTTTTCTTTCCGCCCAATTCCAGCTCGCTGGAAACGATTTTTTGTTGATTGCCATCAATCAATTCCAACAATTTCAGAACCTGTGTATAAGTTCCTTCGAACTCAATGTCCGCTGTCATCTGCGTGATGTTAGTATTATTAGCCGTTCCGTTCCCTGGTGTCGCTGTGTTAGCTGCAGTTGTTGTTGCAGTATTAGCGTCTGATGAAGAGCTGCTGCTTGTTGACGATGAGGACGATGTACCAGAAGAGCTAGAGGTCGTACTGGATGAAGAAGACGTCTCACTCGAGCTTGAACTGCTAGTCGTACCAGAAGAGTTGGAGTTTTGCCCCTTAGACGAAGTCGCAGCCAATCCCTCCTGCTGGAGTTCCAACTCTGTGCTCTCAGTGTAGTTGACAGACTTGAATTTAATACCGCTTTCGTTGACCAACTTGTCAATCAAGAAAATGAACTCCCCTTGATTGGTCGTACCATAGTATTTCTTAGCCTGATCCAGAGTCTTAGCATTCAAAGTTTGGAGCTGCTTGGTAAGAGACTTCCTCTGACTAATCTTGGCATTCTTACCTTCCAACTCTGTAGAGATAGTTGCATGCTCTTCAGCTAACTGCGCCATCCGTGTATAAGAATTTGTTACCAGATACCCACCACCAGCAAGTACCGCTACTCCTCCAACACAGGCCAACAATTTCTTGTCACGCTCATTTAAATTACTCAGGATTTTTTTCTTTTCTTTCTCATTTTTGCTCTTCATTGAAATCTACATCCTTCGTCAAAATTTTAATGTTAAACTTGTACACTGTATTGTTATCCTTTTCCTCGCGAGTAATGTTATCCACAAAAATATGGTTAAACTTCTCAGACTTACGAAGCTCTTCCTCAAACTTAGCGATAGAAAGATGCTCTTGAGACGAACCATTGATTTCTACATTGTCGTTATTAATCTTGATATCGTCAAAGACCAGGTTCCGTGTCACGTTTTTATTAAGGAAGTCCATAAAGGCTTTGTTTACTCGATGCAGGCGGCGGAAGTCGCCTTCCAGGCTTGTAAAGAGAAGTTCGTCATTCTTGACCGTAACAATCTTATCTTCAGTCTCAGAGACTGCCTTCAGCTCTTGAGCCATCTCTGGACTCTTAAGTGTCTGCTCCGCTCGGTCAATCTCGCCCTGGAGGTGCATAGCGCTAAACTGGAAGAAGCCAATCAGCACAATCATAATCGCTGCAATCCCAGCAAAAGCGGAAATAGCAGCAAGTTTCAGTGGACTGGTTTTAGCCGGTGCCACATGATATTTTGAAAAGTAGTTTAAATCTCTCCGCATTAGTTTGCTCTCCTAATCAACATGGCTGTAGCCGGAATGAACTCCGCATTAAATTCGGCAGAACCTTCCCACAGTACATTCTCATAATCTACATTATCAATTGAGATGAATTCCCGATTCATGTTCTGCTTCAAAATAGATGCCAACTGCCAACAGATGTCCTGGTCCCCAAAGACATAGAAACTGTCAATGTTGAGACCGGTTGATCCGCTGAAGAAGTTTTCAGTATTGAGAATGTGGTTCTTAGCATCAGCCACCCACTCATCCAAGGCCCTCTTCAAAAGACCTGTATCCAGATCATCTGAAGCCACTGCTGGAAGTTTCTGCAGCAGGCTAGCGTCGTCTGCATAGCTCAGGATGTCCTTGTAGCCACGATTGAGATAGTTGCTGGTCACAAACTTGCCTTCTGAGTAGAGATAGACACCGATGAAGCTCTTGCTCAGATGTACCATGCCGACATTTTCCTTGGTCAGCTTCTTGGCGCGATTGTTAACCGCCTGAACGCGTTCCAGCCATTTTTCAAAGGTATTAGACTGAAGGTCAAAGACATAAGGTGTCAGCTTCAAATTCTCAGCCAAGCCCAGATATTGCTCTACCACGCCTTTTGGCACAGCATAAACCATGAGTGAGCGAGTATCTTCATCAAGCGGAAAAGCTGAATTAGACTCTTGCTCTTGGAATTGAATAACATAGGAAGTCGGATCAATATCCAGGTATTGCTGGAGCTCGTAAGATACCAAGCCCTCAATATCCTCATCATTCTGCACACTAGCTGCCACATCAACCGAACGGGCGATGATATTGGTATTGCCCAGAGCAAAGAAAGCGTACTTAGCTGTGATAGCATGCTGCTCCATCAGGTCGCTGATAATATTTTTGAGAGTAATCGGGTCGATAATCTCACTATTCAGTACAACACCTTCTGGCAGATTGGCAGATGCCATTTTGATAATCTCCAGCTCATTGCGCTTCTGTCTGGCAACAACCAGATAGACTGATTCGTCAGTGAAGTCAATGGCCATCAGATTGCCCTTGATTGGCTTGCCAAACATAGTGTAAGGTGCATGCATTCTAGTAACCGGTTGGCTCGCTGCACCACTGCCTTTCTTAGCAAAGAGTGAACGATTTCCAGACTTAGCAGGCATGTCATCACTGCCACTATTCTTAGAAAAGAGCGGCTTGTTGAGCTTGGTTAAGAAGCTCCCTTTTGCTGTTGACTTTTCCTCATCGTCAAAGTCTTTTTGACGATCTGACTTGATCTGAACTCCTTGAATAGATAAGTGTTCTTTATGTTTCCCTTTTGATGAGAAGAGCGGTTTATTTAATTTTCCTAAAAATGAGCCTTTTTTCTCATTATCTTCTTCGTCCAGAGCTCTTCTGCGCCCCTTGGACGAAAACATATTTTTTGACATAATCTCCTAATCTCCCTTATTTTTCCTAAAAACTATTTCCCTATTGGCTCGCCTTATATTTATCTCTAAAATATTCAGTTAGCTTATTTATATCCGGATTCTCTAAAGCTGCTGTATAAATAGCAAACTCATTAATGTAAGTATTACCGCTAAAAATGACCTTACCACTGCTAAAGTTATGAGTCACTTGAGTACTGCTTAGTCTTATGTTCTCGGTATGTACTAACTCACCATTAACGAAAACTTCTATAACTAGACTTGTGTTGTTCACTACAGCACTCCGCACTTGGATAGAATTATCTTTGTTATAATCTATCCTCACTGATGACGGTTGCTGCCCCCCACTGTTATCTACGCTTTTATCTGTTTTAATAAAATCTAATCTACCATCTGCCTCTAGATTAATACCCCAAGACAAAGTGTTGTCTAACTGATAAGTCAGAATTTTCCCTGACTGCTGACGATTTCCAAGCAGGATAGATGTTGTCAGACCATTGCTAAAGTCTCTCGTAAATCCCATTTCTTTTTTATCGTTTGGTTTATCACTAAGAGCAATGAATTGACGTGGCTGTTTAATAGCTTCCTCATAGTAGCTCAACACCGGATAGATTCCAACATACGGCTGATTTGGCTTGGCGTGATTTTGAATGTCAGTATCTGTATGAGAGACTCCATCAGAAGGTAAAAGAGATTTACTTCCATCCCCATTCTTCTGCAAAATCAAATCAGCATCCGTATGAACCTCTAAATTATTAGTGACAGGAAGTCCCATTACCCAAATACGTTTTTCAGCCTCTTGGTACTCGCCAACACGCCCGAAAGAGTTAATAGCTCTTGCCGCATAAGTTAAATACTTCCCTCGCATACTATCAGTAATAGTGAACTTTCTATTGGATAAATTAGGTTTTAAAGTAAAATCACCCGGCATACTTGGAAAGACAATGCGGGAATTGTTGCTTGCGATTCTATTCCCTGGTGTACCAATAGGAACAAGGCGTTCCCCGTCTTTTTCAATGTTTCTATCACCTTCAAACCAGCCAGATTCAAGATGAATTTTAGATTTGTTATTTTGCTGTCCCTGATTCAGACTTGCTTCTCCTTCTGGAGCATCTTCTCCAACATAGTAGAACCCCTTTGAGTCTTTAAGTCTAACAGATAGGTCAGTTGGGATATCGAGGACACTTTCCTTGGCATTCGCTACAAAAAGACGAAGAACTTTCTTTTTATCATCATAAGAGAGGGTCTGACCTTTGACAGGTATGGACCGAGAAGCCTCGTTTCCCTTCCGATAGACAAAGTTTTCTGTCTCTGTTCCGTGGCCACCTTCTCGCTTAATCTGAGATAGTCTCTTCTCAAAGGACTCCTGCGCATCAAAGTTTTCAATATTTTGACCACGCTGACGCATAATAGATTGATAACCTGTTGAGAAGAAGGCCAATAACGAAACAGTAACGACAGATAGAATAATCAAGGATATCAGAACTTCCACAAGGGTCACACCCTTTCTCTTTTGTAAAAAGTGCTGTTTCATATTTCCTCCTTACTACGGTCCATTTACAAACCACAAATCTTGCTCCACTTGCTTTTTGATATCAGCAAATGTCTGCTCAAGCTGCTTATCATCTGATACATCTGTATAGCTAGTTTCTGGAACCCCTTCTTTAATAGCAGCAGTTAACCTACTTCCCTGCTGCTTGTCAGCTTCCTTCGCTGAAAAACCAATGACATTTACTCGCTTGATTCCTTTTTTAAACTGCTTTGAAACCTCACCAGAATATTTTATAGATCCATCTACTGCCCAGCTAGGATCCCCACCTGCAAAAGCAGAGTTTGCTCGGGTCGAATGGAAGCCCGTTGATAAGTCATACCTCCAAGTATTAAAATAAGCCTGGCTTACGAATCCATCCCTTGTTCTAGTTTCAATCTTATTTCCCCAATAATTATATTGAGGATCCACCATATAAGAATTTGGTACCCCATCTGTCAGTAGAACTACATATTTAAGTTGGGCCGCATTACTTTGAAGACTAACCATTCCATAACGAAGACCATCGCCAGGGTTGGTTGCATGTTCTGGATTCAGATTATCAATCGCACTATTAATAGAAGTTAGCCCCTTGTCCAGCTCAATAAAATTTTGCTGTACAAAGCTAGCATGAGAATTAAACTGAACAAGATTGACACTGACATTTCCGATTGGCTGAAGATCCGCCATCATCTTCTTAGTCTTTTCTCTCAGGATATCAATGCGACTTCTATTTTTCAGTGGGTTATTAGAATAAGGATTTACTTTTTCTGTACCATCCAAGCTGAACTCCATAGAACCTGAAGCATCAAAGACAAAGCTGATTGCTACATTGGCCTGACCTTCGATTGGATCATCACGATAAGCCAGAGCTATACCTCTTTTCCCTTTAGCAACTTTCGAAAATACCTGCTTAGTATTAAGAGCTGACATAGCTGTGTGTATACTCAGCTGATTTTGAGAACCTGCGTATTTCCCTTTCAGTTCATAAGAAACCAGACGATTATCCTTATAGTCATCATTTTTCTTGAAATCTAACTCCATTTTCAAATCATAGAGTGATTTTGTTCCTAGCTCCCTGATTATCCAATCGTTATTTGCTTTATCCCATATATAGTTGAGAATCTTTTTCCCATCTTCAGAAAGCCCAACATAACTCCAGCCTTTAGTAAATTTTGATTTATTGCCATATTTAGAGTCATCAAGGATGAAAATCGCTGTAGATTTACTGATAGTTCTATCCACATATTGCATGGAAGTTCTCATATCTGCCTGAATGGATGCTTCCTGTTGAATCAGCTTTCGGCTTGTGAACATGGTATTAAAGATAACTCCCACAATCAGCAGAACCATTGAAGTTAGCATGATACTAACCATCAACTCGACCAGAGTGAAACCTTTTTTTAATTTGTTCATCTGCTCTCCTTTATTCATTTGTAACTAATCGCCCCTTTTCCGAACGAATCCCACTGGTAGCCCATTTAAAAACGACTGTGTGCTCATAATAACTTTTACTTCCAGTAAGATAGGATTTGGAAACTATTGTAATATAATAATTCTCGCTTCCACTAGTAGCACCTTCAAAAGAACCATTGATTTCAATCTCTGCTTTGGCGCCATCCTTAAAAGTGTGAGTTGACTTGATTGGTTCCCTAGATCTATTTGGATTTTCAGCTCGAGCTCCAAATTCATTATAAAGAATTTTTCCGCCTTCATCGCCAAAATAAGCTCCTAGAGCTAGCTGAGAACCTGAAGTCGCTGCATACTTTGCTTTCATATAACTATACATACGTTGAGTCTGCACCTGCCCCGTGTCCACGATAGATGCCATAATACCCAGCATAGCCACCAATAGTACAATGGTCACAATAACCATAGGCAGGGTTGACCCTTGTCTTTTTTTCCCTTTCATGGATAATATCTCCTAATTTTCTTTTTTGATATTGCCAAAATAGTTGTCATCACCTGACAACTACTTTGGTAATATCCGACTGCCTTGGCAGTCGGAATAGAGATTTTCTCTAATTTTCTATTATTAGCTAGCGCTATTAGATCTCCAGTCAAATTCCCAAGTAATAGGCTTCCCGCCACTAGCAGGCGTATAAGTCGAAATCAGCTTATGGCTCGTCTTATTAACCTCATGGGCAATCTTGCCATTATCTGCTGCGAGGGTCTTAGAAAGCTCTCCTGAACCCTGAGATTCTTTGGCTATATAAGGCTTGAGCGCATCAAGATCTGGCACATCAGCCGTTTCTGGTTCGACTTGTGAGCCAATATAGGACTGCACAGCCTGAACCAGCTGACGATGTTCCGACTGGATACGTGCCTTGCGAGCAGTGTCCTGGAAAGAAACAAGAGAAGGGATAGCGACTGCTGCGAGAACTGCGATGATGATAATCACCACAATCAACTCAACCAAGGTAAAACCTTTACCTTTTTTCTTCAAGTCCTGACGGAACTTTTGCAGTTTCTTTAGCATTCGTTGATGTTCTCCCTATTTTTACATCTAACTGTTTATTATTGCGAATTACTGTTAGACTTCCAGTCATAGGTCCAAGTCTTAGCAGCACCGCCACTCTTTGGAGTATAAGTTG
>CBDFAZ010000047.1:0-13944 GCA_965245685.1 uncultured Streptococcus sp. | reverse complement strand
CAGAAAAAAGACATCAATCTTGGTCAGCTCGGCAATTTCATCTGGACTGTAACCACGGCGAATAGCCTCTGAGATATAGAAAAGTCGGTCGTCTTGCGCCTTGACAATCTTCCTCATCAGCTCATCATCGCTTACTTGGCTGAGAGCAGGCAGCTCATTGGGGTCCGCACCAACTTCAAGAGAACGGCAAGCCTTGAGCAGACTCTCCTCAATATTGCGGCCGATAGCCATGACTTCCCCTGTCGCCTTCATCTGGGTTCCCAAATGTCGCTCACCCTGCTCAAATTTATCAAATGGAAAGCGTGGAATCTTAGCGACTACATAGTCCAGAGCCGGCTCAAACATAGCATAGGTAGAGCCTGTCACTGGATTGATGATTTCATCCAATGTAAGTCCGACTGCGATTTTCGCCGCCAGCTTGGCAATCGGATAGCCAGTCGCCTTAGAGGCTAGGGCTGATGAGCGAGAAACCCGCGGATTGACCTCAATGACATAGTACTTAAAGCTATGCGGGTCCAGAGCCAGCTGCACATTACAACCACCCTCAATCTTCAGCGCACGGATAATCTTAAGACTGGCATCCCGCAGCATCTGGTATTCATAGTCTGAAATGGTCTGACTAGGTGCAAAGACAATAGAGTCACCTGTGTGGATGCCGACTGGGTCAAAATTTTCCATATTACATACGACCAGCGCATTGTCGGCGCCATCCCGCATGACTTCGTATTCGATTTCCTTAAAGCCCGCTATAGAGCGCTCGATCAGACATTGGGTAACCGGAGAGAGTTTGAGGCCGTTTTCTGCGATTTCCTGCAGCTCTTCTTCATTGCTACAGATACCGCCGCCAGTTCCTCCCAGTGTAAATGCCGGACGGACAATGACTGGATAGCCGATGCCAGCCGCAAATTCCAGTGCTTCATCAACTGTATTGACAATTTCTGACTCAGGGATGGGCTGGCCTAACTCTTCCATCAGCTGCTTGAAGAGATCCCGGTCTTCCGCTTGGTCAATGGCCGACAGCTTTGTGCCTAAGAGCTCTACTCCCAGCTCTTCTAAAAGCCCTGACTTGGATAATTCCATGGCCATATTGAGTCCGGTCTGGCCACCCAGAGTAGGCAGCAGGGCGTCTGGCCGCTCCTTGCGCAGAATCCGCGCAACAAACTCCAGCGTGATAGGCTCGATGTAAACCCGATCCGCAATTTCCTTGTCTGTCATGATGGTCGCCGGGTTGGAATTAACCAAGACGACACTGTAGCCCTCTTCTTTCAAGGATAGACAAGCCTGAGTCCCAGCATAGTCAAACTCCGCAGCCTGACCGATAACGATAGGACCAGAACCGATGACCATAATTTTCTGAATATCTTTACGTTTTGGCATAGTGCACCTCTCAATCTTGCTTCCTAGTAAGCCTGATGGGCATCCATCATTTCCATAAACTCATCAAAGAGATAGTCTGCATCATGCGGTCCCGGCGCAGCATCTGGGTGAAACTGCACAGAAAAGGCAGGATAATCCCGATGGCGCACACCTTCGACAGACTTATCATTGATTTCTTCATGAGTCACAATCAGGCATTCCGGCAAATCCTCACGGCTGACGGCATAGCCGTGATTTTGACTGGTAAAGTCAACTCGGCCTGTCGCAATCTCCCGCACCGCATGGTTGAAACCACGGTGGCCGAACTTCATCTTATGCGTCTTAGCACCGTTAGCCATGGAGAAGAGCTGATGTCCCATACAGATCCCGAAAATTGGAATCTTGCCCTGAACACCACGAATCATGTCCAGGGCCTCCAGCACATCTTCCGGATTGCCCGGTCCATTTGAGAGCATGACGCCGTCAGGATTGAGCTGGAGGATTTCCTCAGCACTGGTATCATAAGGCACCACCGTCACGCTGCAGTTGCGTTTGGCTAACTCCCGCAGGATAGAATGCTTAAGACCAAAGTCCACTAATACCACGCTGCGACCCGTTCCCGGAGCTGGATAAGACTGCTTGGTAGACACCTGCTTGATGTTATCAGTCGGCAGAACTGTAGCTTGAAGCTGGTCCTGCAAATGCTCAATACTATCATCCGCATTGGCAATGGTCGCCCGCATAGTTCCATGCTGGCGGATAATCTTGGTTAGCGCCCTTGTATCAATTCCCGAAATGCCTGGTATCTTCTTGATTTTGAGGAACTCATCCAAAGACAATTGCTGGCGCCAATTGCTGGCACGACGAGCATACTCATAGACCACCACTCCCTTACAAGTCGGTAAAATGGACTCATAGTCGTCCCGATTGACTCCATAATTTCCAACCAAGGGATAGGTAAAGGTCAAAATCTGGCCGTTATAAGACTGGTCCGTAATCGATTCCTGATAGCCAGTCATGCCTGTGTTAAAGACGATTTCGCCTGTCACAAAAAGATCCGCTCCAAAAGCTTCCCCTTCGAAAATCATGCCGTTTTCTAATATTAAAAGTCTCTTTGTCATTCTTCCCTCCTGTCCAAGATGCAGACTGCCTGTCGACCCTCCACATAAGATATATAATAATAGGGAGTGGGATTGCTTCACATAGCTTCACCCACTCCCGGCCTACTGTCCGAGATTATTGACGACCTTTCAGAACTGCTTCGATAATAGCCATTCTGACAAAGACGCCATTGGTCATTTGTTCAACGATACGTGATTTTGGTGCTTCGACCAGATGATCCGCAATTTCTACGTCGCGGTTAACTGGAGCCGGATGCATCAGAATCGCTGTATCTTTCATGCGGTCATAACGCTCTTGAGTCAGACCATGCAGTCTGTGGTAATTTTCTTTTGAAAAGATGGACTCGTAGTCATGGCGCTCATGCTGCACGCGCAGGAACATCATGACATCCACTTCTTCAATCACCTCATCAATGGTGACAAACTTACCATAGTCCGCAAACTCCTGGCTCCGCCATTCTTCCGGACCAGCAAAGTAGAGTTCTGCCCCCAAGCGCTTGAGAATTTGCATATTTGACTTAGCCACGCGCGAATGGTCCAAGTCACCAGCAATCGCAACCTTGAGGCCTTCGAAGCGACCAAACTCTTGGTAAATAGTCATCAGGTCCAGCAAGCTCTGGCTAGGATGCTGACCAGAACCGTCCCCACCGTTAACAATGGAAGTCGTAATAGTTGGACTTTCCACTAACTCTTTGTAATAATCTACTTCTGGGTGGCGAATGACACAGACATCAACGCCTAGGGCAGACATGGTCAGGATAGTGTCATACAAGGTTTCTCCTTTGTTGACCGAGCTGGTCTTGACATCAAAGTCCAGAAGATCGCAACCTAACTTCAACTCTGCTACTTCAAATGCCTTGTGGGTCCGTGTAGATGACTCAAAGAAAAGGTTAGACACGATATGCTGCTCATCATAATGGACTTTAGCGCCATTTTTAAATTCGATTCCGCGTTTAATCAAGGCCATAACTTCTTCATTTGACAGAGTTTCCATAGAAACAAGGTTCTTAAGAGCGATTTGATTGGATGACATGATGTAATTCTCCTTTATGAAAGAATGAGGGCTTCCAGAGTGCTGCAAGTAAAGTCGCTCTGAGAGCAAGCTATTTTTGAACAAAAGTTAATGATTTATCGCCTAACTCAATCCTTGGGCTCAGGCAGGACAAGATAGAGTACAATTCCCAGAATAGTTGACAAGGCAACTCCTGAGATTTGCAGACCCGACAGCTGCAAGGTCAGACCACCGATACCAGATACCAAGACGACACTGGCAATCAAGAGGTTCTTTTTATTGTCAAAGTTGGTCTGTGCTTCAATCAGAATCTTGAGACCGCTCGAAGCAATTACCCCAAAGAGGGCGATGGAAATACCACCCAGCACAGGACTAGGGATGGATTGGAGCAGGGCTGAAACCTTGCCCACAAAGCTCATGACAATAGCCAGTACCGCTGCACCTGCAATGACATAGACGCTGTAGATTTTATTGAGCGCCATGACTCCGATATTCTCTCCATAGCTTGTCACTGGTGGTGCTCCGAAAAGCCCTGCAATAATCTGAGCCAGACCATCTCCGGTCAAGGTCTTGTCTAGACCTGGATCCTTGAAGAAGTCCTTGCCTGTCAAGCTATTTAGTACCATAACATGACCGAAATGCTCTGTCATAGTTACAAAGGCGATAGGCGCCATAGTCAAGATTGCGCTTGGGTAAAATTTCACATCATAGTCCAAGAAAGGCAGACTCATAGGCGGAAGGTGGAACCAAGATGCTTCTCCTACCTTGGCAAAAGACACAATTTCCTGCCCAGTCACAGCCCCTAGAATCAAGCTAAAGATGTAGCCGACTATCAAGCCCAGCAAGACTGGGATGATTCCCACAATCTTCTTACCATAAATATTAAAGAGGATGACTGCCAAGAGAGTAACCATACCGATAATGAAGTAGGTCAAATCATAAACCTTTTCGCCATTAGCTACAGTCTTGTTCATCACATCGCTAACAGCTGTCCCAGCCAAGCTCAGACCGATGACCATGATGATGGGGCCAACTACTACTGGCGGCAACACCTTATCAATCCAAGCATTGCCAGCAAACTTAACAATCAGTGCTACAATAAAGTAGACCAAACCACCAGTGATGGCTCCCTGTGCAACCGCTCCGATACCATCTGTCTTCATCAGCATCTGCATGGCTGCAATATAAGCAAAGCTGGATCCCATGTAGGCTGGAATCTTGTACTTGGTTACAGTCAGATGGGCCAGTGTTCCCAGACCGCTGGAAAAAAGAGCTACCGCTGGGTCAATTCCAACCAGAATTGGCACCAAGACTGTCGCCCCAAACATGGCGAACAAGTGCTGAAAGGATAGTCCTAAAAGCAAACCTGGCTTTGGCATATCATGCACATCATACTTAACATCTTGACTCATTTAGCTTATTACTCCCCCATAATCAACACGCGATCTTGACCGTCTGTCTCAGTCACCTCAACAACAATCTCCTCGGTTTGGCTAGTCGGAATATTCTTGCCGACATAGTCTGCCCGTATCGGCAGCTCGCGGTGACCACGGTCAACCAAGACAGCTAGGCCAACACGAGAAGGCCGCCCATGACTGACCAGATTGTCGATAGCAGCTCGGATGGTCCGGCCTGTGTAGAGGACATCGTCAATCAGGATTACTTGACGGTCGGTAATATCCACTGAAATCACTGTCGTATCTTCCTCAACCTTGATATCATCACGAAAAGGCTTGGTATCAACTTCTGCGACCGGAATATCAATATTCTCCAACTGAGCCAACCGCTTCTGAATGCGGTGTGCCAAGTGAACCCCGCGGGTTTTAATGCCAGCCAAGACTACTTGGTTTAAGTCTTTGTTACGCTCGATGATTTCATAGGTAATCCGCGTAATCGCGCGATTCATGGTGATGTCATCGACAACTTCTTTTGTTTTCATTCTTTCCTCCTCAAACAAGAAAAAGTCTCCTTATTACAAGGAGACTACAGAAAAATCTAGTCAGGCAAGCTAAAACAAGCCGCACTTGCTTACACTCCACCCATCTTTTTACTTGCTCCTTGTCTATCTCTCTGGATAGAATTAAAGGATTATTTAATTTTTTATACTATATCACAAATTCAAAACTATTTCAAGAAAAAATTGTATTTTTTCTGCTTGACTGGATAAGGATTAGTGACTGGCTTCTTTCTCCGCCTTTTCCTTATCTTTTGAATTCTTTTGATTTTCTTTGTTTTCTGCTTGAGCTAGCTCGTCTTTTAATTCAGGCTTTTCAGTAGTTGGCACTTCTTCTGATGATGGCTTAGAAGAGTTTTCTGGATTCTCATCACGATTGTTTAACTCTGCTTCAGAAGATCCAGTCGGACGCTCACTATCGTTTGAAGCTCCTTGGTTGCTTGCTTCAGCTGAGGCTGGCTTATCGGATGCTGGCTTCCCTTGGACACCTGCCTTATTAGGCTCACTTTGCTTAGGCGTTTCCTTATTTTCTTCCTTTGCATCAGCCGGCTTATTATTGTCAATACTGCCACCCTGAACATCTGGGAAATGCTGTGCCAAGGCTTTCGGAATTTTATTTTCATTCAATTCAAGCTCTGCTTTAGGGATGTGATTGTCGCTGACATTGATATAAGTCACTGTCTTATTTGGTTCCTGCAGCGCCAAGGTTGTGATTTTATTCTTGTTGACAGCCAGATTGTCTAAAGCCCTAAACTGATTAATTCCTTCCAAGTTTTTCAGCTCATTCTCAGCCAAGTTTAAATTCTTCAAGGAAGACTGAGCGGCTGGAATGTCCAAAGATGTAATCTTGTTTTGACTTGCGGACAAAGTTACTAAATTCTTAGCAGCTTCAACTCCTGACAGCGAAGTCAGACGATTTCCATTTAGGCTTAGATTTGTCAGATTTGGATTAGACTTCAAGAAGTTCAAGTTCTCAACATTGGAATTGTCAGCTGTTAATTCTTCGAGATGGGAAGCTTTGAGGGTATTGAGATTTAAGTTTGGATTGTTGGATAAGAAAAGCCTTGTTAAATCTTCTTTTTGGCTCAGAGCAGAAACATCTTGCAGTTGATTGTGCTCTAAACTTACCGCTTTTAATTTTGAAAGTTTGGTCAAAGCAGAAATATCTGAGATATTGTTGTAGTCAAGGTTCAATGACTCCAGATTTTTCAACTTCGCCAAAGGTGAGATATCGGTAAGGTCATTTCCCGCTGCGGCGACTGTTTTGAGGTTTGGGTAATCCTTCAAGAAAGATAAATCGGTGATACCATTCTGGGAAATGTCCAAGCCTTCCAAGTTCGGAATCTCTTTTAAGAAATCATAGTTGGTAACGCCCGTCTTTGTCATCCACAGCTGTTTTAAATGTTTAAATTGCAGCACTGGTCTGATGTCCTTTATCGGAGTAAAGCCAATTCCCAGAACTTCAATATTCGGCATCAGTTCCAAGCCTTTTCTTTCCAGCGGATCTTTGCGCTGGCCGATATTTAGATATTTCACAGTTGCCAGCCAGGCTTTCATCTTTTCCTTATCCTTCTCATCTGATGGGAATGGGGTATCTGCCGTAGCATGTAAAATATCTTCAATGATCTCATCATCAAATCCTAGAGTTTTCAAGGTTGCCATACCAACTGCGTCATGAGCGTGTGGATTTCCATGAGGATCAAAAGGCTTGGTCGTATCAATCTCACTGACCAAGGTCGAATGGCTATGATCACCATGCGGATAGATAAATACCTTTCCTTTATCTGTATCGCTCACTTGAATCAAGCTTTCATCGATTCCTAATTGCTGAGCCAAATAGGCCTTTTTCTTGGCAATTTCTTCTTCCTCGTCTGATGGATTTGGCGCAGGCTCAGGTGTAGGAGCTGGGGCTGGGGCTGGCGACGGTTCCGGTTTAGGCTGGGGCTGCCCTTGTCTACCATAATAGGCATCCTCAGCAGCTTTCTTGTATTCTGCTGGAATCAACGACTCCCAAGGAGACGCAATCAGCTGCTCATAAGGAATGAAGTGAGTATGACCATTATGATCTGCCAGCAAGCCTGAAGCCAGATTGCCTATTACCCCTGTGCCTCTAAATAAGAATCCATCACTTGTAGGATAATCAATCCCAGCAAACTGTCGCTTATTGCTTCCCTGCTGAGGTGGAAGAGACGGCGTAGGTGTTGACTGATAAGCAGGTGTCCTAGGATTGCTTGCGGGAGCTGGACCATAGCTTGGTGCTTGAGCAAGCCGACCTACAGACTGCTTCAAGATGTAATGGAAATGATCCCCGTGACGCACAACATAGCCGTATTGGTCCTCAGACACGATGTCTCTAGGATTGAAAACATAGCCATCATCAGCAGTGCTCATGTGATTTGCCAGCTGAGGCGAGCCTGCAGGCGCTTGCCCATCTTTTGGTATCAGATAGGCCCATTTACTATTTTTCAAATCAGAATAAAATATAAAATGCGTATGACCATCATGCTCTAAAATCAGACCTTCATTGGTTCTAGCTTTAATTTGTGACTCACTTTTGAAGAGAAAACCATCATCCGTCGGCTTATCAACTCCAGGAACCTGTCCTTTTTTGGTCGCCTTACTTTTCTTCTTCACCTCTTGCTTGGTCTTAACCTTATCCTTACTGCTTTCCTGTTGTGACGGCCGAGACTGACAAGCCGCCAAGCAAAGGTTACAAGCTAAGATGATTCCTGCTAATCCTAACAGTTTTTGATTGCGTTTCATTTCTTCCTCCTTTTTTATTTAACCGGTTAATCATTAACTAGTTAAATATATCATACAAATCTGATATTGGCAAGAAAAAATCGAAGTAAAATAAAAAAACAGAGCAAATCTGATTTTCACCTAAAATTCACATGTCACTCTGAAGATTTTTTCTTTGAGAAAGAGATGGATTTTATCCCGTAAAAGATAAAACCAAAGATCAGGTAGGCCGCAAAGATAATCAAACACATCTGGATGACATATGGCCAACCTTTCTTAAAGACATTGAGGAAAAAGTAGGGAAATGGATTGTCCTTGGATCTTGGAATATCTATTTTCAAGAAAAAGCCATTAAAGAGAGCAAAGGCCATGTAGACCAAAGGCACACTTGTCCAAGAAATCGGATCAAACCAACGGTACTGGCGCGATTTGTCAAAGATTACTGTATCCAAAAGATACGCCAAGGGTACTATATAATGACACAGAAAATTCTCTAGACGGTAAAAATCTGTCGCAATTGGGGCCAGCAAGAGGTGATAAACGACACAAGTAATCATGATGGACATGGTTACCCCACCCTTTATTCTCAAGATTTTCGGCGCCTTCCAAGCATCGCCAGGTCTCATCATCAGATAGACCAGATAGCCCGTAAAGAGCAGGACCAAGAGATTGGACAAAACCGTATAGTACATGAGCATGCCCACGCCATACTTAGTGATCTCCAGATACACTCCTAGAAAGGCGAGAATAAAAAGAATAATTCGATAAATTAAGATAAAACGACGATTCATAGAGACCTCAAATTTTCTTAACAAACTCTGACTTGAGCTTCATCGCACCGAAGCCGTCAATCTTACAGTCAATATTATGGTCGCCTTCCACGATGCGGATATTTTTCACGCGCGTTCCTTGCTTGAGATCCTTGGGTGCTCCTTTGACTTTCAGGTCCTTAATCAAGGTAACTGTGTCACCATCAGCCAGCTTATTGCCATTAGCATCAATTGCAACTGGTCCTTCTTCTGCTTCTTGGACCTCAGCTGGATTCCACTCATAGGCACACTCTGGACAGACCAAGAGCGTTCCATCTTCGTAGACATACTCAGAATTACATTTGGGGCAGTTTGGTAAGTTATTCATTTTTTCTCCATTTCTAGTCGAGGCTGCTAAATTTCCATACCAGCCTTCTATATATGATTAAGCTCTTCTTTCATTTTTCAAGTCCAGCAGAATACTAATCAATGTGAAGGTCAACTAAATCCTAAAAATCTAGTTTGCTCCTATTTCCACACCTTTCTAGTATAAGCTATTTTAAGCATTTTGACAAATCTCTTTTAGGATTTCCTACAGATCTTGACCTTTCTGCAAAAACAGTGTACTATACTAGTGTATATACAGATAAAAAGGAGTCACTATGAAACCAAAATCTAAAAATCAGTTTATGACACTGACCGCTTTTTTGACTGCACTAGCTATTGTTATCCCGCTGGTTATGCCGATTAAAATTGTCATTCCGCCCGCTTCCTTCACCTTAGCCAGTCATGTCGCTATCTTTTTGGCTATGTTTATATCCCCTCTCATGACGGTGATTGTCGTGATTGGTTCTACTATTGGATTTGGAATGTCCGGACTTCCTTTTATCATCACGCTTAGGGCCCTGTCCCACTTGCTCTTCGCTAGCATAGGCGCTCTTTATCTTCAAAAGCACCCGGACACACTGGACAGCCAGAAGAAGACTTGGATATTTAATTTCCTACTAGCCTTGATTCATGCCTTTGGCGAAGTGGTCGTCTGCATCCTCTTTTACACAACGTCTGCCTATCCAGCTAATGCTTTCTATATCTTATTTGGTTTGGTTGGACTTGGTACGGTCATCCATAGCATAGTCGACTTTGTCATTGCTAAGTTCATCTATCAAGCGCTGAAAAAGATTCGCTAGAGCTTGAAGATTCCTGACTTTTGGTTTACAATGAAGCTATGACCAAGCAAAGACGAGAAGAACTATTAAACCTTTTGAAAACATCATCTGCTGCCCTCAATGGCCAGTCACTTGCTGAACATTTCCATGTGACTAGGCAGATTATCGTGCAAGATATTGCCCTCTTGCGGGCTGATGGTGCCCCTATCCTCTCAACCAATCGTGGCTATCTTTATAAAGACCGCCAAGAAAATGCTGCTGTTCATCAGCTCTTCAAGGTTCAGCATAGGGCTGAGGATATGGAAGCTGAGCTGCTGGCTATCGTGGATAATGGCGGCCGCGTACAGACTATTTTGATTGAGCATCCGGTTTACGGTGAAATACAGACTTACCTGAAGCTGACCTGCCGCCGAGATGTCCAACATTTTCTCCAACAGGTCGCATCCTGTGCCTTTCGCCCCTTATCTGAGCTAACAGATGGAGTCCACTATCACCTAGTACAAGCCGACTCCCAACAGGATTTGGACTATGTAGAAGCCGCCTTGAGAGACCTAGGATTTTTACAGGAATAAATAGCAAGAAAAAAGACTGATTAGGCCCCAACCTAATCAGTCTTTTTAGTACATACTCTTGCGCCAACCGCCTTTTATGCGCTCGTGATAGTAATATTCTGACAGTTCCTCATCTTCCATCATACGCAAAAGTTCTAACATATCGTAGGCCAAGTCCAGCTGAGGTAGGGTTTCCTTGTCTACCCAAGAAATCTCGCCCTCTTCTGTCGAATGAATCTGACCAGAAAATTCGGTCGCTTTGTAACAAAAGACGATGTAGCGAACCCCTTCATCCGTATGCCAGTTCTTAACTCCGACCAATTTCGGATGAGCAATAGTCAAACCTGTTTCCTCTAAAATCTCTCGGACAACTGAATCATGGAGAGACTCGCCCTTCTCAATATGCCCACCTGGGAAGGCATAACCAGACCAACGATAGCGCTCAGGAGAGCGATACTGAACTAGGACCTTACCTCGCGCCTTATCTTCAACAAGGCAGATGTTTGTTAGGATTGTTTCTTGGGAACGGGACATTTCTTCTTCCTTTCTAAATAAATAGCAATAAGAGTTGCAAGCCCAGCTATTGAAAAAAATAGGATATAAGTTGCAATCGGAAATCAAACATAGCGAGAATCCAAACTGATTAGAGGTGGTGCAAAATGTTTTCCACCTTTTGACCGAATTCCTATAAAATAATGGATTAAGAAAACCGGCCCGTTCAGATAAAGAAATCCTTCCGCTAAAACCTTCAGAGAAGTAAATCCTTCTTTTCTCAAGCTACCAAATCGAGAATAATAAGGAATAAGCACCAAGAGGACCAAGTTTACATATAAAGGAGTAATATAATTCAAATGACGAAGTGGAGCAGGAATGCTCTCATTACCAAAAGTTAAATATCCCACACCAATCGCAACAACTATTAAGACTAAAAAATTTAAAAAAGCTTCTACTACCCGATGTTTTTCCAACCAAAGACTAAAATTATTCCCCTGAACTTTTGCTTTTCTTTTGTTTTTATTTTTCTTTTTGGTCTTACTTCTCATTCACCAACTCCACAATCTTCTGGAAGGTCTTGCCGTTTCGGATGGTTAGTTGCTTGTAGAAACTAGATTTGAGCAGTTTCTTATGGTAGTTGGACTTGAGATAGTCCGCTTGGTCAGCATTGCTATAAAAGAAAGCTGTCTGCCCAAAATGCAGTTGCTCCTTGTCATTCGCCCAACTGCCAGCCAGCTCTTGAACACTCTCCCTATCTGTCTCCGGCAGATAAAAGAGAACATCTCGCCGAAAGGCTGTCTCATCCTGCCACCAAGTAGGCAGATTGGCTGTTTCTTTTTGAAGCATGGAAGAGCTGACAAGGACAAAAGGCAGAGGAAAATCATAAGACCGACTGAAATAAGCCGTCAAAATCTCCCGAATCCTCTCCTCCTGCTCTTCGCTATCAAAGAAAAGATTGCCACTATTGATGTAGGAAACTGGATTTTCAAAACCCAACCCAGCCAAATCCTTCTTTAAATCAGCCATAACGACCTTGTTTTTCCCGCCGACATTGATGCCGCGGAGTAAAAGTGCATAACGCATATAATGCTCCTTGCTTGTATGTTTAAAAAATGGTTATTTTCTCTAACGATAGGGAATTTTCGAACTTTTTATCTCTATATCAGGATTGGCAAGTTTGAGATAAGGAGCAATATAGTCTGCATCTGTAACCTTTGGACCTAGAATGACTTTTGAGTATTTCAAAGGAGCCAGATTAATGTATACAAATAGATCGTATCTGCCATTATCTTTAGGGCTTAATACTATATACTTCCTAAAATCGTTATAGTTAACTTTATCAAAAATTTCTAACCCGATATCTTCTTTCTTCAAGGATTTATCATTTAATAAATCTTTATTTTTATCTAAACTTTTATTATGATTTTCAATAAGTGTTTTTACAGAAGTATCATCTAGATTGATTAGAATACGATACTCCATCTCATATTCGTAATCTTTTACTTTAAAAAGATAAGAAATCTTTTTTAATTTTTCCGCCAAGTCACTTAGTGGAGTTTCACCTTCAAACTCTTGCATTTTTTCAAAAATTTGTTTTAGAATATCTAGAGCTTTACCAACATCTGATTCATCTTTAGCGCCAGAATTCAAATCTAAGTAATGAATTTTAACAAATTCAATAGATTTATGAGCAACAATATGTTCAAGATAACTCATGTCATATTCAAGGAATGCTCCTTGACATGAATCTGCGTATTCTTTCCACATAGGTAGGCTATCAGAAACTACAGTTAAGGAAGATATAAACACATTGGAAGTTTGATAGTTATGGAAAAATGTATTATCAATACCCAAATAATCGTGTATTGCCCTTCCTTCCATTGGATCGTTTAACTGTTTTAGATTAGTAAGTCGTAAAAATGGAGGTTGAGTTTCAGAATTATTTTCATTTTTCCAGTCTGCTTTTATAAGAAAATTTGTTAAAGTATCAATCTTAGTATAATGTCCAAAAGAGCCGATTGTTTTTAAATCTTTAGAAGCAATAGTCAAATTAGAACGAATATCATCAATAATAGCTTCTGCTTGATTCAAAAGTTCCTTGTAATTTTCAGACAGTATAAATCCAGAATCACTCTCCTTTTTTAAAATAGCGCCTTCATCACTACTATTACGCTCATCATACATTTTAACTAATTTAATTGCTTGATCTCGAATTATATCAGAATCGTTTTCTTTTGCTATCTTTCGAACAACATCAATCGATTCTTCAATTATATCATCAAAATGCCTTGATACAAAATCTAGATATTCACCAACATTTGCAGATTGAGGATTCTCCATAAAATGGTCATTTATCAATTTTAAGTGGTCATTTTGAAAAATTGAAATAAACTGTTCTAATTCAAAATACCAAAATATAATATGTTCAAAATCATTATTTTCAAAATCATTATTTTCAAATATAAAGCTGATGAACTGTTCTAATTTACTTTCAAAATAAATTCTTTTTTCTTCTGGTAAACTGTTCTGTTCGAATAGTTTAACAAAAACTGAAAGTAAATCAGAATAAATTATTTTACTTTTCTCTAGATTATCTTTTAATACTAGATCAAGAATTTTAAAAAAACAACTCTCGTTTTCAAAAAATATAGAATATTCTTCGTATTCTTTGGTAAGATATAGATAATTATAAAGAATAGATAAATAGTAAAAGATTTCATACCAACTATATGTTTGTGGAGTTTTTGATAATATTTTATTTAGAGTCTCTAAAATCTTTTTTTCTATCGTTTTATCAA
>CBDFAZ010000046.1:0-14030 GCA_965245685.1 uncultured Streptococcus sp. | reverse complement strand
AAATCGACGAGGCTGCTCTTCGTGAGAAATTGCCACTCCGTCGTAGCGACTGGTACGAAGACTACCTTGACTGGGCAATTCCAGCCTTCCGTCTAGTACACTCAACAGTAGCGCCAGATACGCAAATCCACACCCACATGTGTTACTCAGAATTTACCGATATTATCCCTGCTATTGACAACATGGATGCGGACGTGATTTCCTTTGAAGCGAGCCGCTCTAACTTGGAAATCCTGGATGAGCTCAAGGCTAAGAACTTCCAGACAGAAGTGGGGCCTGGAGTTTACGATATCCACTCACCGCGCGTGCCAAATGAAGGGGAAATTGACCATACAATCGAAGCTATCTTGGCTAAGGTGCCAAGCAGCAAGGTCTGGATCAACCCTGACTGTGGTCTCAAAACTCGTGGTATCCCAGAAACCAAGGCTAGCTTGGAGCGCTTAGTAGAAGCAGCCAAAGCAGCTAGACAACATTTGCAATAATCCTCCTGGAACCTCAAAAGTTGATCTTGATGGAGGAGCATACCAAAATTGAAGCGGAGCTGACAATCCTGCAGGAGCTGTTCTTCTAGGATTGTCCTCAGCTATCGCTACCATCATTGAAAGGAACTTTTTGTTATATGGTTCGTCGTCATACACCTAGTCTCTCATTTGAAGTATTTCCTCCCAATCCGGCAGTAGGCAATGATAAGATTTTTCAGGCGTTGAGAGAGATGCAAGATCTGGCTCCTCACTTTATCAGTGTGACAGCCAGCAATAATAAGTTTGACATTGAGGAGACGACGGTTCGTTTGACCGAGTTCATCGCCAACGACCTCAAGATTCCGACGATAGCTCACTTACCTGCGGTCTATCTGACTAAGGACATGGTGTCTAATATCTTACAGTCTTTAGATCGGGTTGGTGTCCATCAGATTTTAGCTTTGCGAGGGGATATTTTTCCAGATGTGGCGCCTAAGGATGATTTCACCTATGCTACTGACTTGATCGAATACATCAAGACAGAAGCACCGCACTTTGACATCATTGGAGCCTGCTATCCGGAGGGCCATCCGGATTCTCCAAATCAGATTTCGGATATTCAAAATCTCAAGAAAAAGGTGGATGCTGGCTGTTCTAGTCTGGTGACTCAGCTTTTCTTTGACAATGAGCGTTTTTATGATTTTCAGGACAAGTGTATTTTAGCGGGTATTGAAGTGCCAATTCATGCCGGGATTATGCCGATTCTCAATCGCAATCAGGCTCTGCGCCTGCTCAAGACCTGTGAGAATATCAAGCTGCCAAGAAAATTCCGGGCTATTCTGGATAAGTACGAACATGACCCAGAGTCTCTGAGAGCAGCTGGTCTGGCTTATGCTGTGGACCAAATTGTTGACTTGGTGACCCAAGATGTAGCGGGCATACACCTTTACACTATGAATAATGCTGCAACAGCCTATCATATCTATAAGGCTACCCATGCTCTCTTCAATCATAATCCATCCGTCCAATCTTTTTAAGATGAATGAAGAAACCACTAATCAGATTCAGTTGCTGTTTAGTGGTTTTTGTTTTATAATAAGGATAAAAAAATTATCTAAATCTAAGGAGAAGCTGATGGAGCATTCGCTGACCTTGGTTAAGTCTATGCAGTTTGGCCAAGAAGATTGTTTTTTTGCCTTCTGCGGTTATTCAAAAACGGAAGCCCATCATAGCTTTGGGCCGGCTGTCCGGGATGTTTATGTCATTCATATCGTACTGGAGGGACAGGGGACTTACTCCGTTGGCAATCAGCGTTATGATTTGCAGGAAGGGCAGGGCTTTGTGGTGCCACCGGGTCAGTCGGTCTTTTATCAGGCTGATGGAGAAGAGCCTTGGTCTTATGTCTGGATGGGATTGGGTGGACGCCTCTTGCCTCCTTATCTGCAGGCTCTGGGCTTACAGTCTGGCCAATGGTCTTTTGAGCTGACTTCTTTGCAGGAATTTAAGGCCTTGGTCTTTGAAAGTCTGGCTTACGAAGGCAGCGGAATAACAGCTGAACTAGCTCTGCAAAGGCAAGTTTATCGATTCTTAGAGCTCTTGTCCCAACGTCTTAAGCAGACATCCTTAATCACGGAAAGCCGTCGAGTCAATCCTTATGTCCAGCAGGTATTGGAACTGCTGAGTAGCCATCTGCCAGAAAGTTTATCTGTGCAGGAGTTGGCGCAGAAATTAGCGCTACACCCTTCCTACCTATCTCGGCTTTTCAAGGATGAAGTAGGAAAGGGTATTAAGGAGTACAGTAATGATTTGCGACTCAATATGGCAGCTGATTTGCTGACGAGCAGCCAGCTTTCGGTGGAAGAGATTGCCAATAAGACAGGCTTTGCCGGAACCCAGAGCTTTTCAAAAGCCTTCAAGAAGGCGCGTGGCCAGTCGCCCTTGAATTTTCGCAAGGCCAGCTCTCATCTGGGACAGGAGCTGTAAAAAGTCACATTTGGATAAATAATACTAGAGAGAAAGGCTTACCAAAAGTGGTAGCCTTTTTTATAATGAAAGGAGAAGCATGATTGCGGACTACGAAAGGAGAAGGTCATGAATAAAGCGAGTATTTTGTTTAAGGAAGAGTGCAGGCAATTTCATCTGACTAATGGTAAGATTTCTTATATCTTTCGGGTTTCGAAGGATGGTAAACTCTTGCAGCTTTACTACGGAGCGGCGGTACCGGAGCGGGATTATTCTTATTTGGTGGAGCTGCAGCATCGGCCCATGACAACCTATCGGAAAGAAGGGGATTTACGCTATTCTTTGGAGCATGTGCGGCAGGAATTTCCAGAATACGGCACGACAGACTTCCGCCATCCCGCTATCTGTCTGCGGCAGGAAAATGGCTCGCGTATTACTGACTTTGTCTATGTCAGTCATCAGATAGTGGATGGTAAGCCAGTTTTAGAGGGTTTGCCAGCTACTTATATAGAGGCTCAAACGGAGGCTAAGACTCTTATCTTGACCCTGCGAGACGCGGTGACAAAAGTAGAAGTTCAGCTGTTTTATACGATTTTTGCGGATTGGCCGGTTATCGCTCGTTCCAGCAAAGTACTTAATCAAGGCAGGGAAACTTGCTATTTGGAATCCCTAGCTAGTCTGTCGCTGGATCTGCCAGATGCTGATTATGACTGGCTGCAGCTATCGGGAGCATGGGCCCGGGAACGCCATATCAAGGAGCGCCCGCTTCAGCAGGGGATTCAGTCCATTGAGTCAACCCGCGGCATTTCCAGTCCCCACCACAATCCTTTTGTAGCTCTTAAGCGACCGGAAACGACTGAGTTTTCAGGTCCAGTGTTAGGAGCGGCCTTGGTGTACTCAGGTAATTTTCTCATTCAGGCTGAGGTGGACACCTATGATGTGACTCGGCTGCAGATAGGCATCAATCCTTTCGGTTTTGAGTGGAAGCTGGCTGCGGGCCAGTCCTTTACCAATCCAGAAGCTCTGCTGGTTTACTCTGAGCGGGGCCTCAACGGCATGAGTCAAGTTTTTCATCAGCTATTTCGTCAACGCCTAGCTAGGGGCCACTGGCGCGAGCGAGCGCGTCCTGTTCTCATCAATAACTGGGAAGCTACCTATTTTGACTTTAGTGAGAATCAGCTGTTGGATCTTGCTGAAAAGGCTCAGCAAGTAGGAGTTGAGCTCTTTGTGCTAGATGACGGATGGTTTGGCCAGAGGACTAACGATCGCGCTGGGCTGGGTGATTGGTTTGTCAATCCAGAAAGGCTGCCGCAGGGACTGGGCTCGCTAGCAGAGCGAATTCACGGTTTAGGCATGCAGTTTGGTCTTTGGTTTGAACCGGAAATGGTCAATAAGGACAGCCAACTCTACCGAACTCATCCTGACTGGCTGCTTGCAGTGCCAGATAGACAGCTCCACCATGGTCGGAACCAGTTTGTTTTGGACTATTCTCGGCCGGAAGTAGTGGATGAGATTTTTGAGCGTCTGTCAGCGATTATTGAGGAAGCGCAGCTGGATTATATCAAATGGGATATGAATCGCCCTCTGACGGATGTCTTTTCGGCTGCTTGGCCAGCTGATCAGCAAGGCGAGATTTTTCACCGCTATGTCTTGGGCGTTTATGACTTGTATGAGCGTTTGATCAGTCGCTATCCGAGATTGTTATTTGAGTCCTGCTGTTCAGGTGGAGGCGGCTTTGATTCAGGTATGCTCTAGTATGCGCCTCAAGCTTGGACCAGCGATGCCTCGGATGCGATCGAGCGCTTGAAAATCCAGTATGGAACCAGTCTTCTCTATCCGCTTTCGTCCATGGGAGCCCATGTCTCCATCGTGCCCAATCACCAGACCAATCGTCTGACGCCGTTGAAGACGCGGGGGAATGTCGCCTTTTTTGGTTCCTTTGGCTATGAGCTGGATCTTAATCAGCTAAGCCCAGAAGAATTGGCTGAGGTGAGGGAACAGATAGCTTTTTACAAGCGCCATCGAGAGCTGATTCATAATGGAACTTTTTATCGACTGCAGTCGCCGTTTAAGGGAGATGGGCAGACAGCTTGGATGGTTGTCAGTCAGGATCAGAACACGGCGCTTTTAGGCACTTTCAAGGTCCTCAACCAAGTCAATCGCTCTCATCAGCGCTTGCAGTTGAAAGGACTGGCTGTGGATAAGGTCTATCGGCTAGAGGGGCGTGTCTATATGGGGGCTGAGCTTATGCGAGTTGGGCTGGTGACCACGGACGCTTCCAGCGGTCAGCTTCTGGAGGATTCTGAGCAAAAGCCGAGCTATGACTTTGATTCCAAACTCTGGCTGTTTGAAGCAGAGGATGAGTAGATAAGATGGGAAATAAAAAGAACAGAGGGAACAAGCTGATTAAAAGTTTTCCTTCTTGTTTTTTATGAGAAAAAAAGGATAGTACCATTATCTCTGATAATTCTATAGGAAAAGGCTTTCAAAAAAGTATATAATAGGATAGAGAGTTCGTAAAATAATATTGGCTAAAAGTGAGAGAATTTGTAAAAAATGAAGAAAGCATTCAGCAAATGCGAGTAAGAACATGAGGAAGAGGGCTTTATGATGAGAAAAATCATCTTTCTGGACGTGGACGGTACCATCATCGACTATGACAATCATATACCGGAGTCTGCTGTGGTTGCCATTCGGAAGGCACGGGAAAAGGGCCATTTGGTTTATGTATGTACAGGTCGCAGCAAGGCTGAGATGCCGCCGGAAATTTGGGATATTGGCTTTGATGGTATGATTGGTGGTAACGGCTCCTATGTGGAGCATGAGGGGCAGGTTATTTTGTACCAGCTGATTCCGCGAGATGTCGCTAAAAGGCTAGTCGACTGGCTTCAGGAGAGAGGGCTAGAGTTTTACCTGGAGAGTAATAACGGTCTCTTTGCAAGCAGGGGCTTCCGCGAAGCAGCGCGACCAGTGCTTCAGACCTACGTCCTTGGAAAAGGTGCTAAGCCAGAAGAAGTCGTAAATATGGAGGCAGAAGAAGCCCTTCATGGCTTGGTTTATGGTGGGGAGCTCTACCGAGACGATCTGAACAAAGTCAGTTTTATCCTCAAGAGTTACCAAGACCATCTGGATTCCAAGGCAGCTTTTCCTGAGCTCAAGGCAGGTACGTGGGGTGGCAAGGGCGAGCATGCTCTCTTTGGTGATTTAGGAGTCAAAGACATTACCAAGGCGCATGCCATTGAGGTTCTGCTGAAGCATCTTCATGCTGATAAGGCGGATACTCTGGCTTTTGGCGATGCCAAGGTTGATATTCCTATGCTGGACTATTGTCAGGTCGGAGTTGCTATGGGAAATGGCGGAGCGGAAATCAAGACCATAGCCGATCTGGTGACAGACTCGGTCAGCCAAGACGGTCTCTACAAGGCCTTTGAAAAGTTAGAACTCATCTAAAGGAGATATGAATGATGGCAAAAACTCTTTATCTGATGCGGCATGGCCAGACGCTTTTCAACCTGCGCCATAAGGTACAAGGCTGGTGTGATGCTCCTCTGACCGATTTTGGCATCTATCAGGCCAAGGTAGCAGGGCAATATTTTAAGGATGCCGGTATTACATTTGACGATGCTTATAGCTCTACTCAAGAGCGGGCCTGTGATACCTTGGAATTGGTAACGGACGGTAAGATTCCTTATAAGCGTGTCAAGGGACTCAAGGAATGGAACTTTGGAACCTTTGAAGGGGAAAGCGAAGACCTCAATCCACCCCTGCCTTATAAAGATTTCTTTGTGACCTATGGCGGTGAATCACAAGATCAGGTGCAGGAGCGTATGGCAGCGACCATTCTTCAGCTCATGCAAGAGACAAACGGTCAGTCTGTGCTCATGGTTTCACATGGCGGAGCTATGGCCAATTTTGTCAGAGCTTGGCAGAAAAACTGGCGTCTGGATGACCTAGGTCACATGACCAACTGCGGAATTTTGAAGTTTACTTTTGAAAATGACCAATTCTACCTAGAGGAGGCTATTGGTCACGATTTTAGCGATTGGGAGGGAAAATGAAAGATCTATATTTGATGCGGCACGGCCAGACCTTTTTCAATCAAGAAGGCTTGGTGCAGGGAGCTTGCGACTCTCCTTTGACAAAACTGGGGCAGGATCAAGCCCGGCAGGCAGGAGCTTATTTGCAAGAGCGGGGCATTCGTTTTGGTCAGCTCTACTCGTCCACCCAGGAGCGAGCTTCTGATACTCTGGAACTTGTCTCCGGCCGGACCGACTATACTCGCCTTAAGGGCATTAAAGAATGGAACTTTGGTCTCTTTGAAGCCCAGCCCGAACGCCTGGAGCCGAAATTTCTGCTGGGAGGCACCTCTTTTGAAGACCTTTTTGTTCCTTATGGTGGAGAAGGAGTGGACCAAGTCGGTGAACGCCTGCTGGTCACTCTGACTGAGGTCATGGAGCAGGCAGGAGCAGAGCCAGTCTTGGCCGTCAGCCACGGAGGTGCCATGTGGGCCTTCTATCTCAAGATTGCAGCCCAAGCTCTGGATCCAAAGGTGCGCTTTGGCAACTGCGCCATCTGTCATTATCATTATGAGCAGGGACATTTTAAGCTGGCAGAAGTCATTGACCCGCTGACGGGTAGTGTGTATGAGTGTGAATGAAGAATCAGAAAGATTATTACTACAATAAAAACCTCAGATTTTTCTGAGGTTTTTTGGTCTATGCTTGACTGTAGGTCTCACGACGACTTAGTTTTGCGTCTTCTTTTTTGCTGGTTATCGGCTGTGCCTGGATTTCTTTATTCCATTCACTTCGAGTAAAGACCATGGAGATTAGTGCTAGAACCGCAAAGGCCGCTCCTAGGTACCAGTAGGGCATATCCAGTGTCGTGGAGCGGCCAGATAGGTTGACGATACCACGGAAGAGCATGCCGGCTGTCATAATGGCTACAGCTGAGTTCCAGAGGTTGAGGCTGAGCCGAGAGAGATTAGGAATAACCTTCATAAAGAGCAGGAGGAGGATGCCACCCACCAGAGGAATGGCGAAGAGATGGTGCATGTGGCTAGATGTTTCGCCGAAGCTGAAAGATTCATAGATTCTGCTGAAAGCAAAGAAGAAAATAGTTAATAGTGCGTAGATAAGGGCTGTTTTTCTAAAACGTTTTTTGCTGGGATTAGTAACCGATGTAGACAATATCACTCACCGTCCTTTCTGAGATAGTATTTCCGTTGGTTGTAGGCTTGTTAATGACCTGACCATTAAAGTAAAGTGTAGAGGAACCGCCGCCATCAAGGTTGTAGGCGGTCTTGACACCGTAAGATTTCATGATTTCTGCCATCTGGTAGAGCGAAAGTCCCTCGCTTTCTGAGGTCCGTCCGTCTGAGACGATGATGATGTAGTGGTTTTCATCAATGATACCGATAGCTGTCCGAGGATTGGAAGAGATGGACTGGCCGACTTCGGAGTTGGTATCAACGGCAATCTCACCATTTTCTACAAGAGATGGGCCGAAGGCCAAGAGATTGACCACACCATCTTTGACCAGTTGATCGGCAGAGACTTGGTCTTCATAGATAATCTTGAAGGAGCCGTCTTTGTAAATAGCCAAATCACCATTGCTGGAGTCTTCTCGGACGGTATCGCGGTAGACGACGCCGTTGCGGATGACATAGCCAGTCGTGTTGGCTCCGTAGTAGTCGCCGTTAACCGCTAGGATAGCATCGTTGTTGGCAGCCGTTTCCGAGGTCTTTGCTGTGACATTGTTTCCGTAAGTGTTTTGGGCAAAGGCTGTTTTCAGGTATTCCGATGAGCTGACAGTCACATCAGCGATGTAGACTTGGGTGTTGCTGACGGTCTTTTCAGTTAGCGTAACCGAGATGTTGTCGTCTGAATAGCTGGTATCCGTCACTGTCGCTGTTTCCGCAGCCTTGCTGGCGGCCTCGGCGTTGGACGACGAACTTGTGCTTGAAACCGTGGAAATGGTCTCTGCGATGACAAAGGTTTTCAGCATGGAGTAGCTGAAGGAAGCTGTCAGAAGCAGACCGAAAATGGAGGCGTAGGCATAGCGTTTCTTTAAAAATTTCATGATGCGGTGTGTGTCCTTTCCTTAAAAATAAATCTCTTTTGGACCATCCAGGAGACGGTGAAGAGTAAAATTCCGACGATAATTTTGACAATCAGAAGATTGAGACCAAAGACAGCGTAGAAGAGGCGAATCAGCAGTGTGTCTAGGATAAAGAGCACTACAGCTAGTCTGAAATAGCCAGTTCCTGTCTTGAGTATACTGTCATCGTTCTTAAAGACCAGCTTTTTATTAGTCGAATAGTTAAAGATTGAGCTGGTCACGCGGGCAATCCCATTTGCGAGAAGAATTCTCAGGCTGGTCGGCACAGCAGCTAAAAACAAGAGAGCCAGTGCGTAGACGATGTAGTCGACGATGAAGCTGCTAAGAGAAGTCAGGGCAAATTTGAATATATTTTTATAAATCATGAGCCCATCCCGAATCGGCCGGAAGTGCGAGCCTTGATTGTCATTGATATAGACCGTCTCAATGGGCACTTCCAAAATGCGATATTCCTTGCTGGCTTCTAGGAGCATGTTCATTTCATACTCATAGCGCTGGCCCTCTACCTTTAGCATAAATGGAATCATGTTGGTCGTAAAGGCTCGCAAGCCTGTCTGAGTATCGGAGACACCCACCCCAGTCTGAAGCTTGAAGAGAGCCCGAGTCAGATTGTTGCCGAAGCGGCTGCGCAGAGGCACCTTGCCTGTGAAGGCGCGCGCTCCCAGAATCAGTCGATTGGGATTTTCAGAAACCTTGACCGCTACGCGGAAAATATCCCAGACCTTGTGCTGGCCATCCGCATCTGCTGTTACCACCGTTCCATAGATCTTCAGTGCTTGGATAAAGGTAAAAGCAGTTTTCAGCGCTTGCCCTTTGCCTTGATTGACCTGATGACGGAGCACGGTCGCGTACTGCTCTGCCTGCTCAAAGACTATCTGGCATTTAGAAGAGCTTCCGTCATCGATAACAATGATATGAAAATCACTTTTATGGTGAATTTTTTTAATCAGCTTAATAAGATTATAATCAGGCTCATAGGCCGGAATCACTAGAAAATCCATATCCATACCTCTTTCTTAGATGATTTGTAGAAAGTATACAGACTGCGGCTTAAAGATTCCTAATATAAGTTAGTTTTAAGAAAATGTTAACATTTCTTTAAGGAAAGAGCATGGAAAGAAGAGGATGGAAGATGTTGGAAAAGGTTGGTGGGGAGAGGATTAGAGGTGTTTTTTGTGAAATGGATGATAGATTATGACAAGAGGCTTATGTAGATATTTCTAAAAATAGGTTATTCCGATTTTTGTAATCAATTGATATGGTTTAAATGTAGAATGTCAAGAAAATATCTTCCTGAAGTAAGAATAAAAACGACCCTAACGGTCGTGTTTTTGCATCATTCCACTCCCAATTCTTCTTGGTCGGTTTTATGGGCTGGTCGGGAGGCTGGGTGAAAGATAAAGACAGCCAGAGCAGTCATAGCAGGTACGATGATTGGGATATCTGTTTCGATAGCAGTCAGCGGTGAATTCCAGAAGAAGTGGAGGACGAAGGTTGCTAGGAAGTAGAAGAGCCCTGCTCGGAAGTAGTTTTTCTGAGTTTTGGCATAGCGCAGCATGAGCGCTAGACCGAGAGTGGTCAGGGCGGTGTAGAGCCAGTGAGAGGCAATGCCGCCAGTGATACGGCCTAGAATCCCAGAGATAGTGAAGGAGAAGCCTTCGCGTAGATCTGATAGGATATAGGAGAAGTCCTCGCTAATCTGAAAGCCCATGCCAGCAGTAATACCAAGCAGCAAAAAGGATTTGATCTTTTTCACAGGTACTAGATAGACAGCGAAGGCAACTGCCAGAAGCTTGAGCGGTTCTTCAACCAGCGGAGCTGCGATGGCATTCTCTAGATCACTGAGCAGCGTGTTTGGGAAGCTGGTGCTGACCCACTCGTGGATATAGGTATTGGCCAAGCCAGAGGTCCAACCAGAAATGAAAAGGCCACCTAGCAGAGCTACCCCAAGGCTAAGCGCAGGCGTCTGCCATTTTTTGCCTAGTTGGTGAATCAAGAGCAGGGCAGGGATGATGTAGAGCAGGGCCAAGAGGGCTGATAATCCAACAATCCCATAGGAGGCGCCTGACATACTGCCTGTGGTATAGGCTTGTGTCTCGTATTCTAAGCCAATCGCGCTCAGAAGGAGAAAAATGAAAAGAACAATATTTTTCTTCATAAGTAACTTTCTAAAATTTTATTTTTCATCTTAGTATAACAGAAAAATCCTAAATAAAACCAATTTAAAAACTGGAAATTAAGGGCTAGTATAATACTTTACTTGCCAAACTGTCTCTTTTTGTTTATATTAGTTCTATAAGGTTTCTTGGAGGCGTTTGCATGACGAAAGATCTGTTGAGGTTGAAATTACTGGGAAGTCCGAGTGTCTTTCTCAATCAGGAGGAAGTTTTTTTTCCTTTTGCAAAAATCAATGCTCTGCTTTACTATCTCCATATCAATGGAGCAGTCAATCGAGAAGAGATTGCAGGAATCCTCTGGGAAAACAAGGATAATCAGACCGCCAAAAAGAATCTGCGCAATACCATTTATCAAGCTAATAAGCTACTAGGTGGGGAGTGGATTGTCGCTCCCAACCGGACTGTGTTGTCGCTTAATCCCGAGTGTGCGATTGAAAGTGATGTAGAACTTTTCACGGATCATCCTGCAGAGCATCTGTCTCTCTATCAGGGTGATTTTCTACAGGGCTTCTATCTCAAGGATAGCGAGGCTTTTGATTACTGGGTGTCCAAGATGCGGACGCGATATGAGCAGCTTTATATCCAGGCCTGCTACCAACAGATGGAAACAGAAAAAGACCATCTGGATTTGAAAGAGGCTGAGCGGAATTTGCGCCGTTTGATCAGCATTGATGAGTTTGATGAGAAGAACTACCATCTGCTCATGAAGCTCTATCAGGATAATGATCGGCCTGGAAAGGTCATTGAGACCTATTACAAATTGCTCAATATTTTGGATAAGGAACTGGGTATCAGTCCTACAGAACCTATCCAGCAACTATATCATGAGGTGCTTGCCAAGGACCGTAGCGAGCGCAAGACCAAGCAGTTTCTGCGCAATACGGATCACTTTTTCGGGCGGGTCGATGAAATCAGACGTTTGGAATCTTATTTCTCTAAGGTGATAGAGGCTCAGGAGGCGCGTGCTCTGGTCCTAGTCGGTGGTACTGGTATCGGAAAGCGGACAGTGACTCGTCAAGTACTGGCCAATCAGACCAAGTATTTCCAGATTGTCATGGCCGAGTGTTTCAAGGAAGAGATGAAGGTAGAGCTCCAGCCTTGGCGTGGCTTGCTGGACGGTCTAGGCGACTTGGTTATTCAGCACCAGATTCTCTCTATCAATCAGTGGCAGGTCATTTTGGAGAGTTATTTTCCCATTTTGACAGGCGGCACTTCTAGTCTTCAGTTGGATGCGGACAAGCTGGCTCAGTTTGTGGTGGATATTCTGCAGAAGATTTCTAAGAAAAAAGCTTTGATAATCTTGATTGAGGACTGTCACTGGATGGATAAGTCCAGCGTTGCTGTCCTAGAGCAAGTTATGAATCATTTGACCGGCTATCCTGTGGCCTTTGTGCTGACCAAGCATCTGAGCACCCCTTCTTATTTGGAACATTTTTTCAATCACCTGCTGGTACGCAATAAGCTGGGCTTTATCGAGCTGCAGCCGCTGAATTTTAAGGATAGTGCGGCTTACTTGCAAGCCCAGACAGGTCAGATAGCCCTATCTGAAGAACGCCTTGAGGATATTTATCGAGTCAGTCAAGGAATCCCTTTCTTCCTGTCGGAATATGCTGAGCAGCTCCTACGAGGAGAGAAGTTTCATCCGCTGACTCCGGCCATCAAGGCCAAGCTGTCTCTGAAGCTGGATTACCTGAGCAGTCAAGAAGAGGAGTTGGTGGACTATCTGGCTTGTTTTAGGGCTCCTGCGTCGGTTTCGCTCTTAGCTAGGTTATTAGGCCTGCCGATGGAAGAAGTGGTCGAAATCACTGAGGAGTTTGGACATAAGCAGCTATTGATGGAAGAGGAGCAGGGCGAGGAATTGGTAGTGCGGTTCAGCCAGGAGCTTTTGAGAATCTACGCCTATGAGCGCTTGTCACTTGCCAAGAAGCGAATGCTGCATCACCAGATTGCCCAAGGCATGGAAGACCAGCTGGGAGACTCTCTCTATCATGCTCAGCTGCTCAATGAAATCGCCTATCACTACAAGATGTCCAAGCAGCCGATTAAGTCTCTGGAGTACGAGCTGCATTATCTCGAGGCTACCCTGCAGTTTCATCACGAGCTATTTCCAATTTATTCGCGGGAGTTTGGTTTTATCGAAAAGACGGATGATAGCAATCAGTCCGCAGTTTTAGACCAGTTTGACCGTATCCGTCGGGAGATAGAGGGTTTAGAGAGAAAACACCAGAATCACAAGGATTTTCAGCTTTTGCTTCTTCGCTTTCTCTATCTAGAAGGGCGCTATGCTATCCGGACGGGGAATTACCAGCAAGG
The DNA here is from genome assembly GCA_965245685.1 of uncultured Streptococcus sp. Lineage (GTDB taxonomy): Bacteria > Bacillota > Bacilli > Lactobacillales > Streptococcaceae > Streptococcus. Next base: position 997 of record CBDFAZ010000046.1, on the reverse strand, counting down.
GATGGACAATATCCAACAAGTAATTGCTTCTGCCAAGGAGCTAAATCAGCTGGAATTTCTTCTAGAAGGCTACCGTCAGATGATTTACTATTGCATTCAGACTGAGAATATCCCGGAGATGCGCTATTATACGGAGCTGGCTCTAGATGCTTCGGTTCAGGCCAACAATCACGAGGCCATTGCTATCAACCTCCGGCTCAAGGGGCTCTATCATCTTATGATTGGAGATGAGGAGCAGTCTCTCCACCATCTTTACCAGTCTATCGATTGTTTTAGTCTAACCAATTCGCTTCGCTCTAAATATTCGATTCAGATAGCGGCTGCTTTGGATTATTTGGCAGAGATTGAGCAGATTCGTGGGAATTTCACGACAGCACTAGCCCATCAGAAGGAGGCCATTGAGCTGACAGAAAATAAAATTGCTGAGCCGTCGATATTCGCCTTCTATATCAGCTTAGGTATGACCCATTATCAGCTGAGAGACTATGATCAAGCTGAGAGAATTTTTCTCAAGGCTAAAAGGGGTTTAGAATCACTTAGTTTCCCTTGGAAAGAGACTCAACTGGAAGTCTATCTGGCCTTGATTAGCTGTGAAAGGGGAGACTACCAGCCGGTGCTAGCACTCTTGCGAAAGAAGGACGATCTAATCAAACGATATGGGAATCCAAGGGATAAGGGCTTAATTTACTATCTGATTGCAGTTATCAAGCATCGACTGTTGACCGATCGCCTAAAGGATCCTGCTTGTGCTGAGCTTTTGTCCCAAGACTTTGATTCTTACTATGATATAGCTAAAAGTCATCTTAATTTCTACCGAGACCGCCATCAGCTCAAGGAATTAGAAAATTTACGTCAGAACTTGTCTCAGGCATTCAGCGCAAAATAAAAGAGGATGAATATCGTTTTTGAACCGCACCCCAAAAGTTAGACAGAAAAAATCTAACTTTTGGGGTGTTTTTAAATGAAATTAACTTATGAGGATAAAGTTCGAATCTAT
>CBDFAZ010000045.1:0-14765 GCA_965245685.1 uncultured Streptococcus sp. | reverse complement strand
GGTCAGCATGCCGATTTTCTATCGTACGCCTGAAGAAATGGCTGATAAAGAAATCGTCAAATGCATGTATATTGATGAGCCGGAAATTCTGGATGCGGCCATTGACAAGCTGCCACTGGAATTAACTGAAAAATATACACTGGTTAAATCAGCTCCTTTCTATCTGGAAATTGTCAAAAAGACTGTCAATAAAGGGGCTGCTATCCTCCATCTGGCTGAAAAACTGGGCTTGAGCAAGGATCAGACCATGGCTATCGGTGATGAAGAAAACGACCGCGCCATGCTGGAAGCCGTCGGCTCTCCTGTTGTCATGGAAAATGGCAAGGAAGAACTCAAGAAAATCGCCAAATATATCACCAAATCGAACGACGAATCCGGCGTAGCACACGCTATTAGAGAGTGGGTTTTAAAATAATGTTTAGTTACAAAATTGGAATTTCAGCTCAGGAACACGACGATTTTGTCACGGCTCATCCGCAGGCCAATCTTCTGCAGAGCTCAGCCTGGGCTCAGATTAAGGATAACTGGGCCAATGAGCGCTTGGGCTTCTATAAAGACGACCACTTGGTTGCTGCAGCCAGTGTCTTGATCAAACCACTGCCCTTGGGGATGACCATGCTTTATATCCCTCGCGGTCCCATCATGGACTATACTGACAAGGAGCTGCTGGCCTTTGTTTTGGCGTCGCTCAAGAAATTTGCCAAGGAGAAAAAAGCGCTCTTTGTCAAGTTTGATCCTAGCCTCTTTCTGGCAGAAAGCAAGATGGGCGGTGAATTGCAAGACAAAGCAGAGACAGTTGAGCTGATTCAAGAACTGCAGCAAGCAGGAGCTGTCTGGGTCGGGCGGACTGAGTCTCTGGACGAAACCATCCAGCCTCGCTTGCAGGCCAATATCCATAAAGAAGATTTCAGCGAGGAGCTGCTTTCTAAGAGTACTCGGCAGGCTATTCGTACAGCCCGTAACAAAGGCATTCAAATCCAATTTGGCGGAGCAGAATTACTGGATGACTTTTCAGCCCTGATGAAGAAAACGGAAAATAGAAAAAACATCCACCTGCGTGGCAAAGACTATTACCAAAAACTCTTGGATACTTATCCTGAGCACTCCTACATCACCTTGTCTAGCATTGATCTAAAGTCACGCTTGGAAGACTTGCAGACTCAGCTGACCAAGACACTTAAAGAAGCAGAGAAATTTACCGAGAAAACCAAGCCCGGCAAGATTGAGAATAACCAGCAAGAACAGAAACGCCTCCAAGAAGAGATTGACTTTCTGCAGGCCAAAATCAGCCAAGGTGCTACTGTTGTTCCCCTGTCTGGCACACTGGTCTTAGAATACGGCAAGACCTCTGAAAATATCTATGCCGGAATGGACGAGGAATACCGTCGTTATCAGCCAGCTATCATCACTTGGTACGAAACGGCCAAACATGCTTTTGAGCGCGGAGCAGATTGGCAAAATATGGGTGGAATCGAAAACGACCTCAAGGGCGGTCTCTACAGCTTTAAATCCAAGTTCAATCCAACCATTGAGGAATTTGCTGGTGAGTTTAACCTGCCAACTAATCCTCTTTACCACCTCTCCAATCTGGCCTACACTCTCAGAAAGAAACTGCGCAGCAAGCATTAAAAGAAAGGAAGCCTATGACCTTTAAACTTCTCAGCCAAGAAGAATTCATCCAGCATACCTCAGCTAGCTCCCAACGCTCTTTTATGCAGACCGTGGAAATGGCAGAGTTGCTGAACAAGCGTGGCTTCAGTACCCAGTATATCGGCTACACTGACCCGCAGGGACAGGTAGTGGTGTCTGCAGTCCTCTACAGTATGCCTATGACTGGCGGCCTCCATATGGAAATCAACTGCGGCCCTGTCTCTACTGACGCTCAATACCTGACTCCCTTCTATCAAGCATTGCAGGCTTACGCTAAAAAAGAAGGCGCCCTAGAGCTCATCATCAAGCCTTACGAGACGTATCAGACTTTTGACAGCAATGGCCAGCCCACATCTGATGAAAAAGTCGAGCTTATCCAGCAACTGACTGATTTGGGCTTTGACTTTGACGGCCTACAGACAGGCTATCCAGGCGGGGAGCCTGATTGGCATTATGTCAAAGACTTAGCTGGTCTGACGGAGAAAGACCTGCTCAAATCCTTCAGTAAAAATGGCAAGGCGACTGTCAAAAAGGCTAATACCTTTGGTATCAAGCTAAAAAGGCTGGAACGCGACCAACTCAGCGTTTTCAAAGACATCACAGCTGCCACTTCTGACCGGCGGGAATATGATGATAAGCCACTAGATTACTATCAAGATTTTTATGATAGGTTTGGTAAGCAAGCGGACTTTATGACAGCCAGTCTCAACTTCAAGGACTATCTTCAGAACTTACAAAAAGACCAAGAGAAACTGAGCCAGAAAATTCAGAAACTGCAGGCGGACTTGGAAAACAATCCTCAATCTGAAAAGAAACAAAACCAGCTGCGAGAACTTTCCAGCCAGTTTGATAGCTTTGAAACCCGCAAAGCAGAGGCCAAAGAGCTGATTGACAAGTACGGCGACCAAGACCAAATCCTGGCTGCCAGCCTCTTTATCTACACCCCTCAGGAAGCAACCTATCTCTTCAGCGGCTCCTATCCTGAGTTTAATAAATTCTACGCTCCAGCCCTGCTGCAGGAATATGTTATGACCGAAAGCATCAAGAGAGGTATCCCATTTTACAATTTCCTCGGCATTATGGGAATTTTCGACGGTTCTGACGGTGTTCTGCGCTTCAAGCAGAACTTCAACGGCTTCATAGTCCGAAAAATGGGGACTTTCCGTTATTATCCTAACCCTCTCAAATTTAAGCTGCTTCAGCTCATAAAGAAAATTCTAAGACGTTAAAAAAACCAAGTTTTCCCTTGGTTTTTTTGTATGTTTATCTATAACGAGGTGTCGCAAAACCACGGATATTTCCATGACCGATGCGGTAAGTGTTGCGTTTAACTACGTTATTGCTGTTGCCTTCAATCGTGTGAATGATGCCATTTTCAACTTTTTCGACAATACCAATATGATCAGCCCAACCATCGTTTTGCTGAGTATCTTTGTCCCAGTTAAAGGTGATGATATCGCCTGCGCTAGGAGTCGAATTACCATCTTCATTCCAGATACCTAGTCTTTGGAAAATATGAATATGGCGCTCAACACCGCACTCGCGGCCGATAAGATCGCTCAAGCCCTCTCTTTGGAAAATAACCGTCGTGAAAATGTCGCACCAGTCATCTGTGTTTTTTACAGCGTAGCCAACTGGCAGAGGTCTGACACTATTATAATCGTTGACCAAGCGCTGATGCTCAGCACTGCCTCCCCTGACACCTACCATAGAAGCTGCCGCCGCAAGAACACGGTCTCGCTGACTAGCTGCCTGAGGACGGTTCACAGAGATAGAGGTCTTTTCTCCGCCAGCTCCTTGCAGCTGATTTTGATTATTTAAGTAATACAAGTGAACATTGTACTCGCCTGCATTATTCTTATGATCACGCGCATATACATGCTTACGATAAGTACCATCAGCCTGACGATCCGCTGTGTACCATTGGACATCATCTTGACCGTTGGCTTCAGACCAAGTCGGCAGGTAAACTGTCTTGAGACCTTCTGGTGCCACAATGCCTGATACTACAATGTCAAACTCTCCAGTATCGTTATTTTTATTTTGAATACTGATTTTACCCTGCGGCTTACTGATTGACACATTGGTCTTGATGCCACCAGCTCCTACTAGCTTGCCATCATTTTGCAAATAGTAGAGATGCACATTATATTCGCCTTGAACATTGTTATGGTCACGCGCATATACATGCTTACGATAAGTACCATCAGCCTGACGATCCGCTGTGTACCATTGGACATCATCTTGGCCATTAACCTCTGACCAAGTTGGAAGATAAACTGTCTTAAGACCACCTGGTGATACGATACCTGAAACGACAATATCAAAATCGCCGGTTTCGCTGTTGCGATTCTGAATACTGATTTTACCTTGCGCTTTTGGTTTCTCAATGGAAATAGTCGTTTTAGTGCCGCTCACACCAACCAAGTTGCCATCATTCTGCACATAGTAAAGGTGCACATTATATTCGCCCTCAACATTATTGTGATCACTCAGACGAACTCGTTTCCGATAAGTGCCATCAGCTTGGCGCTCAGCTGTGTACCATTGGACATCATCTTGGCCATTGGCTGTGGACCAGGTCGGAAGAGAAACACTCTTCACCCCCCCTGGGGATGAGATCCCTGAAACCACGATATCAAAATCGCCAGTTTCGCTGTTGCGATTCTGGATGCTGATTTTACCTTGCGGCTTGCTGATAGAAACATTGGTCTTGATGCCGCCTGCTCCTACCAACTTGCCATCATTTTGCACATAGTAAAGATGCACATTATATTCGCCTTGGACATTGTTATGGTCGCTCAGGCGAACTCGTTTACGATAAGTGCCATCAGCCTGACGCTCTGCGTCATACCACTTGATATCATCTTGGCCATTGGCCTCTGACCAAGTCGGCAATGATACGCTCTTGAGACCGCTCGGAGAGACAATACCCGAAACTACAATATCAAAATCGCCGGTTTCGCTGTTGCGATTCTGGATGCTGATTTTGCCTTGGGCTTTCGGTTTCTCTATGGAAATAGTCGTTTTAGTACCTGTGACCCCAACAAGTTGGCCGTCATTCTGCACATAGTAAAGGTGCACATTGTACTCACCCTCAACATTATTGTGATCACTCAGACGGACATGCTTACGATAAGTGCCATCAGCCTGACGCTCAGCGTTGTACCATTTAACATCATCTTGACCGTTGGCTTCAGACCATGTTGGCAGAGAAACGCTCTTCAGACCGCCCGGAGATGAAATACCTGAAACCACGATATCAAAATCGCCAGTTTCTTTGTTTCGATTTTGAATACTGATGGTGCCCTTAGGTTTGCCAAGAGAAACGGTCGTTTTAGTGCCGCTTACACCAACCAAGCGGCCGTCATTTTGAACATAGTAGAGATGGACATTGTACTCGCCTTGCACATTATTGTGATCGCTTATGCGGACTCGCTTACGATAGGTGCCGTCGGCCTGACGTTCAGCAGTATACCACTTGATATCATCTTGGCCGTTGGCCTCTGACCAAGTCGGCAGAGAGACAGTCTTAAGACCACCAGGGGATGAGATACCTGAAACCACAATATCGAAATCACCAGTTTCGCTGTTACGATTCTGAATGCTGATTTTGCCCTGTGGCTTGATGACAGATACATTAGTTGTAGTACCGCCAACACCGACTAATTGACCGTCATTGCGCACATAGTAGAGATGGACATTGTACTTGCCAACTGAATCCTTATGTCTGCTAGAATCAACAGAAACTTTATAAGTACCATTGGCCTGCTGAGTGGCTGTGTACCAGATAATATCGTCTTGACCATTAGCTTCAGACCACACTGGAACACTAACAACAGACACTCCATAAGGAGCAGAAACGTTTGAAATCACAACATCAAAGCTGCCGTTGACATTATTCTTATTCTGAATACTGATGTTACCCTTTAAAGGCTGCTTAGCAAGAGCAGACTGCTGGGTAAATCTCCCAGTGTAATCAACGCTATGGTCAAATACATGCTTGCCAGCTAACAGCTGAGCCTGGGCTGTAAACTGCCATGCTCCAGCGCCACTATTGTATTTGAGAGATTTAGCTCCATCAAGATTTAAATTAGAAGACGGATACTGGGCCACCCAGAAGTTGCTATAGCCAAATTGCGATGTATTAACCGGTCCCTTGCTGCGAAGATTATTTTGATCAAGCCAGCTAGCACTGGTATAGTACATCAGGTTAGAATAACCCAGTCTTCGCATCTCATCCGCCCAAGCCTGGGTATGCTGGTTAATCCCATTTTGCATTTTAGGATCTTCCATATCGTTGACCATGACTGTGTCTTTAGGCAAACCTAGTCTATTAGCAAAGGCAGCATAATAACGAGCTTCGGCTCTCGCTTCTTCATCACTGGTATAGTGCGAGAAGGCATAGGTTGATACTTGTAAACCTGCTCTCTGCGCATTTCTCACCTGAGACTCAGCAAATGGATTGGTGTAATGGGTTCCTTCTGTCAGTTTGACAACGACACCGCCAACCCCTTGCTGGGCTAATTTACGATAGTCGTCTACGCTGATATGGCCATTGTGGCTGCTGACATCTACAAAGGATGTACCTTTAATCTCCGCTTGGGAATTCCCGCGGGCTGCCTGAGCCTTTGACCCAGCATTATAAAATACAGTTTTTCCGGCATTACTAGCTTTTGGTGCTGATGCTACTGCAGGACTGGCCTTTGGCTCTGAGGCAGTAGCAGAATCTGCAACAGAAGAGCTTGCTTTTGCTGACTGATCAGCTGCAGTTGCATTCTGATTAGAAGGAGTTGCATCTGACTGAATTTGCCCTTCTGGCTTAGCAGGTGCCACCTGAGTTTCTACAGTAGCTGATTGAGCTGCTCCTCCAGACTCAACAGCTGTTCCTACAGCATTCGTTACTTGCTCCTCTTGCTTAACTGCTTGAACCGACTGTTCAGCAGTTGCCACTGCTACAGTCGGCTGATTAGCCGTTTGTGATGCAGCCGCATTCACTATCTGATTCTGGGAACTAACAGACCTTTCTGTTTTTAAAATTTCTGACTCAGCGATTGTATGTTCCTCGGCTTTTGCTACATTGGCAGTCGCCGCCAACAAAATAGCCGTACTCGCTAAATAAACCAATTCTTTCGATTTCAACTTTTCTCTCCAACTTTTAAAAAACTTGTCACCTTTGGGAGGACAAGTCTTTTTTCAACATTTTTTATTTTACAAAATCAAGCAATGCCAAGAAGCTTTCAGCTTCAAGTGATGCACCACCAACAAGAGCACCGTCAACATCTGGACAAGCCATGTAAGACGCAACATTTTCAGGTTTTACAGAACCACCGTACTGAACGCGAACCTTGTCTGCTACTTCTTGACCAAAGTCAGCTGCTACAACGTCACGAACTGCTTTACACATCTTTTGAGCGTCGTCTTGAGTTGCTGACTTACCAGTACCAATAGCCCAGATTGGCTCATAAGCGATGACCAATGATGCAACTTGCTCAGCTGTCAAGTCTTTCAAAGCAGCTGATACTTGAGCACCAACGAAATCTACAGCTTTACCAGCTTCGTAAGTTTCAAGCGATTCACCACAGCAGATGATTGGCACCAGACCATTGCGGAAGATAGCGTGCGCTTTTTTGTTGATGTCTTGGTCTGTTTCATGGAAATAATCGCGGCGTTCTGAGTGACCGATAACGATGTAGTCAACTCCAACTTCTGCAAGAACTTTAGGGCTGTTTTCACCAGTGAAAGCACCTGCATCTTCAAAGTAAGCGTTTTGGGCTGCTACCTTAAGATTGCTTCCTTTAGCTGCTGCCAAAACAGTCGTCAAATCAATTGCTGGAGCAGCGATACCAGCTTCTACCAAATCTGAAGAAGGTAGCTTAGCAGCAACCGCTTCTACAAAAGCCTTTGCTTCTTCAGGATTTTTGTTCATTTTCCAGTTACCAGCAATAAATGGTTTACGTGACATATTCACACACCTCTTCTATTTTATTTATAGTAACATTGTAACACAGTTGAATGAAATAATAAAGGTTATCCACAGAATTTCATCAAATTGAAACATCTTTATTTTAAGGGGATAAGATCTGTGGAAAATTCTTCTCATTATCATTTTCCCCTCGTATCTTCAAGACAGCTCTTTCTCCACCAGAGCACGCACCTCAAAATCACTTCTTCAGTCCGCTAGAAGAAAAAACAGAACCTAGTCTGAGACTAAGTTCTGTCGCTGTTATCAACTTCAAAGAAAATCACTGTTTCTTCTCTTGCTTGTAAAACTCTTTTAAGGCATCCTGCCAAGTCGGAATGACAAAGCCTGTAGCCTTGGCCTTGGCCAGACTCATAGTTGAGTTGAAAGGCCGCTTAGCCTTGGCTGGGAACTTGCTGGAATCAACTGGTTGAACTTCCACATCTGTATCTTTGAGAATTTCCACTGCAAAGTCATACCATGTCGTGTCCTCTGCAGCGTCATTAGACAGATGGTAATAACCAAATTCCTTTTGGTTTTCAGCCAGATGAGTCATAAATTCAGCCAGCGTACGAGTCCAAGTCGGACGGCCATGCTGGTCGTTGACTACGGTCAAAGTATTGTGCGTCTTGGCAAGATTTTGCATGGTAAAGACAAAGTTTTTACCGTAGTTACCAAAGACCCAGGCAGTACGGATAATATAGAAACGGCTGGAATATTTCTCAACCAGCTCCTCACCCATGCGCTTGGTACGCCCGTATTCGGTTTGTGGGTCTGGGCAGTCGTCTACTTCCCACTCTTCTCCGACAGGCTTTTGTCCGTCAAAGACATAGTCTGTTGAGATGTAGACCAAGGTTGCTCCGTGTGCTTCTGCAGCTTTTGCCACATTTTCGGTACCGGTCACATTGATGGCATAGTCCAGCTCTTTTCCTTCGTTCTCTGCCGCATCAACAGCGGTATAGGCTGCACAGTGATAGACCAAGCTTGGCTTGACTTCCGCAAAGACCTTGTCCACCATTTGGGCATTGGTAATATCCATTTCCGCCACATCAACAGCCACATATTCTTCATTGCGCTCATCCAAAAGATAGCGAAGCTCTGTACCCAGCTGTCCATTCGCACCTGTAATTAAAATCATTTGTCTTTCCTTTCACATCATAAACATTCAATGAGTTTATTATAACAAAAAAAGCAGAAAAAATCTGCTTGGTCGAATCCCTATCGGAAAATATACTTAATAGTATGATCTAGAGAACAGCCTCTTGCCGCTTTTGATATTCTAAATACAAGCGATACAACAATCTGCAAGTAATAATGAATAGACTTATCATCAGAGGCAAAAAGGTTCGAGTGCTTGAGGCGTAGAGAGTGGGGGATAATGAAATGACCATGCGGCCAATAAAGCCAATTACAAATAAATAGGTCATCCATAATTTTTCTCTAAAATCTGAAACTACAAGCCACAAAGCGTAAAGAATCATTAATAGCAGCAAGCCATAAAAGGCTACTGCGCTCATATACGTGATATTAAAAGAAAATGTCCCTGATTCTCTGGCTGCTTTACTGATACCTGTTAAGGTACCAAAAATAGTATTCCAGCCCATTTTTTGTGAAAAAATATTGAGTATGACAAAACCGCTCAGAGCTATGGCTGTTACATTTTTCTTGTGAAGAGCATAAACAAAGAGCACAAGCAAGAAGACCATCACAAATGCAAAGGATGTAGAAAGCATATTATCCCCTGTCTCCAGAAAGCCCAGCCCAAGCTTTTGGAAGATATTCAAATTCGGAAAGTTGGGGAACCAACTGACAATATTCTTTTCCAAACGCAGAGCATTCCCCGGAGATAGCTTGGCTGATATGATTCCTACACCGCTCAATGCCAAATAGCATAAATTACCCAGTAAAGGTTTTTTATCTTTCTTTGCAAGGACAGTTTCAAACAGAAGCCACAAAAAAGCATAGACTGCTAATTGTTCTTGCATGATAGCAACTAAAAAGAACAAAGGACTAGCTATATTAACCCAAATATTTTTAGATTCTCTGAAAAAAAGTGCGAAAAGCAACAAGGAAGCAGGGAAAATGTAATTGACATAGGTCGGAATAGAGCCCGCGCTTAAAAATTCAGTTGCCGGAAGGAATATAAAAATTAGTAAAGCAGGCAGCCAAGGCAAGGAAGGGGTCAACTTCCTTAAAGCATAGACCAAAAGCAAAGTTGCCAGAAAGGCTGCTGCTATAAACAGCTTTTCGTGTACGGAAAATAATAAGGTGGCTGACTCAATGAGCAGTCTACTGCTCCATGTAAAATAACGATCAATCCCAAAGAATAAATAATTGTAATGAAATTCCTTAGCATATTCTAAAAATGCTGTTTGGTCTCCTACTGGGGTGATTCTATTATTGATGTAAAACTGTATCGCATAAATAAACGAAGATAAGCATAAGACAATATTAATTTTTTTATTTTTCACAATCTCTCCTCAGCTAAATAAGAGTCTCTTAAGCTCAAAAACTCTCTCAAAGACTCACTTACTCTTTTCTTTTATCACATAAATTGGGCGATGCTTGGTTTCCATGAAGATTTTGCCGATGTATTTGCCCAGGATACCGATGGTCAGCAACTGGAAGCCGCCGATAAGGAGAATGACGGTCATAAGGGACGGCCAGCCCGATGTCGGATCACCAAAAACCAAGGTACGGATAATAATCACCGCCATCAGGATGAAGGCTAAAATCCAAGACAGGATACCTCCGAAAAAGGCGATGTTGAGCGGCGCATCAGAGAAATTGACGATGCCTTCTAAAGAATAGTTGAACAGAGACCAGAAATTCCAAGAGGTCTTGCCTGCCACTCGTTCGACATTTTTGTATTCCAAGTACTCGGTATTGAAGCCAACCCAAGCAAAAATCCCCTTAGAGAAGCGATTGTACTCTGAAACTTCCAGAATGGCTTCTACCATCTGGCGGCGCATCAGTCGGAAGTCACGCGCACCATCTACCATCTCTACCTGACTAATCTTGTTAATCAGCTTATAGAACAGATTGGCAAAAAAACTCCGGATAGGCGGCTCTCCCTCGCGAGTAGTGCGGCGGGTTCCCACGCAGTCCAGCTCAGGATTCGTGTCCAGCATGGCCTTCATCTCAATCAGGAGCTCGGGCGGATCCTGCAAGTCCACATCCATGACTGTCACCAAATCCCCACTCGCCTCTTGCAAACCAGCATAGAGGGCTGCTTCTTTTCCGAAATTACGAGAAAAGGACAGATAGTGCACGTCTGGACAGCGACTGCTGAGCTCACGCAAAACAGCCAAGGTCCGGTCCGTCGATCCGTCATTGACAAAAATATATTCAAACTGGTCACGGATTTGATATTTCACCGCTTCCATGGCTTCATGAAACAGAGGAATAGACTCTTCTTCATTGAAGCACGGAACAATCACTGAAATTGTCATTTTGATTACCTGCTATTTTTTAATATCTCTCATTATAACAAAAAACTAGGCGAAAACCTAGTTTTAATCTTATTTGCTCAGTCTAGAGGCTTTGAAAATTAGATAGATTCCAAGGCAATCCTCAAATCCTCAATCAAGTCATCCACATTTTCCAGGCCGATAGAGAGACGGATTTGATTTGGTGTAATGCCTGCTGCCAGCTGAGCATCTGGTGACATCTGACCATGAGTCGTCGTGGCTGGATGGACAACCAGAGACTTAGCATCTGCTACATTGGCCAAGTCGGAGAAAATCTCTAGGCTGTCAATAACCTTACGTGCCTCTTTCTCCCCACCTTTGACATTAAAGGTGAAGATTGAGCCCACGCCTTTAGGGAAATATTTTTCTGCCAAAGCATGATAAGGACTGTCAGCAAGCTTGGGATAATTGACCTGCTCGACCTTAGGATGCCCTACTAAGAATTCCACAATCTTCTCGGCATTGGACACATGGCGCTCTACGCGCAAAGAGAGAGTTTCCAACCCCTGCAAGAAGAGAAAGGCATTGAAGGGGGACATGGCAGCGCCTGTATCGCGCAAGAGCTGGGTCCGGACGGCGGTGACAAAAGCTGCTGCTCCGACATCGCGCGTATAACTGATATCATGATAGCTCGGGTCCGGGTCAACAAACTGTGGAAACTTGCCAGAAGCTTCCCAGTCGAAACGACCGCTGTCCACAATCACACCACCGATACTAGTTCCGTGACCGCCGATAAACTTAGTTGCAGAATGCACCGCAATATCCACACCATGAGAAAAGACATTGATCAGATAAGGTGTTGCAAAGGTATTGTCGGAAATCAACGGAATCTTGTGAGCATGAACCAGCTCTGCCAAAGCTTCAAAGTCAGGAATATTAATCAAAGGATTGCCCAAGCTTTCAATCAGAACTAACTTTGTATTGTCCTGAATGGCTGCTTCTACTTCAGCCAGATTTTCAATATCCACAAAAGTCGTGGTAATGCCATAGCGAGGCAGGGTTTCCTTGAGCAGATTAAATGTGCCGCCGTAGATGGTGGAGGCTGCCACTACATGGTCGCCAGCATGCGCCAGGGCTAAAATGGAATAGGTAAGGGCCGCCATACCAGAAGCTGTTGCTAGAGCTCCGACTCCACCCTCCAAAGCCGCAATCCGCTCCTCAAAAGCAGACAGGGTCGGATTGGTAATCCGAGTGTAGATATTGCCCGGCTTGCGAAGAGCAAATAGATCTTCACCCTCCTGGGTATCTTCAAACACATAGGAAGTTGTTTGATAAATAGGCAAAGCCCGCGACTTAGTTGTCGGGTCAACTGTCTGTCCGGCATGAAGCTGTAGAGTTTCAAATTTAAATTCACGTGTCATAAGGTCACCTCACTATAGTTATGTGATAAGTCTACCACTAAACGCCTCGCTTGACTAATAGAATTTCCTTATCAAAAGAAATAAAGAGAAGCTATATCTTATAGCTTCTCAGATATAATCTCAAAAGTCGCTTGATTACTGGGCCAGTACAGCTGCGACGAAACTTTGTCTAAAGCTACCCACTGAGCTCCTACATGCTCATCAGAAATCTGGATTTCTTTCTGTTCAGTCAGAACTAGAAAGAGATTTTTGTGGATGGACAGATTTTCATCAATCTTTACCGTAAAATCTCCAAGACCCGTCAGACTTGAACAAGCTAAGAGCAAGCCGGTCTCCTCTTTTATTTCACGAAGGCAGGCTTCTTCTGGACTCTCACCACTCTCAATCCCACCAGTAATGGGCTGCCAAAAGGAAACTTTCTCATTCTCCACTTTCAAGAGCAGGATTTCCCCATCTTCAGGATGATAGATCCAGGCTTCAATCGACTGCCTCATCATGATTTTTTCTCAATCGGTGCTATGCTGGCCAGCACTTTCTTCAGACCAACTTCTGGGAAATTAATCTTAAGCTCTTGACTATTTCCACTGCCAGAGACCGCCAGAACTGTCCCATCGCCCCATTTCTTATGGTGGGCAATATCTCCGATAGCCCAAGCAACTTCCGGCTTAGATTTAGATGGCTGGCTATGACTGCTTTTTCCAAAAGGCAGACTGCCTGTAGAAATCGAACTAGGTGCTGCCTGACGCTTCCGCTCTTGTAGAGCCTGAGCCAGACTCATGCCCTGACCGAATTTGCTAGTATCGCTATTGGTATAACTGACCTTAAAGGAGCTATTTGCCGGTCGAGCCAGTCCTTGATAGTCTAGCAAGTCTGAGCTGATTTCTCTCAAAAAGCGGGTCGGCTGATTATAGTTGGTTTTACCATAAAGCATACGGGAATTGGCGTTGGTCAGATAGAGAATCTTCTCTGCTCGGGTAATTCCGACATAGGCCAAACGTCGCTCCTCTTCCAGCTCATCCTCATCTTCAGATGCCCGACTTAGAGGGAAGACATTTTCCTCCATACCAACCAGAAAGACGACCGGAAATTCCAATCCCTTAGCCGCGTGGAGGGTCATCAGAGTCACTTCAGAACTCTCCGTATCTCCGTCGTCTGTATCTGCAATCAAGGCTAAGTCATTGAGAAAACGGCTGAGCTTATCAAGACCAGACTCATCAGTAGGATTATCTGGACTTTCGTCAAAGTTCTTGGTCACAGACAGGAATTCTTCGATATTTTCAATCCGAGCTTGGCTCTCCAAGGTCGCCTGGGCTGCCAAGGCAGCAGCATAGCCTGTCTTTTCTAATACAGCTTCTACCAGTTCCGTCACTGTAAAGTCGTCCAAGCGCTCCCGCAAATCCAGAAGCATATTGGCAAAATCATAAACCGCCTGAGCCGCCTTGCCCTTGATAGGTGACAGCAGGATATTAGCAGACGCATCTAGCAAGGAGATTTCCTGACTGGCCGCAAAATTTCGAATCTTATCAACAGTACCCGGTCCAACACCCCGCTTGGGCTCATTGACCACGCGCTCATAGCTGATATTATCGCTAGGATTGGCGATGAGATTGAGATAAGAAATGACATCGCGGATTTCCTTGCGGCTATAGAACTTGGTTCCACCAACCATGGTATAGGGAATATTGGACTTGAGCAGGGCTTCTTCCACCGTCCGTGACTGGGCATTGGTCCGGTACAGAACTGCAAAATCCTTATGACTGTATCCTTCTCGGCTCAGCTGATCAATAGTTCGGGCAACAAAGAGAGCCTCGTCCTGTTCGTCATTAGCCCGATAATAGACAATTTCCTCACCATCTTCGTTTTGAGTCCAGAGATTTTTAGGACGGCGGTTGCGGTTGTTTCGGATGACTTCATTAGCCGCCTGAAGAATGGTTTTGGTAGAACGATAATTTTCCTCAAGCAGAACTACCTTAGCTTCAGGATAATCCTTTTCAAAGTCCAGGATATTCTGCATATCGGCTCCCCGCCAGCCATAGATAGACTGGTCAGCATCCCCGACCACGCAGATATTCTTAAAGCGCGTAGCCAAGAGCTTGACTAGCTGGTACTGGGCATGGTTGGTATCCTGATACTCGTCTACATGGATATACTGATAGCGTTGCT
This sequence comes from uncultured Streptococcus sp., assembly GCA_965245685.1. Taxonomy (GTDB): domain Bacteria; phylum Bacillota; class Bacilli; order Lactobacillales; family Streptococcaceae; genus Streptococcus. The sequence continues at coordinate 159 of CBDFAZ010000045.1, read as the reverse complement.
GGTAGTAGGTCAGGACGTCAGGATTCTGGTCAAAAAGCCTTAGAGTCAGCATAATCAAGTCATCAAAGTCCATAGCCTCAGACTGGCGCAATTCCTTTTGATAAGCCGTGTAACACTTGGCCACAATCTCTGTATACATATCACCAGCTAGATTTGCAT
>CBDFAZ010000044.1:0-14869 GCA_965245685.1 uncultured Streptococcus sp. | reverse complement strand
TCAATCAAGATTCGTTTAACATAAGAAGGAATCTATCTCTAGAAATGTTAGTGTTTACAAGTTGTTAGATAGAATAGTTCAGATTTCTACTGAAATCAATAGATTCATGAAAAGATATAATATTCAATAAATGCTATATTAAACGGTCTTATCATGCGAATTAATCTGCTTGTATTAATTTGAAATATAAAGTACTTTCTCTGTAATATAATTGAAACATGTTACTAGTATATTAAAATTAGTAAGAATTTTTTGCATATACGAAACTGGGGGAGTGATATGTTGAAAACTTTCGGAAAAATATTCAAAGTCATTAGAGAATCAAAAAACATGTCTCTTAAAGAAGCGGCAGCCGGAGATATTTCAGTGGCGCAATTGTCCCGTTTTGAGCGGGGAGTCAGCGGTATCACTCTTGATTCTTTCTATTGCTGCTTGAAGAATATGGCTGTTTCTCTAGACGAGTTCCAGTATGTTTACCATAATTACATTGAGGCAGATGATGCGCTTTTCTCAAAAAAAGTAGCTGATGCTTATCAGGAAAACAATGTCGTCAAGCTCCAAAGTATTTTGGCTAGCTCAGAAGCTTTGGTTGAAAAGTTCCCTGAGAAGAAGAATTACAGGCTCAATACAATTGTTGTCAGGGCGGTTCTGTCTTCCTGCAGTCCAGATTTTCAGATTAGCAAGAAGGATATAGAATTTCTGACCGATTATCTCTTTTCTGTTGAGGAGTGGGGACGCTACGAGCTTTGGCTCTTTACTAATAGTGTGGATCTCTTGACCATGGAAACACTGGAAACCTTTGCTAGTGAGATGATTAATCGCACCCAGTTTTATAATGACCTACCAGAGAACCGCCGGCGTATTATTAAGATGCTGCTTAATGTTATCAGCGTCTGCATAGAGGGAAACCATTTGCAGGTTGCTATGAGATTCCTCAATTATCTTGATCATTCTAAAATCCCTGAGACAGATCTCTATGATCGGATGCTGATTAAGTATCATAGGGCTCTTTATTCCTACAAGGTTGGGAATAGCTATGCCCTGAGTGATATTGAGCAATGCCTATCTTTTTTGGAGTTTTTAGATTCCTTCGGTGTTGCCCAGAAACTCAAAGCTCAGTTTGAAAGGATTTGCCTTTCGCAGTTGCAGATGTGCAAATAAAATAGACTCATTTCTAAAAATATACTAGAATAAGAGTATAACTTTATACCAAATTCAGAAGGAGGCTTTATGATGGAGAAAAAAATTCATTATAAGATGCATAAAGTTAAGAAGAACTGGGTAGCCATCGGTGTGACTACCTTAGCACTTATTGTAGCACCAAAAGTACTTGGTCTCGAAGCAGGTCTTGTCCATGCCGATGATGTTAAGCAGGTGGCAGTTCAAGAACCAGCTGCAGCTCAGGATATCAGTTCAGGGCAGCCAGTTCAAGTACAAGCCAACTCAGCTTCTCCACTGGAAGCAGAAAAAGCAACTTCTGCAGACAAGGAGACTGATGCTGCTGTAGCTAGTGAAAAGACTGCTGAGACTGTAGCAAATACGGAAGCAACAGCTCAAACAGATGCTCAAGAGCCAGCTAAGCCGGCAGTAGCAGAAGCAATAACTACAGAAAAGGCAGCCGTTGCTGAAGAAACCAAAGCAGCTAACGCAACATCAGAAACTGCTAAAACTGCAGCAATTGCCCAGGATAGACAAGCAAGTCCAGCAACTGTTCAAAAGCAAGCTGCTGACAAACAAGCAAAAAAGACTGTTACAGACAAGATTGTTGCAAATCCAAAGGTTGCAAAGAAAGATCGCTTGCCAGAACCGGCTCAAAGACAGGGAGCAATAGCTGAAAGAATGCGTGCTGCTCAAGCTCAAGCGGCGCCTGCTAATACTGAGCATGATGATGATGTGCTGGCTCACATCAAGACCATTGATGGCAAGAAATACTATGTTCAGGACGACGGCACAGTTAAAAAGAATTTTGCAGTTGAACTCAATGGAAAAATTCTTTATTTCGATGCAGAGACCGGAGCTTTGGTTGATTCAGCTGAGTATCAATTCCAGCAAGGTACTAGCAGCCTCAACAATGAATTTACCAGAATGAATGCCTTCCATGGTACAACGGACAAGGACATCGAAACAGTTGATGGCTATTTGACAGCAGATAGCTGGTATCGTCCAAAAGCTATCCTCAAGGATGGAAAAACATGGACTCAGTCTACAGAGACTGACTTGCGTCCGCTTTTAATGGCTTGGTGGCCTGATAAGCAAACGCAGGTTGGCTATCTCAACTATATGAACCAGCAAGGTTTGGGAGCAGGAGCTTTTGAAAACAAAGTGGAACAAGCTATCCTGACAGGTGCTTCTCAGCAGGTTCAGCGCAAAATTGAAGAAAGAATCGGTAAAGAAGGCGATACTAAATGGCTGAGAACACTGATGGGCGCATTTGTCAAAACTCAGCCAAACTGGAACATCAAGACTGAGTCTGAAACAACCGGTACTAATAAGGACCACTTGCAAGGTGGAGCTCTACTTTATACCAATAATGAGAAGACTTCTCATGCTAATTCTAAGTACCGCATCCTGAACCGCACACCAACCAACCAAACTGGTACACCTAAGTACTTCATTGACAAGTCAACCGGTGGTTATGAGTTCCTGCTCGCTAACGACTTTGACAATTCTAATCCAGCTGTTCAGGCTGAGCAACTCAACTGGCTGCACTTTATGATGAACTTCGGTAGCATTGTAGCCAATGATCCAACTGCTAACTTTGACGGGGTTCGTGTCGATGCGGTGGACAATGTCAATGCGGACTTGCTCCAGATTGCCTCTGACTACTTCAAGTCTCGCTACAAGGTTGGAGAAAGTGAAGAGCAGGCTATTAAGCATCTGTCTATCTTAGAAGCTTGGTCTGACAACGACCCTGACTATAACAAGGATACCAAGGGTGCTCAATTGCCGATTGACAACAAGCTTCGTCTGTCCTTGCTTTATTCTTTCATGCGCAAGCTTTCTGTCCGTAGCGGAGTAGAGCCAACGATTACGAATAGTTTAAATGACCGTTCTTCTGAAAAGAAAAATGGCGAACGGATGGCCAACTATATCTTTGTCCGGGCACATGACAGTGAAGTGCAAACCGTTATTGCTGACATAATTCGGGAAAATATCAATCCAAATACTGATGGTTTGACCTTTACCATGGATGAGCTCAAGCAAGCCTTCAAGATCTACAACGAAGATATGCGCAAGGCAGACAAGAAGTATACGCAGTTCAATATTCCAACTGCTCATGCTCTCATGCTCTCCAACAAGGACTCCATCACTCGGGTCTACTATGGTGATCTCTACACAGATGACGGTCAATACATGGAGAAAAAATCTCCTTACCACGACGCTATCGATGCACTTTTGCGTGCTCGGATTAAGTATGTAGCTGGCGGTCAGGACATGAAAGTCACCTATATGGGTGTACCTCGTGAAGCTGATAAATGGTCTTACAATGGAATTTTGACTTCTGTTCGTTATGGTACTGGTGCCAACGAAGCAACGGATGAAGGAACAGAAGAGACCCGTACCCAAGGGATGGCAGTTATTGCTTCTAACAACCCGAATCTCAAGCTGAACGAGTGGGATAAACTGCAAGTCAATATGGGAGCAGCCCATAAGAATCAATACTACCGTCCTGTGCTCTTGACGACCAAAGATGGTATTTCCCGCTATCTAACTGACGAAGAAGTGCCGCAATCGCTCTGGAAGAAGACAGATGCTAATGGTATTTTGACCTTTGATATGAATGATATCGCAGGCTACAGCAATGTCCAAGTTTCTGGTTATCTGGCTGTTTGGGTACCAGTTGGTGCTAAGGCAGATCAGGATGCTCGTGTAGCAGCCAGCAAGAAGAAAAATGCCAGCGGTCAGGTTTACGAGTCTAGCGCAGCCCTTGATTCTCAGCTGATTTACGAAGGTTTCTCTAACTTCCAAGACTTTGCAACTCGAGATGACCAATATACCAATAAAGTCATTGCTAAAAATGTCAACCTCTTCAAGGAATGGGGAGTGACTTCATTTGAGCTGCCGCCGCAGTATGTATCAAGCCAAGACGGTACTTTCCTAGACTCTATCATTCAGAATGGTTATGCCTTTGAAGACCGCTATGATATGGCAATGAGCAAAAACAATAAATATGGTTCTTTAAATGACCTGCTCAATGCTCTCCGTGCTCTTCATAGTGTCAATATCCAAGCCATTGCGGACTGGGTGCCAGACCAAATCTACAACCTGCCAGGCAAGGAAGTGGTAACAGCAACTCGTGTCAACAACTACGGAACCTATCGTGAAGGCGCGGAAATCAAGGAAAAACTTTACGTTGCCAATACTAGAACGAATGGTACAGACTATCAAGGCAAGTATGGTGGAGCCTTCTTGGATGAACTCAAAGCTAAATACCCAGAAATCTTTGAACGAGTACAGATTTCCAACGGCCAAAAGATGACGACTGATGAGAAGATTACCAAGTGGTCAGCTAAACACTTCAACGGTACCAATATCTTAGGTCGCGGGGCTTACTATGTTCTTAAAGATTGGGCTAGCAACGAATATCTCAATAACAAGAATGGTGAGATGGTGCTGCCTAAGCAACTGGTCAATAAGAAAGCTTCCACTGGATTTGTTAGTGATGCTAATGGTACTAAGTACTATTCAACTAGTGGATATGAGGCTAAGAATTCCTTTATCCAAGATGAAAATGGAAATTGGTATTACTTCAACAACCGCGGCTATCTGGTGACAGGCGCGCAAGAAATTGACGGCAAACAGCTCTACTTCCTCAAGAATGGTATTCAGTTACGTGACTCTCTCCGTGAAGATGAAAATGGCAATCAGTATTACTATGATAAGACCGGTGCCAAGATTCTTAACCGTTACTACACTACAGACGGCCAAAACTGGCGTTACTTTGATGCCAAGGGTGTCATGGCTAGAGGTCTGGTAACTATGGGCGGCAATCAGCAATTCTTCGACCAAAACGGCTACCAAGTCAAGGGCAAGATTGCGCGTGCCAAAGATGGTAAACTTCGTTACTTTGATAAGGATTCAGGTAACGCTGCTGCTAACCGCTTTGCCCAAGGTGATAATCCAAGTGACTGGTACTATTTCGGAGCAGATGGTGTTGCTGTAACAGGTCTTCAAAAACTTGGCCAGCAAACCCTTTACTTCGACCAAGATGGCAAGCAAGTCAAAGGTAAAATCGTGACACTTGCAGACAAGAGTATCCGTTACTTCGATGCTAATTCAGGAGAAATGGCAGTCGGCAAGTTTGCAGAAGGATCTAAGAACGAATGGTATTACTTCGATCAGACTGGTAAAGCAGTAACAGGTCTTCAGAAGATTGGTCAACAAACCCTTTACTTCGACCAAGATGGTAAGCAAGTCAAAGGTAAAGTAGTGACTCTGGCTGATAAAACTATCCGTTACTTCGATGCTAATTCAGGAGAAATGGCAGTCGGCAAGTTTGCAGAAGGTGCCAAGAATGAATGGTATTACTTCGATCAGTCTGGTAAAGCAGTGACTGGTTTGCAGCAGATTGGCCAACAAACCCTTTACTTTGACCAAAATGGCAAGCAAGTCAAAGGTAAGATTGTCTATGTCAATGGTGCTAACCGTTACTTTGATGCCAATTCAGGAGAAATGGCGCGCAATAAATGGATTCAGCTGGAAGATGGAAGCTGGATGTACTTTGACCGCAATGGTAGAGGCAGACGCTTCGGCTGGAACTAATAGTAATAGAGTAGGCTAAATGAAACTTAATCTTTAGCTTTCTAATACACAAAAACGATAACTTCTTATTTGGAAGTTATCGTTTTTTGCTGTCTTCTGGGAGAATAAACATAAAAACAAAATTAAATCTATCAAATTTCTTTAATATCTTTCTTTTTTTCAATAGATAGGAGCAGAGCAATTACACCGATAATGCTGAAGATGAGCCAGCTAGCGTTCATATTCCAGAGGGCTAGGCTGCTGAAGACCATAGTACCAAAGGGAACAGAGAAAGAAAAGAGCAGACTCAGAAAGCTGGAAGTCTGAGCGAGAACATCAGAAGGCAATTTGCTCAGCAAGAGGGTGTTGATTTTGGGATTAATCTTGCCGGAGATATAAGCTAGTAAAAATCCAAAAGCAATGCCGACGAAAACAGGCAGATGTAAGAAATTGCTGACAGCAAGCAGAATCATGGTAAGAGCAGCCCAGAGGGTTAGTTGATTTAGAGAGAGGCGGCTAAAGTAATCGTTGGGAGTCAGACTAGCTGCGATCATGGCTAGGACAAGAGTTGTCTGAAGAACCAAGAGAGACTGACTAAAGGATAGCTGGAAGATGGGGTTATCCAGCAAGTAGAGATTATAAAGAGCTATAAGAGAACCTGCCATAGCGTTGACGACCAAGATTTGAGCAAGTAGTTTAAGAAAATTGTTAGAACCTTCCTGCTCAAAAATGAGCTTGGACGATGTGTACATTTTCTTCAATTCTTCCTTCAGAGGAGCTTTTTTCTCAGAAATTGTCACTGGGTCATGGGTCAACCTGCGACGGACTAGGTAGAGGATAGTGGAGGATAGGAGAAAGGTCAAAGCGTTAACCAAAGCCACTAAGAAAAAGTCTTGCTGGCTGAGTGTTAGGAGCCAAACTCCCAAAGCTTGTCCGGCCAGGCTGCAGAGAAAACTGATAAGCTGGGTAAAAGAGAAGGCTTCCATAAGGTCTTTCTCTGGAACATTCTTTTTCAAAATCGGCATTTGCAGGCCGCTCCGATAGTCGCTGATGATATCAGAAAGGATATTCATCAAGCAGACGGCTGAGAAGGCTAGATAAGAGCTAGAGCGAGTCATGAAGGCGACAAGGACAAAGAGCAGGGCTTGAAGATAACCAAAATGAATCAACCAGCGAGCCTTATGGACGGTCTTGTCAGCTTTGATGCCGGCAAAGATAGTAAAGAAAGTCGGAACCAGGACGATAAAATTAGCCACAGCAATAGCGAACTTGGGATTGGGCATGCTGGAAGCAAATACCACAAAAACAATATTGAAAATAGAAGCTCCCAAGGTGTTGAAGATCCGGGAAAGGCTGAGTGAGGCATAGACCCCATTTTTAAAGAATAATTTCATCGTAGACTCCTTTTCTAAACTGCAAGATTGTATAAAAGCTGATTGGGCACATCTGTAATCTAGCTTTTATTTTTTCTCTTTCTGATGACCATTATAGACCGTTTAAAGCCAAAAACAAGGGCTTTTCGGCAACTGGTTAGGTATCATAAGTAAGTGGTAAAATTCTGGAAGTGACTTGCGCTAGCTCTTTCTGTTTTTAGTATAAAATAGAAAATCTAAGCCACAGGAAATGTTGCATATATTCAACGTTTTTTTGAGTGTAATTGTTAAAATGAGTAATTTGGAGCGTATTTTGCATCAAAAAAACCACTTCCCAACTCAACATCGCTGAGCTTAAAAGTGGAGATTTGCATTATTTGCTATATTTTTGAAAAGCAGTATCAAGAGCTTCTTGATAATAGTCGGCGCTATGCTGACAGTTCAAGATTCGGAAAATGTCGACAGCTTGCTCCATTTGAGTGAGTCCCTCTTCTGTTTGCCCTTTCAAACAGATCAACTCTCCCTGGGCAAAGAGATAGACAATTCGGAAGTAAGTCTCATTTTCTTCGTAAAAGTGTCGCTCAATGACTTGTTGGAAATAGTCTGCCTGGGTGATGTTTTCCTGGCTGATGGCCAGAAGATAGCCATTAAGAAATGTAGTGTGCAGGGTGTTGCGGTTGTTGGCAAATAAGGCTGCGAAATCCTTTCTTGAGAGGATTTCTTTGGTGTATTGGGAAAACAAATCTAGGGATAAAACCGGAGTGCAGACAGAGAAGAGATTGAGCTCGTAGCGCCCCCAAATATCAACTGAAAAGAGGTAATCATGCAGGAAATCCAGTTCTTCTGGGCGAGCCTCTTCAGACTCTTTGAGGGCACAGAGATAGGCCTTTATAATCAGGCGCTCAACCCAATCGCTAGCGCTCTTACTTTTTTGAGTGACTTTTTCTTTTTCCAGATAAAGTTCCTCTAAAAGGTCAAGCTGATTGGCTTGCAACAGGTCTTGGATTTGGCTTAAGAGCTCCTTGTGAGAGTGATTGTTCTGGATGCCAGCTGCAACTGTAAATTCTTCCGTTTCTGTGTGGATGGCGCTGAGGGCGCTGAAAAGTTTCTGAGCTGATAGCTCACTCTGCCCATTTTCAAAGCGAGAGAGCATAGATTTTGAAAATTCTCCGCCAGTGGCTTCAGATAAAGAGATGTGTCTTGCCTCTCGAAAAAATCTAAAAACTTGCCCTAATTGTGCCATTGTCTTCCCTCCTTTCAATTTATTATAACAAAATAATTTTCAACAACAGCGGAGCGACTAAACATGATATAATAAAAGAAAAAAACAAAGAGGAACTTATGTTGCATATTCAAGAAATTCGAAAGAATCCAGAAGGTTTAGCCTTTGAGAAAAAGCTGGACTTGGCAGAGGAGTTAAAAGAGCGCAATCCTGAGATTTTAGATGTTCAGGATATTGTAGCTAAAGGAAAGGTTCAATATGAAGACGGCCTTTATTTTCTAGATTATGACCTGTCTTATACCATTACCTTGACGTCCAGTCGTAGTATGGAGCCAGTCGAACTCCAGGAGTCTTTTCTAGTCAACGAAATTTTCATGGAAGAAGGACAGGCTGCATCGCAGGATATGATTGATCAGGACTTGGTGCTTCCGATTGAAAATGGCGAAATAAATGTAGCTGAGAGTGTGGCTGATAATATCTTGCTGAATATCCCGCTGAAAATCTTAACAGCCGAGGAAGAAGCCGGCAAAGGTTTTCTGTCTGGTCAAGACTGGCAGGTTATGACGGAAGAGGAATTTGCCGCTGCTCAAGAAGCTCAAAAAGAGAAGAACAATCCTTTCGCCGGTTTGCAAGGGCTTTTTGATGAATAATTCTTGTAAAAATCTTGAAACGGTTAAAAAAAGATAACTCGCTTTGAATTGCACCCCAAAAGTTAGACAGAAAATCTAACGATTGGGGTGTTTTTAATCTGAAATTAAGTTACACAAATAAACTAGGTACATAACCTAAAAAGAATGCTGTTTCTCAGGTTCGAATATACCCGGTTCAAATCTTTAATGTTATTTGCCTGACTTAAAGCAAGAAAGAATTGAGAAGATTCTAGTAGATGGCCAGCTCCATACAATAAGCTCCCAGACATTTAGTTTGGGAGCTTATTGTTTTATATCTTCTGTTTGGCCTTGATAGTGGTAAATGCAGAGTCGGTTTGCTTGGTCTGGGCGACTGACGGTAAAGTGGAAGTAATGGTCCTTCTTGTCCAAACTTTTGGTCTTGGAGAGTTTGAAATAAGTGACCTGGCGGCTGGCCATGTGATGCAGGATATCATCTTCCATGGCCATCAGAGGCTGGGGAAGATTAGAGAATTGATAAAAATCCTCTTGAAATTGATAGTAATTCTGGGAAAAATAGTCAAATTGAAGTTCCTCATGTAGATTCTGAGTGGTCATCTGCTCCTCCTGAAGCTTGTATCGAAAGAATCTGATGGATAGCAAGGCCTTTGTAATGGTCACCTTCCTGCAGGAGGACCTGCTTGCAGTCCAGATGAAAGACGGTAGCAGTAACGTTGAGCAGCTTTTCCTGATTAAGAAAGGTGATTCGGATGGGAACTTGCCGACTGTAAGCTTGGTTGAGTAAGTGGAATTTCTCCTGTCTGTCAAGCTGGGGCAGGCGACTGATATCTAGTTCTTTTTTGGCCAGAGCAGTGCTGTGTTCAGAGAGGAAAAAGCCTGCCCATTTAGACATGCCCCGATCCTGAAAGTCACGAGCCGACTGATAGGGGAGATAAGAGCGGTCGGTCATGATAAGCCCTCCAACCCTCCAGCAGAATGGCCACCGGTTAGCTTGCTTCGAGCGATGGCACGAGAGGAGTCCAGTAAGGCCGATCCTTTAAGCAGAGAGGTAAAGCCGAAGCGATCTCTGATGCGGTCAATGGTCAGCTGGAGCTCTTCTTCTTTTTGAACTTGCAGGGGATCGTCAAAGAGAGAAATCAGACCATATCCCTGATCGACAAAGTCACTGTAAAAAACGCCAATCTGTCGGATAGCCCCGCCCTGATATTTGGAACGAAAAAGCTGAATCACGATTTGAGCCAGTCGATCGCTGTTGTTAGTAGGCTCAATTTTTTTCTGTGTATGAATGGAAGGCAGGATCTCCTGTTTAGAATAGCGGGCATGGATAGAAACACGCTGGCATTTCTTGTCGGTCCGTCTGAGTCGGATGGCGACCTGCTCCGCCATTTCCCGGAAAACAAGCTCAATCTCTGCCTGCTGTCTATAATCTCGGGGGAGAATTTGCGAATTTCCCAGGCCGTGTGACTTAACCTGATAAGGCTTATGAACATTGCTTTCATCAATGCCATGAGCGTGAAACCAAAGCTGGAGACCTATGACTCCCATTTCTTTTTTGAGAATATCGGGGTTAAAGTGAGCCAAATCATGAATGGAGTGGATGCCTAGCTTCTTAAGACGGGTGGCCGTTCGGTGGCCGATGCCCCAAAAATCTGTCATTGTCGGAATAGTCCAGACCTTACTTGGAACATCCTCATAGGACCAGTTGACCCGCATCTTTTTTGTGTGTTTGGCTTCAATGTCCAAGGCTAGCTTGGCGAGAAGAGGATTGGCGTTGCTCAGGCCGATAGAGGCATAAATCCCAGTCTTCTTCCAGATAGCCTGTTGAATGCGGGCAGCCAGCAGGTCTAGTTTGGTCCTGCGGTCCAGCGTCTGATCGGGAATGAAGTAGTTGATAGAGCTTGTCAAATCTAAGAAGCTCTCATCAATTGAGTAGGGGAAAATATCATCGGGAGCCGCAAAATCCTGGAAAATTTTTTGGATTTCCATGTTTTTCTGGATGTAGTAGTTCATCCGGGGTGGGACCAGTAGGGTCTTTTGGGCAGCGTCTTCGATAAAGCGCACATAATCTGCTGTAATAGGCAGTCCCTGCTTGTGGGCAGCAGCATAGTTGAACTTACGGGTGTGGACATCAAAAGGAAGATTATAGCTTCGGCTGACATTCTGGCTGCCGAAATTCTTTTTAAAGAGAGGGGTGGCAGCTAGTATCAGTCCGGCAGAATTTTCAATTCGGCTCATGACACAGAGCGAGGTTTTTAAAGGGTCAAGACCGAGGGCAATGCATTCACAAGAGGCGTAAAAACTTTTCATATCCACAAAAGCAATGTCTGAATGGGGCTCGCGTGAATAATCAAATAGGACCATAACTTACACCTCAATCGGCAGAAAATGTCCGACTACGATACCAACAATGCTAGGTTGGTCTTCATAAGGGGCAAAGAGATCCTCGTAGTCAGGATTGATAGACTCTAGGCGTAGTCCTTCAGCTTCGCGGTAGACTTTTTTGATATAGGTCTTGCCATTCCACATGAGAGCATAGATTGCCCCATCGTAGTCAAATCCTGTCTGTTTCATAAGGGCAACAGAGCCATTGGGATACTTGGGCTCCATAGAATCCCCAGAGATCCAGGATGCAAAGTCATGCTGGATATCTTGATCAAAGTAGACCGTTTCGTAGTCTGTTTCGTTGTCATAGTAACTGTGCCCGCGACCTGCAGCCAGCTCAACGGATAGAACCTTATAGGCTGTAAGAGAGCTGACTTTACGCTGTCTCTCTAGGAGCCGACTAGCGAGCTGGTCTACTTCTTTTTTATGCGGTGGAGTTAGTAAAGGGTAGGTGTAGAGCGCGTTGGTCTCATCCACAAAGTAGTTCTCTTGGACCTTGAGACAGGTGGCCAACCTCCTAAGATTTTTGGCGTGGGGTTCTGCTAGACCATTTTCCCAAGCTGAGTAAGTCTTTCGAGAGATGCCCAGCTCTTGGTAAATGGAAGACTGTGTCAGATTGAGATCCAACCGGCGTTTTTTTAATTTTTCATGCGAAAACATATTACACCTCCTATGTAACGTTTTAAAAGTTACGTATAGTATACCAGATGAAATAGAGAAAAGCAAGTTCTTTATTGAGTATTGTTATTTCTAGCAAGAGTGTGGTAAACTGTAGGGAGGAATATGACTTGGAGGTAAGAGAGATGTTTCCAATGACAGCAAAGACGATTATGACAGAAGAAGCTTATCGCCGTTTCGCTTGGACCAATTTTTGGTATAAAAAGAATGGCCTCTTTTCACTGATTCTCCCTGAGATAGTGGTGCTGATATGCGGTGCAATCTGTTTTTTCATCGGGGAACCTTTGCGAGGCGTAGCTTTTCTTGTTACTGTGGCTGTCCTTCCTTTTCTTTACTATCTGTCCATGAATCGCCATATTAAAAAGTTTTATAGAGGCAACCCCCTCTGGCATGATATAGAGCAGGAGTTTAGCTTCTATGAGACAGACTTTCGTGTCGTTAATCGGAATAACAATGCCAGATTTGACTATCAAGATATTGTGGCGATTATAGACAAGCCAGAAACTTTTTATATTATGGTTGGCCGGTCAATAGGGCTGATCTTGGATAAGGCAGACTGTCAGCCTGAATTAATTGATTTTTTACTAAAACTAAAAGAAAACAGAAGTCTCTAATTTGGGGTACTTCTGTTTTTTATCTGTCAAGTTTTCAAAAAATTTGTCTCTTGTGCGATGTGTGTTATAATGTTTTTTATGAGAGTTGTTGCAGGTAAATACGGGGGTAGGCCCCTCAAGACTTTGGACGGCAAGACGACCAGGCCTACGACCGATAAGGTCAAGGGGGCGATTTTTAATATGATTGGTCCCTATTTTGACGGTGGCCGAGTGCTGGATCTTTATGCTGGGAGCGGGAGTTTGGCCATTGAAGCTATTTCGCGAGGTATGGAGACAGCTATCTTAGTCGAGAAGGATCGCAGAGCTCAGGCTATTATTTCAGAGAACATTCAGATGACCAAGGAGCCGGAACGTTTTGACTTGCTCAAGATGGAGTCTGGCCGAGCCTTGGAAATGTTGACGGGGTCTTTTGACTTGGTTCTCTTAGATCCGCCTTATGCTAAGGAGCAGATTGTGGCTGACCTTGAGAAGCTGCAGGAGCGCCAGCTCTTGAGTCAAGATGTTCTGGTAGTCTGTGAGACAGACAAGGAAGTTGAATTACCTGAGGAAATTGCTGGCCTGGGCATTTGGAAGCAGAAGATATATGGAATTTCAAAGGTGACGGTATATGTCAGATAAGATAGGATTATTCACAGGGTCTTTTGACCCGATGACCAAGGGACATGCGGACCTGATTGAGCGGGCTAGCGGGCTTTTTGATAAGCTCTATGTAGGGATTTTCTATAATCGGGAAAAGTCTGGTTTTTTCACAATTGAAGCCAGAGAGCGGATAGTCAAAGAAGCGCTACAGCATTTGGATAATGTTGAGGTCATCACTTCGCAGAATGAGCTAGCAGTGACAGTGGCCAGAAGACTGGGAGCCCAGGCCTTTGTACGTGGTCTCCGCAATAGTCAAGACCTAGACTATGAAGCCAATATGAACTTTTTCAATCATGAACTAGCAGGAGAGCTGGAGACGATTTTCTTACTCAGCAAGCCAGTCTATCAGCATATCAGTTCATCACGTATTCGTGAGCTGATTGCTTTTCAGCAGGATATCGCGGCTTATGTGCCCCAAAGTGTAATCAAAGAATTAGAAAGAATCAACGATGAAAAGAATTAAGAAGTTTATATTGCCAACGGTCATTGGCGTCACTATTGCCTTTTTTATAGCAGCTCTTTACGTTCGTCTGCCTTATTACATAGAAGTTCCTGGTGGTGCCGAGGATGTTCGTCAGGTCTTGATAGTTGATAATAAGGCCGACAAGGAAGCGGGTTCTTATAACTTTGTGACGGTCGGAGTAGAGCAGGCAACTTTTGCTCATCTGGTCTATGCTTGGCTGACTCCTTTTACAGATATTTATTCCGCCAAGGATATGACGGGTGGCTCCACGGACGATGAGTTTAATCGGATCAACCAGTTTTACATGGAAACATCGCAAAATATGGCCAAATATCAGGGGTTGACGACAGCTGGTAAAGAGATCAAAATGGACTATTTGGGGGTTTATGTCCTGCAGGTAGCTGATAACTCAACCTTCAAAGGAGTTCTCAATATTGCTGATACGGTAACCGGTGTCAATGACAAGACCTTTGAAAGCTCTGAGGAGCTGGTCAAGTATGTCAACTCGCAGAAGCTTGGAGATAAGGTCAAGGTGACTTTCCAAGAAGATGGTCAGGAGAAATCGGCAACCGGAAAGATTATCAAGCTGGAGAACGGTAAGAACGGGATTGGCATTAGTCTGATAGACCGGACGGAAGTCAGCAGTAATATTCCGATTACATTTTCAACTGAGGGTATTGGCGGTCCTAGTGCTGGTCTCATGTTCAGCCTGGCTATTTATACTCAGTTGGCTGATCCGACCCTTCGTGATGGCCGCGATATTGCAGGGACCGGCAGCATCAGCCGTGAAGGTGAAGTTGGCGAAATCGGCGGAATCGATAAGAAAGTCGTTTCAGCAGCTCAAAGCGGAGCAGATATTTTCTTTGCACCGAACAATGAACTTACAGAGGAAGAGAAGAAGCTTTCTCCTAATGGGAAAAACAACTACCAAACAGCTCTGGAGACAGCCAAGAAGATTAAAACGGATATGAAAATTGTTCCAGTTAAAACACTGCAGGACGCCATTGACTATCTGAAAAAGAACAAGTAAGGAGTCTGGGCATAAAATCCACACTTTTTAGTCTAAATTAGAAAAAATAGATGACGCAGTGGTTGATTGGCATCTTACTTCGCTTTTTAAGCTCCAA
>CBDFAZ010000043.1:0-15297 GCA_965245685.1 uncultured Streptococcus sp. | reverse complement strand
AGGTGGACGGCATCATTTCTGGCAGCCACAATCTAGGCATCGAGGACTACAATCGCGTGACTGCTCCAATCATTGCCTTTGACCGCAATCTTTCGCCAGATATCCCAGTTGTTTCCTCAGACAACTATGGTGGCGGAGTACTGGCGGCTCAGACCTTGGTCAAGGCCGGAGCGCAAAACATCATCATGATTACTGGCAATGACAATTCCAACTCGCCAACCGGCCTGCGCCATGCTGGCTTTGCTTCCGTCCTGCCGGACGCACCGATTATCAACGTTTCCAGTGATTTTTCACCCGTCCGCAAGGAAATGGAAATCAAGCAAATTCTGACTCAGACCAAACCTGATGGCATTTTTACATCAGACGATCTGACAGCCATCTTAATTATGAAAGTCGCTCAGGAGCTAGACATTCAGATTCCCAAAGATTTGAAAATCATCGGCTACGATGGGACTTACTTTGTGGAGAACTACTACCCACAACTGGCAACTATCAAGCAGCCGCTAAAAGATATTGCCTGCCTCTCTGTGGACCTGCTCCTCAAAAAAATAGCCGGCCAAGAAGTCCAAACGACTGGCTATTTCCTGCCAGTCAGTCTCTTGCCTGGTAAGAGTGTTTAAAACCTATATAAACAAATAAAGACGACTCCATAGTGGAAGTCGTCTTTATTTAGCCATAGTCTAAAAAATTTCTCACAGGACATTCATCAAATGATTACTGTTTCTTTCTAAAGGTTAACAGACCGGCCAGGAAAGCAAGGAAGCCACCTAAAAGTGCCAGTAGAGAAGTGCTTGTTCCCGTTTTTGGCAAGGTTTTTTCTGTTTGGCCAGCAGCTTCTTTTACTTCTGAAACCACAGGTTTTTGCGCATCCAAGGATAAAGCCTGAGGCTGAGCCTTGGCTACAGAAGTGGCAGACAGCTGCTCTTCTTGGGTTACTGGAGCTTGGGATTTTTCTTCCTGAGCTGGGTTCGCTTTTCGAAGTCGCAAAATAGTCGCTGTCAGCGGAGCTAGTGCTAAACCATTGCTGTTTCTGGTGACACCTGCTGGATCAGAAATGGCTGCAACTCCTGCCGTATTGCCATCTGCCACAACCTCTGCACCTGCTAGATGCTTGTAGGCTTCACCAAAGTTGAATTGTCGTTCCTTGGTGTCTGCATTGACAAAGATAGCATAAATATCGCCATTTGACGCAACCACTTGGTAGCCGAGTACAAGGTCTTCTTTCTCAATATCATCCTTGCCAGGCTGGGTAATGAGGGTCACATTTTGCTCCACTTCATCTTTGGAACTACGGGTAAAGGCATCCGTTGATTTCCGCAAGGCAATCAAGCCTTTCATATAGGCACGGCTCTTGGCATTTTCAGGGAATTTTTCCGAATCAGTCGCCTTAGTCCAGTCAAAATGATTGACCGCGTCGCTCGAGTCATAAGAATCATGAATGAAATACGGATAGTCAAACGGCGTGCCGTCCTCATTGGTCAACAAATGCGCTTTGTTTGGAACCTTGTCTTCTGAGACAGGATATTTATAGTCGGGATCACGGAATTGCTTGGTCCGGCCGTACTCTTGACCAGAGTGGATAAATGGTGTCCCTTGCGAAGTCAGAATCATCAGATTTCCCAGACGCAGGCGGCGATGAATCTCTTGATAGTTGGCAACCACTGCCGGATCTTTCTTGATTGACTGGGCAATGATGTCAAAGAGCGTCAGATTATCATGGGCTGCGATGTATTGAATCACATCCCCTGGGCTATCCGCCTCAAAATTGGTTGGCTGCGCCTTGATGTTTTTGAAGACATTTTCTACACTGCGCTTGCCACCGGTGATAAAGGCTGGCGTCCCCTCATTTGGATAACCTGATTTCAAGGTATTGCGAATATCATCCGAGAAAACCGCTACCGTGTCTGTTGACTTCATCCAAGATTGGTCAGCAGGTTGGACAGCTTTATTTTCATCACCTGCATAAGTCTTCCAGCCCTCACCTAGCATAATGAGATTTGGGTTGAGCTTCTTGGCTTCTTCAAAGGCTTTTTGGATGGACTCAGCATCGTGATCCCCCATCATATCAAAGCGGAAACCATCTACCTTGTACTGCTCTGTCAGGTACTTGATCGAATCCACCAAGACCCGTCTGCTCATATAGTGAGTAGTCCCCAAGCGGCCGCCACCAAAGCTTGATCTCGGTGTACCATCCGCATCCATAAAGTGGTAATAATTGGGCTCCAAATCTTCAAAGATAGAGGTCTTAGCCGTATGATTATAGACCACATCCATGATAACGCCCATGCCACGCTTATGAATTTCGTTGACAAGGTTTTTGAATTCCTCAATGCGCTTGGCTGGATCTGTCGGCGCGCTGGAGTACATACCTGTCAGCGAGAAGTAGTTTTGCGGGTCATAGCCCCAGTTGTAGTTGCTGTTGCTGGAAGCGTACTTGTCCATGCGCTCAGCATTTTTCAGCTCATTTACAAAGTAATAACTCAAAACGGGCAGGAGCTGAACATGGGTCACTCCCAAGTCTTTCAAATAATCTAATTTCTCAATGAAAGCTGAGAAGGTTCCAAATTGAGATTTCAAATCCTTTGAGATAGCTGGATCAGAGGTGAAATCACGAACGTGTGCCTCATAAATCAAGGCATCTTCCCGCTTCTTGAAGTTCGGAATAGTAGCATAGGTCAGGTCTTTCGGTCCATATTCACTTGGATCTACAAAGGCTGCCTTGGCAATCTTGTAGGCACCCCCCTTGTCCGCATCTTCACTGTCCCAAGCGGCTAAAGACTTGGCATAGGGGTCCAGTACAAGAAACTTTTTACCGCCACGAGTAATTTCATAATGATAGAAATACCCTCGATAGTCAGAAATTCCTAGACCACTCTCAGGCGTCAAGCTGCCAGTCCATGTGCCAGACTCACCTTTCTGCATAGCCAGGCGACCAACAACCTTGTTCTGATCTTCCTTGTCATAGACCACCAAATCGACTTGGTCCGCACTCGGTGACCAGAAAGTTAGGTCCACTTGTTTGCCCGCTTGAGAAACACGCGCTCCCAATTCACCATCATACTTATAAATGCTATCCTTCAGTTGCCAGTTCATGCTGGTTTTGAATTGATCATTGCCATATTTGATAAGATAAGATGACTGAGCTTGGTTAAAATCACCAATGAATTTGGCACTTTTGGTCTTAGGATCCAGAACTACATCTTTAACAACGACTTCATTGCCATCTTTGTCTGTAATCTTTAAGTTCTTTAAAATGTCCTCTTTTTTGGCATTCTCTAAGGTAGAAAAGCTGGCTTCAATCTCAGTCAATCCTACATGCTGGGCTCCCGTCATACGAATATCATTGACAAAATAAGGGTTGGTATAAACTGTCGGATCCGCATCACGCAAGAAAATTTGGCTGTTTTTCTCCAAATTAGCGAAATTATAATCCTGATTTTGAATCTTCACATCATCTCCTGATTTGCTCTCGTCTAAAAGCAAAAAGCCAATCATCTTAGCAGCATCTTTCAAAGAGACATCTACATAGCGACCGTATTTGCCAGTATTTTCAAAATCCACTCCGTCAGGCCAATTCTTGCTTGGGTTTTGGACATCTCCCCAGAGCCAGAGCGACTTCTTATCATACTGGCCATCTGTACGATAGTAGTTGATCCGTACCACCCCTTTTTTCAAAGGTTCATAAGTATGAGGGTTATAGTCCGTGTCAAACCAAACCTCATTCATCTGAGGACTGAGCAGTTCAACTGTCTTGTCACCCGTAATATTTTGACCTGCTGTATTATTGATTAGAAGGCTGATCTTGCTTCGTTTTTCGGCCATCTTGACATCAAGATAATAGCCGTAGTCGTCTTCTTTAGCAGTCGCAAAACTAGTCGCTCCAGTCGGCCAACCTCCCTTTTGGCTAGAAGGCGTCTCAACATCATCCCAAGTCCACAAGCCCAAACTGTCTAGATTTTGTGACGGCAAGGTTTTGAAATGAAAGCGAATATTGCCTTCTTCGATAGCATCTTGCGCGGAAGTATCTGATACGGCTGGTTGGTTACTTGCTTCTTGCTTCTCTTTTTCAGCGGGAGTAGCGGTTTCCTTTGCATCTTGCCCAGTTGCTTCTGAACCTGCACTAGCTGGAGCTTGATCTGCTAGCACACCAGTTGGAGCTGCCTGCTCTGAAGACCCCGCTCCTGAACTATCTGCCTCTCCAGTTTTTTCTTCATCTGCTGACTTAGGTATGGCTACCGCATTTGCATCAGAGACTGCTTCTGTTGCAGGGCTGGTAGTTGTGCTCGCCTCGTCCGCTTGGACTAGCTGAGCATTTCCCAGGAGGAAACCTGAGGCAATGACAACAGAGGCTACTCCTACTTTTAAACGACGGATGCCGAAATAATGACGCTTTTCGCCCATCCGAGACTGTAGGTGATCGTTATTTTTCATAAACAGAAAACTCCTTTATTTTTTCTTATAGAGAACATCTATGCAAACGTTTTCTGTATTTATTATACAGATTCTTTTTGGACTTGTAAAGGCTTTCAAGAAGAGTTTTTCTCACTCAGATACTTCATGCTCTCTGTACGGATTTTGATAATTCGATAAGCTATTTGCGATTAAAACAACAATTGACAAGCAAAAAGGCCAAGACACTTGTCTCGACCTTCATTCTATTCAACGATAAATTGACTCAAAATTCCATTAATGAACTTACTGGACTTTTCGTCAGAGAATTGCTTGGAAAGCTCAATGGCTTCATTGACTGCTACCAGCTGTGGAGTGTCAAACTCTGTAATCTCAAAGATACCCAGACGCAGGATATTTTTCTCTACCAGCGTCAGACGATCCACTGTCCAGCCCTTTTTGAGGTGCTGGGCAATTTTCTTGTCCAAGTCGTCCTTGGACTGGACCACACCAGAGACCAGATTGAGCAAGAAGGCTGGAATATCAGCTTCCGCCGCTTTGTCTGCCTCTTCGTCCTTATCATACGAATAGGCAAATCTGCAAGCTTCTACAAGATCCCCTTCATACTCTAGGCTCATCAGGGCCTGAAAAGCCCGCTGGCGCAGACCTCTTCTGGATTCCAACAGTATATCAGTCATTGAGGAAGTCCTCATCAAATAGATCTTTCAAGTCTGGCTTCGGTGCCTTTTCTGGAACAATACCTGCCACATGGATATTGACAGCAGACAGCTCTACCTCAGCCATATCAAAAACAGCGCTTTTTACAGCCTTCTGAATCGCTACTGCAACAGTCGGAACGCTGACACCGTATTCCAAATACAGGTAGATGTCTACTGTCACATCACCTGTCTCATCGGTATGGAGTGATACTCCGCGACCGAGTGAGCGCATAGAAAGACTGTCTGACATACTCTTATTTGCGAAGGAATAAACGCCTTCTACCTTTGCCGTTGCAATGGCAATGATTTTTTCCAAAACACGTGGCGCAATGACGATTTCACCTAATTGTTCAGCTGCCATAGTTATTACCTCTTCTATATTATGCGCGAGAAACGTAAGTTCCTTCTGCTGTGTTGATGATTAATTTTTGTCCAACTTCGATGAAGTCTGGTACGTTGACAACAAGACCTGTCTCAAGTGTTGCTGGCTTACCAGATCCGGTAACAGTAGCTCCCTTGATAGAAGGCTGAGTATCTGTCACGACCAATTCAACTGTTGTTGGTACTGTCACACCAATCACTTCTGTTCCGTAGAACTGGATTTTCACATCAGAGTTTTCAAGGATGAATTTCAATTCTTCTTCTACATTGACTACTGGAATTTCATATTGGTCATAAGTCTCAGTATTCATGAAATAAGCAGTGTCATCCATTTGGTACAAGTATTGAGCTGGAACAGTTTCAATAATGGCTTGTTCAAATTTTTCTTCTGGACGGTAGCTGGTATCAAAGGTAGAGCCAGTACGAACATCGCGCAGCTTCATACGCATAATTGTATTTCCCTTACCTGGTTTGTGGTGGCTAGCTTCCAAAACGCGGATGAGTTTCCCATCAGCTGTCTCGAAGGTCATTCCAGCTTTCAGCTTACTTGCTTCAATCATTCTATATTACCTCTTTTTAAAATTATATTTCTACTTATTCTATCATAAAGCCTGATAATTCTCAAATAACAATCAACTCTTTCGGCGCAAGAGTTAGGACTTCGCAGCCTGTTTCTGTGATGAGGAGGTCGTCTTCGATGCGGACGCCGTATTTGCCGTCCAGATATATACCCGGCTCATCCGTCAGGACCATGCCTGCCTCAATAGGCTCTTCTGACTTGCCAAAGTAAGGAATCTCATGGATGTCCAGGCCGATACCGTGACCAATCCCATGGCTAAAGTAAGGACCGTAGCCAGCATCGTTAATAATCTGGCGCGGAATCCGGTCAAAATCAATTCGACTAAGACCAGCCTTGGCTGCTTCTATCAGGGCTTGATTGCTGCGCAGGACAATATCATAAATCTCCCGCTCCTCATCCGTCACCTGTCCCACATGAACAGTCCGCGTCATATCACTGACATAGTGATTGTAGTAGCAACCAAAGTCCATGGTCAGGGTTTCCCCCTTTTGAATGACCTTGTCACTAGCCACACCATGAGGCATAGCAGAGCGGTAACCCGAAGCGATGATAAAATCAAAAGAGGCACCTGAAGCACCTAGCTGGCGCATACGGGCATCTAAAAAGTTCATAACAGCTAGCTCTGTCGTCTCACCAGGCTTGATAAAATCCAGTACATCTAGGAAAGCTTGATCCGAAATCTGACAGGCCTTGCGAATAGTCGCGATTTCTTGCTCATCTTTAATCATGCGCAGATTTTCAATAAAGGCTGTCATGGGAACCAGCTCGTAGGCCGAGAAGACACTTTCCAGCATTTTGAAGTAGGAATAGGAAATTTCATCCTCAAAGCCGATTTTTTGCAGCTTGTCGTCTGCAATAATCTTGACAATCTCCCCAATCGCGTCGCGCGTTTCGACAATATCAAAACCTTGGACTACTCCCTTGGCAATCAGCGTATAGCGCGCATCCGTCAGGAAAATTCGGCGTGTTTTGCTGATGAAAACTGTCGCTTCTGTCCCACTAAAGCCAGTCAGATAGTAAATATTTTTCAGATTGGTTACTAAAACAGCATCGCATTCTGTCTGAGCCAATGCTGCTTCAAACTTTTCAACTCTTGATAACATGAGCCACCTCCATGAAATAACTAAGCTTATTATATCAAAAAACCAGTCAAATAGGACATTTTTTTACAAGTCCTATCTAATACTTAAATCTGACGAGCATTCTCCGACACGAAAAATCCCTGTTTTTAATATCAAACAGAGATTTGATGAATCATTTCACGTGCAGCTTGCCTTTCAAATATTGGCCAGTATAGCTGGCTGGATTAGCAGCGACTTCTTCTGGCGTACCCGTCGCAATAATGGTACCGCCACCGACACCGCCTTCTGGTCCTAAGTCGATGATATGGTCAGCTGTCTTGATGACATCCAGATTGTGCTCGATAACGAGTACTGTATTGCCATCGTCCACAAAGCGTGATAACACATGAAGGAGCTTGGCTATGTCTTCAGAATGCAGACCCGTTGTCGGCTCATCCAAGATATAGAAAGACTTACCAGTCGAGCGCTTGTGAAGTTCGCTGGCCAGCTTCATCCGCTGGGCTTCACCACCTGACAAGGTCGTGGCTGGCTGCCCGAGAGTCACATAACCTAGTCCCACATCCTTGATGGTCTGGAGTTTGCGGGCAATCTTGGGAATATGCTGGAAGAATTCTACCGCATCATTAACCGTCATGTCCAGAACCTGAGCGATATTCTTTTCCTTATAGTGAACCTCTAGAGTCTCGCTATTATAGCGGGTACCGTGGCAGACCTCACAGGCCACATAGACGTCAGGCAGGAAGTGCATCTCAATCTTGATAATCCCATCACCCGAGCAGGCCTCACAGCGACCGCCCTTGACATTAAAGCTGAAACGCCCCTTCTTGTAGCCGCGAATCTTGGCTTCATTGGTCTTGGCAAACAGATCGCGAATATCGTCAAAGACTCCAGTATAAGTAGCTGGATTAGAACGCGGTGTCCGGCCAATTGGACTTTGATCAATATCAATCAGTCGATCCACATGCTCAATGCCACTGATTTTCTTGAATTTACCTGGCTTGGCAGAATTGCGGTTGAGTTTTTGTGCAATGGCCTTTTTAAGGATAGAATTGACCAGAGTTGACTTACCAGACCCAGAAACTCCTGTTACAGCGATAAATTTGCCCAAGGGGAATCTAGCTGTGATATTCTGCAAGTTATTTTCCTGAGCCCCTGTCACTTCAATAAAGCGGCCATTGCCTACACGGCGTTCCAATGGTACTGGAATCTCGCGCTTACCTGACAGGTATTGCCCTGTGATAGATTTCTTGCTCTTAGCTACTTGCGCAGGAGTACCGGCTGCGACAATTTCACCGCCGAAAACACCGGCTCCTGGTCCAACATCAATCAGCCAGTCCGCCTCTCGCATGGTGTCCTCGTCGTGCTCAACCACGATAAGAGTATTGCCCAGGTCACGCATCTTCTTAAGACTGGCAATCAGGCGGTCATTGTCACGCTGGTGCAAGCCAATAGAGGGCTCGTCCAGGATATAGAGGACACCACTCAAGTTCGAACCGATCTGAGTCGCCAAGCGAATACGCTGACTCTCACCTCCTGATAGAGTCCCAGCCGAGCGAGACAAAGTCAGGTAATTGAGACCAACGTTATTGAGGAAGGTCAGGCGGTCATGAATTTCTTTGAGAATAGGCCGAGCAATAGTAGCTTCATTGTCAGTCAAGCTAAGCTTGTCTAACTGAAGCAAATGATCAGCAATGGACAAATCTGAAATCTCACCGATGTGCAAGCCATCTTCGCTACCAACTTTGACAGACAGAGCCTGAGGACTGAGTCGATAACCGTGACAAGCTGCACAAGTCAGCTCATTCATATAAGCCCGCATCTGCGTTCGAGTAAAATCACTATTGGTTTCATGGTAGCGACGGTTGATATTGGTGACAACCCCCTCAAAAGGAATGTCAATATCGCGCACGCCACCAAACTCATTTTCATAGTGGAAATGAAACTCCCGCCCATCTGAGCCAAAGAAAATCAGCTGTTTTTCTTCCTCCGTCAGTTCCTCAAAAGGCTTGTCCATATCAATGCCAAAAGCCGCCATGGCCTGCTCTAGCATCTGCGGATAGTAGTTGGAGGATATGGGATTCCAAGGTGCTAGCGCTCCTTCGCGTAAGGTCTTGCCAGCTTCTGGCACAACCACATCTAGATCCACCTCCAGCTTAACCCCCAGACCATCACAGTCCGGACAGGAGCCAAAAGGCGCATTGAAAGAGAAGAGACGTGGCTCTAGCTCTGGCACTGTAAAGCCACAAACAGGGCAGGCATAGTGTTCAGAAAAGAGTAGCTCTTGACCATCCATAGTGTCAATCACCACATAGCCCTCAGCAATCCGCAGAGCTGCTTCAACCGAGTCAAAGAGGCGGCTGCGCACCCCTTCCTTGATAACAATTCTGTCTACAACAACCTCAATATCATGCTGCTTGCTCTTAGAAAGCTCTGGAACTTCCGTCACATCGTAAATATCACCATCCACGCGCACACGGACATAACCGTCTTTCTGAATCTTATCAAAAACGGTCTTATGCTGGCCTTTTTTCTTGCGGATGACCGGCGCTAAAATCTGCAACCGCTGACGCTCTGGCAATTCCAAGACCTTGTCAACAATCTGCTCGACAGACGAAGCCGTAATAGCTCCATGACCGTTGATACAGTATGGTGTCCCAACACGAGCATAGAGCAGGCGCAGGTAGTCATTGATTTCAGTGGCAGTTCCTACTGTTGAGCGCGGATTTTTACTAGTCGTCTTCTGGTCGATGGAAATAGCCGGGCTGAGACCATCAATCGAGTCCACATCCGGCTTTTCCATATTGCCCAAAAACTGCCGAGCATAGGCCGACAGACTCTCCACATAGCGGCGCTGCCCCTCAGCATAGAGGGTATCAAAAGCCAGACTGGACTTGCCCGAACCGGACAGCCCCGTCACCACGACTAGCTTGTCCCGCGGAATTTCTACATCAATATTTTTTAAATTATGAGCTCGCGCTCCGTGAATCACAATTTTATCTTGCATTTTGACCTCGTTTCACTTATAAACCTTCTCCATTATAACAAATTTTTCTGCAAACTTTTGCCCCAAAAACCCGAATTTGTAGTATAATAGTACGGTATGCAAAAAACACTCTGGAAAGGAAAATGATTATGAAGCAAGTCTTTTTATCAACTACGACAGAATTCAAAGAGATTGATTCGCTCGAATCGGGCACTTGGATCAATCTTGTCAATCCTTCCCAGAGCGAATCAATTGAAATCGCCAACGCCTTTGGTATTGACATCGCCGACCTGCGAGCACCGCTCGATGCAGAAGAAATGTCCCGACTTACGATCGAGGATGAGTATACACTGATCATCGTTGACGTACCCATCACTGAGGAGCGGAATAACCAGACTTACTATGTCACGATCCCCCTTGGTATTATCATCACGGAAGAGGCTATTATTACCACTTGTTTGGAAAAATTACCTCTGCTAGACATCTTCATTCACCGGCGCTTGCGCAACTTCTATACTTTTATGAAGTCACGTTTCATCTTTCAGATTCTCTACCACAATGCCGAGCTGTATCTGACAGCCCTGCGCTCCATTGACCGCAAGAGTGAGCAGATTGAAAGTCAACTGCACAAGTCCACGCGAAATGAAGAACTGATTGAGCTCATGGAGTTGGAAAAGACCATCGTCTATTTCAAGGCCTCCCTTAAGACAAATGAGCGCGTGATTAAGAAGCTGACCAGCTCCACCAGCAATATCAAGAAATATCTGGAAGACGAGGACTTGCTGGAAGATACCTTGATTGAGACCCAGCAGGCCATTGAGATGGCTGATATCTACGGCAACATCCTCCACAGTATGACAGAGACCTTTGCCTCTATCATTTCTAATAACCAGAACAATATCATGAAAGCCTTGGCTCTGGTGACCATCGTCATGTCTATCCCGACCATGATTTTCTCGGCCTATGGGATGAACTTCAAAAATAACGAACTGCCTCTCAACGGTGAGCCACATGCCTTCTGGATTATCATGTTCATCGCCTTTGCCATGAGTGCTTCGGTCATGGCCTATCTCATGCACAAAAAACTATTTTAACTTTTAGAAAGAAGACCTATGTCACAAGTATCCCTCGACAAACTCAGCAAAAAAAACAAAGAATTTATCCATATCGCGACTAACCAGCTCTTACAAGACGGCAAATCCGATCAGGAAATCCAGACTATCTTAGAAGGCATTCTGCCAGAAATCCTGGAAAACCAAACCAAGGGTATCACAGCCCGCGGCCTCTACGGAGCCCCAACTACTTGGGCAGCTTCTCTGACTGCAAAAGATCGCTATGATGCCGAACATCCAAAAGAAAATGACGATCCTAAATGGATGATGCTGGACTCTGTCCTCTTTATCTTTGGTTTCTTTACCCTCCTGACCTCAATCGTCAATCTAGCTTCCTCTCAGCCATCTGTCTATGGACTGACAACTCTCGTACTCGGAAGCATCGTCGGTGGTCTTTCTTTCTATGCCCTCTACCACTTTATCTACCGTTTCTACGGACCAGATAAGGACCGCAGCCAGCGCCCTAAGCTACTCAAGTCCATCCTTACCATGGCAGCGGCTATTCTCCTCTGGAGCATGTCCATCGTATTGACCAGTCTCCTGCCTGAATTCCTCAATCCCCGCCTGTCCAATGTCGTAGTTGCTATTGTCGGCGCTATTACCCTAGTCCTGCGTTTCTATCTCAAAAAACGCTTCAACATCAAGAGCGCGACTATGGGGCCGACGAGATATTAATATCACACAAAAAGAGGTCAGTGACCTCTTTTTGATTTGCTTCGGAAATATTTCCAATAAAGAGAGTAGGGAATGGGCAAACCGAGAATCAACCAAAAGCGATTGACAACAATGTCGGCCTTTCCTGCGCTGTTAAAATGAATGGGCACTTGCTCTGGCAGCAGGCAGATAATCAGAAATATGATTACTGCTAAGAGAAACAAAACGAATATATCTTTCTTTTTCATTAGCCATGGACCTCCTTAAAATATCCTTGTTTTATTAAATGCCTATAAAGGACGACAGCCAAAAGCAAAAGTCCAAGAGCTGAGATTTGCAGCGAAATCTCCAAGTCCATACCAAATAGTAAGGAAAAGCAAAGAGGGAACATAAGAACCAAGATGCCAATTCCTCCAGACAAGATAGCCGAAAAACTTTGCTTAATAACAATCATTTCATTGTCCCAGATGAACTTAGGATAATGAAAATTGACCACAAGTCCTTGAAGAGCTGTAAACAGTGAATAAGCCAGCGAAATAAGGACCAAATCCACTACTTGCAATCCTCCTAGAGAGAAACGCCAAACCAGAACAGGCAAGCCCAACAGCAAGGCTGTGAAGTGTAAGGACACCGTCAAGGCCAGCTTTGCCATCATTATCTGCCTCATAGAAACTGGGAGCGACTGAAGCAGCCAAATCTCTTCACCTTCTAAGGAAATACTGACAGCTGCAGGATTGGAAATACTGAGACAGCCAGCCAGTAATAAAGGTAAAAACTCTCGGCTATTACTGAGTCCAATCGAAGAAAAGAGGACATCAGGCCTCATAAAACAAAGCGAGATGGCTAAAACAATGATTAAAATAGTTCCCAGTCCACTATTGAGCATATAAAGATAGGAACTCACAAAATTCGCAATTTCTCTCCTATAGAGAGCCATAAACGGAGACTTCTGCCAGCTTCTATAGACTTTGCTTTCTGACTTCACCCCTGTTATCATCTGATTCATTTTTAAATAATTTCTACTTAAATACCTTAGAAAAAGTCCTGTCAGTGCAAAAGATATAACCATCAACAGAAGGCTAGCCCACCAAACATGATGAGGGTTAAAAAACAAGCTTGCCGGAGGATAGAGAGAAGTCAGCTGCTTGGTAAGCAAGAGACCAACATTTTCTGCTGACAGTCCGGCTCTCATAGCCCACATACTGCCTGTTGCCAGCCCCAAAAGCAAGAAGAGAGAAAAAAGGAAGGCAACTAGATTTTTATGAGGGGCCTTTGAGGCTATGTAAGCAACACACAAGCCGAGTAGAGAGGCTAAACAGAGAGG
The DNA here is from genome assembly GCA_965245685.1 of uncultured Streptococcus sp. Lineage (GTDB taxonomy): Bacteria > Bacillota > Bacilli > Lactobacillales > Streptococcaceae > Streptococcus. The sequence goes on along the minus strand of CBDFAZ010000043.1, from coordinate 2,073 downwards.
AAAAAGAGGAACAAATCCCATTAAAAGAAGATAAAGAAGCAACTCCAACAAGGACGCACCATAGCCAAACCAAACGAGGCCTGCTGGAAGCATGAGAAGGATGGCGAACACACTGTTCAAAAGATAAAGAAAAGCATATTTCTCATAGACGATTTCTCTAATGCTGAGCGGCAATACGATGAGCCTGTCAAGCTCCTCTTGGTCAAACAAGATGCCATTTGACTGCATCAGACTGAAAAAGAAAATAATAAAACTAACCAAGGCAATCATATAGGCTGGAATCAAATTTGCCTGCCCCAACTTGACTAAACTAAAAGCCGTCAAAAGGTTGTAGCCTGAAAATAGCAAAACAAGCAAGAAGAGCAGACCAAGCTTAAAATACCTGCCCACCTCTCCTTTCCTTAAATCATTAAGCGAAAATGTGCTGTATAATTGTACTTTTAAAAGCAAAAGAATATTAGTCATCATTCTGTAACTCCATAAATACTTGTTCCAAACTGGATGCCCCCTTAACTTCAGAGGTCCTTCCATTAGCCACCAAACGTCCCTTTTGCAGAATTGCTACCTTATTGCAGAGTTCTTCCGCAACCTCTAAAACGTGAGTAGAAAAGAAAATCGCATGCCCTTGATCGGCTAACTCTCTCATGATCTGCTTAAAATAATATGCGCCTTTCGGATCTAAACCGACAAAAGGTTCATCTAAAATCAGTAATTCTGGCTCATGTAAGAGAGCCGCTATTAGTGCCAATCGCTGCTTCATCCCATGCGAATAAGCTGATATCAACTGATCCAGAGACGTATCCAGCTCAAACATTTTAGAATACTTTTCTATAGCCGCTTGCCTCTTTTCCAAAGAGACTCTATAAATGTCCGCTACAAAGTCCAAAAACTGCCTTGCTGTCAGATTTTTATAAAGGTCTGGGTTATCCGGCAGAAACGCCATCTTTTTCTTACAAAGCAAGGGCTCCTTCCTGATGGAGTGCCCACAGATATAAATCTCTCCTTTATCAAAATCATGAATCCCCACAATGGACTTAATGGTAGATGTCTTACCTGCTCCGTTGGCGCCGATAAAGCCATAAATATCCCCAGGCTCCACCATCAGACTAAGATCATCCACTGCCTTTTTACCGTTGCTATATACTTTTGTTAAGTGTTCTATTTTTAACATGAATTTCTCCTTTTATTTAAACTGACATCTTGTCAGTGTTAATGTAAAATTTTTTAAATATTAAAATCAAAAGATTGAAGTTTCAAACTGACATTTTGTCAGTTCTATTTCTAAATAAAAGGCAGAAAACTGCCGATTCTTCTAAAAAATAGATTCTTCTAATCCTAAGCTTCTTTCTAGGATTGCCTGGAAGCTGGTGAGATAATCCTGCAAAGTCTCTGGTTTTTCCTGACTCATCTTGATATCATTGGACACGAAGACGTAGGCTGTCATGAGAAAAGAAGCCATCTCATGCGGATATTTTAAATGAAAATCTCCAGATTTTTGACCTTCCTCCAAGATATGAGTAAAGAAAACAATCATCCGCTCACAGAGTCTATGATAAAAGCGATCCAAGACATAGCGATTTGTTTCTAAATTGACTGTTTCTTGCAAGACTTGATTTTCCTGTGTTCTGCTCTCCTCTGGGATAAGGGTCGCCTCAATAAAAGCTCTGATTTTTTCCTTGGCTCCGACATTTGCCTGATAGCTGATTTTTTCGAGCTTTCTCAGCAAGGGCTCAGAGTTCTTTTCAATCAGACAATAGAGAATATCTTCCTTATCCTTAAAATGATAGTAAAGCAGACCTCGAGAGATTCCAAGCTTATCAATAATGTCTTGAGTCCTTGTCTTTAGATAGCCTTTTTGGGCAAAGAGCTGTAAGGTTGCAGACATAATCTCCGCCCGCCGCACCTCTACTTCCTTGACATCACGCATGATTTCTGCCTCCTTGTAGTCAGTATAGCACTCCACTGACATTTTGTCAATGATAAAACAAAAAAACAGCAAGCCAGAGCCTGCTGTCAATTTAATTAGTCTTCATTTACGAAAGGCATCAAAGCCATTACGCGAGCGCGTTTGAT
>CBDFAZ010000042.1:0-15403 GCA_965245685.1 uncultured Streptococcus sp. | reverse complement strand
TCAACAATTTTCTATCTTGCAACTAGTTTGTAGTAAAAAGAGATAACAAAATGTTATGCTCTCTTTCACCGCTATTTCAAACATAATTTTTCCAAGCTTGCTTAGAAAACCTCAATACTCCTTCTTATTATACCCAAAGTCCGCCAAGTCCAGCTTCTTGTCCCGCCAGTTTTTCTTGACTTTGACCCAGGTTTCTAGGAAGACCTTGTCCCCCAGCATGAGCTCAATATCGCGCCGAGCCATGGATCCGATTTTCTTCAGCATGGATCCGCCTTTGCCGATGATAATGCCTTTTTGACTATCACGTTCCACCATGATGGTCGCTCGAATATGGACCTTGTCCGTCTCCTCATCTCGCTTCATGCTGTCAACAACCACTGCGACTGAGTGGGGAATTTCTTCCCGCGTCAGCATCAAAACCTTCTCCCGAATCATCTCTGACACCAGAAAGCGCTCTGGATGATCGGTAATCTGGTCTTCTGGGAAATATTGGAAGCCTTCCTCCAAATTCTCACTGAGGATGTCAACCAGACGGGAAACATTATTACCCTGCAGGGCTGAAATCGGCACGATTTCTTTGAAATCCATCTGCTGACGAAAATCATCAATTTGCGCTAAAAGCTGATCGGGATGGACTTTATCAATCTTATTAACCACCAAAATAACTGGCACCTTAGCCGCTTTCAGGCGTTCGATAATCATGTCATCGCCCTTGCCACGCGGCTCATCAGCTGGCACCATGAAAAGGACAGTATCCACCTCACGCAGGGTACTGTAGGCTGCTTCTACCATGAAATCACCTAGAGCCGTCTTAGGCTTATGGATTCCCGGCGTATCGATAAAGACAATCTGCTCCTTATCCGTCGTGTAAATCCCCATAATCTTATTGCGAGTGGTCTGAGCCTTATCGCTCATGATGGCAATTTTTTGCCCCATAACATGATTCAAAAAGGTTGATTTCCCAACATTAGGACGTCCTAAAATAGCTACAAAGCCTGATTTAAAAGTCATTATTTCACCTCTATTATTTCCATAAAAACAGCAGAAAATCGGCAGTCTCCCCCGATTTTCAAATCTTTAAAAAATCCAATCCCAAATCTTGGGAACAAAAATAATCAGCCCCGTCACCACAGCAAAGCCAGACACGACCAGAACAGCTCCCGCCGCCATATCCTTGGCATTCTTTGCCCGCATAGAAAAGTGGTAATCGCTGGCCAAATCCACGACATTTTCAATAGCAGAATTGACAATCTCAAAGGCAATGACCAGAAAAATGCTCAAAAAGAGAAAGAGCCATTCTATCGCGGACAAGTCAAAAATCAGTCCCGCAACTATCACTGCCAAAGCCGAAAGGACATGCTTGCGCAGATTGCGCTCCTCTTTAAAGGCTGTAAAAATACCGGTTAAAGCAAATTCCAGACTCGAGACCACATCTCGGTTTTTCCATTTGCGTTTGTTATTTCCTTGTGAGTCCATAAGCAGTTAAAATTTCTTCCTGTAATCCAAACATTTCTGCTTCTTCTTCCGGCGTATAGTGATCATAGCCGTTGATATGCAGAAAACCATGCACTGCCAAAAAGCCCATCTCCCGCTCAAAGCTGTGGCCGTATTCCTCTGCCTGCTCACGCGCCTTGTCCACTGAAATGAACAACTCGCCGATATAGGCGTCAAAATCTTCCAGCATCTCAGCTAGCTCAGGGTGGTCCAGCAAATCCTCCTCGTCAACAGCGATGTCCAGCTCAGGCTTGTACTCCAAGCTAATCACATCCGTCGGCCGATCCGTATCTCTATATTCCAAGTTGAGTTCATGACTGCGCTCATTGCTGACAAAAGTCACAGCCATTTCCTTATTTTCCTTGCCCGTTTTCTGGGCTGCAAACTCCAAAATTTCCTGAGTCTGTTTAAGAATCTCTTCCGAAACCTGACCCGTTTCATCTACCATTTCGATATACATATCTTACCCGCTTTGCTAGTATTACCTTATTATATCATATTTTAACTCACTTTAGGGAGCCGAGGGCAGGGTTTTGGAAAATAGCAGAGCAGATTTGTCAACCTCTCACTGCAAAGATAAAAGCAACTATTTTTATTTTTCCCCTCCTCAAAACTTTGCCTTTCACTACCTGCTATCATTGACAAAAAAGACAAGGCTGGGAAAACCCAACCTTGTCCTACAAGATGCTAATTGCCGGGATCGAACCGGCGACCTCATCCTTACCATGGATGCGCTCTGCCAACTGAGCTAAATCAGCGTACCTAACTAATATATCATGTAGATAGGTGCTTGTCAATATCCTTTCTCATTTTTTTGCAAAATAATCTTCCTTAGTCAGATAGTAATGAACCCGTGTCACAATACGGCCTTTCTCATGTTTGTCTAGTGATGCGTAAGGCTCTTCGTGGGAATATTTCATACCAGACTTGACCATAACCCGGCCAGATGCTGGATTATCCACATCGTGCAGCGCCACAAGTTTGTTCATTCCGACTTCCTCAAAAGCCAGCTTGATTACTGCGCGATTGGCCTCTGTCGTGTAGCCCTGATTCCAGTATTTTTTATTGATTACATAGCCAATAGCCGCCGTTTTCAAGTCCAGCCTAATCTTATGAAGGTCAATCGTCCCGATGAATTTGCCACTGTCTTTCACTTCTATTCCCCAGCGCCCCAAAGGATTGGCCAGATAAAAGAGAGCGATATTGTTACGTGTTTCTTCAAGGCTTTTATTTGTCTCAAACGTATAGCGAGTATTTTCCTCATCCGAAGCATACTCAAACATCGCCGGGGCATCGTCCAAGGTCACCGGACGCAGAATCAGCCGCTCAGTTTCCAGTCTTGCATGACGGGCCAGCTTGACATAGATATTTTCCATCAGCGCCTCCTAGTTTTTCTTAACAGAATAGCACAATTCACTGATGAAAGCAAACAGCTCCGATTTTTTCTTGATTTTTGAAGCGTTTTCATATACAATAAAAACATCTTAAAAAAGGAGCATATTTTTTATGTTAATCGGTATTCCAAAAGAAATCAAAAACAATGAAAATCGCGTCGCTCTGACACCAGCTGGTGTTCATAGTCTCGTTGGCAAAGGCCATGAAGTACTGATTGAGACAGATGCAGGTCTTGGATCTGGCTTTACGGATGCAGACTATGAAAAGCAAGGTGCAAAAATAGTCCCTACTGCTGCAGAAGCGTGGGCAGCTGAGCTAGTGGTCAAGGTCAAAGAACCTCTGGCAGCTGAATATGGCTTCCTCCGTGATGACCTCTTGCTCTTTACCTACCTGCACATGGCTGCCGCTCCTGAGCTGGCAGATGCTATGACTAGTGCCAAGACGACTGGTCTGGCCTACGAAACTGTCCGCGATCAAGATGGACAACTGCCACTCTTGGTACCTATGAGTGAGGTAGCTGGCCGGATGGCTGTCCAAATCGGAGCCCACTTCTTGACTAAGAGAGAAGGCGGATCTGGCGTGCTTCTCGGCGGTGTACCGGGCGTTCCGAAAGGGAAAGTTACCATCATCGGTGGCGGTGTCGTAGGAACTCATGCCGCTCGTATCGCTCTAGGTTTGGGTGCTCAAGTGACTATTCTGGATATCAGCGCTAAGCGTCTGTCTGTCCTAGAAGATGTCTTCGGTCATCAAATCCAGACCCTCATGTCTAATCCTTTCAATATCGAAGCTAGCGTTCGAGAGGCAGATGTCGTGATTGGCGCTGTTCTTATCCCTGGTGCCAAGGCTCCGAAACTGGTGACAGACGATATGGTTAAGCAAATGCGTCCAGGCTCTGTCATTGTAGACGTAGCCGTTGACCAAGGCGGTGTCATTGAAACAGCCGACCGTGTAACAACTCACACCGAGCCTGTCTATGAAAAACACGGTGTCCTCCACTATGCAGTTGCTAATATCCCTGGTGCTGTTGCCCGCACTTCTACTATCGCCCTGACCAATGTCACTCTTCCTTATGTGGAGGCTTTGGCAGGGAAAGGCTTCAAGCAAGCCATTGCAGATGACGAAGGCCTGCGCCAAGGTGTCACAACCTACCAAGGTCACATCACCAGCCAACCAGTTGCAGAAGGCCTCAACAAGGACTACATATCTATTGACGAACTCGTTTAGTTGAAAATTTCAACTTTAAAATCAATAAGATAAAAAGAGCAGATTGATTTCTGCTCTTTTCGTATGCTATTTCATTTCTTCTGGCTCAGTTGCTGCCCCTTTAACAGGAGTTGGTTCATAAGCTCGGATAATCTCCGCCACCACTGGATGACGAACGACATCCTTAGCTGAGAAATGCACAAAGTCGATCTGGGAGATGTTCTTCAATTTCTCCTGAGCGTCAATGAGTCCTGATTTGACATTGCGAGGCAGGTCAACCTGACTGATGTCTCCATTGACAATCATCTTGGACTGGAAGCCCAGCCGCGTCAGAAACATTTTCATCTGCATGATGGTGGTATTTTGTGCTTCGTCTAGAATCACAAAGGCATCATCCAGCGTCCGCCCCCGCATATAGGCTAAAGGTGCAATCTCAATGATTTCTCGCTCCATAAGGCGCGTTGTCTGGTCCTTGCCCAAAATCTGATACAAGGCATCATAGACCGGACGCAGATAAGGATCCACCTTTTCCTTAAGGTCACCAGGCAGAAAGCCCAAACTCTCACCAGCTTCCACAGCCGGCCGCGTCAAGATGATTCGCTTGACCTGACCACGCTTGAGAGCTGTCACGGCCAAGGTCACCGCCAGAAAGGTCTTCCCTGTCCCGGCTGGCCCGATACCAAAGACAATATCATGATTTTTAACACTGCCCACATAGATTTTTTGACCAAGTGTCTTGACGCGAATCGGCTTGCCATAGCTGTCCTTGATGATTTCTTCTTCGTAAAGAGCTACAAACTTATCAATTTCATCATTTTTGACCATGGTAATGGCTGTCACAACATCGGGTGTGCCAATGGTCATGCCACGATTGACCAAGACCAAGAGAGCTTGAATGACCTGTCGAGTCTCCTCGCAGGCAGCCTCCGTACCTAAAATCTGCACAATCTCGGTTCGGGCATGGATGGTTACCTTCAATTCCTGTTCCATCAAGCGCAGATGGCGTACATTAGAGCGAAAGAGATGGAAAGCATCATCTGGATGGCCCAGTTTTAATTCTACTGAATGTTCCTGCAAACAAAGAACCTCTCTATTTTATTTTTTGAATGAATTATCTTTATTATATCAAAGCAAGCAGAAAATGACTATCCCTAGCCACTAACCACTTAATGGGCTTGATATTCTTCCCAAATAGCATCGAATTCACCCAAGTTAAAGGAAAAATTTGCGTGCTCCTCCAGAAAACGACTGACCTCATCAAAATCATCCGTATGCTTTGGAAAGGCCGTATCCTGAAAAGCCAAGTCCGCCAAAATAGCCTTGGGTTCCTTGCTCTTAGGATTGCGCTCTGTCATCAGCCAGCTGTAAAAAGATTTTCTCATAGGTTCCTTTCATTTCTTTAAGATCGTATCCTTCCAGGCATAAACTCTAGATACGAGACTCTCTATCCTCACACCAACTCCGTACCAGTCGGATCCTGCTTGATCTTACCAGCTTTCATCAGCCCACCCAGAGCTTTTTTAAACTGGCCTTTGGAAATACCAAAAGTGGCCTTGATGTCGTCTGGTGAAGATTTATCGTTCAAAGTCATGAAGCCGCCATTGCTTTCCAGATAGGTCAGAATCATCTGGGCATCGTTTTCCAGCATTTCAAAGGAACGGGGCTTAAGCGAGAGATTAAGGGTGCGGTCTACTTCACGGAAGCCAATCACCCGCACGTCCAAGACCTGACCGAGACGAGGCTCTGCATAACGCTCGCTTGGATGAATGAAGCCCAGCATATTATTCTCCGGCAGGTAGACAAAAGTGCCAGAAAGCTTGAGCCGATAAACAATGGCTGGCCAGTTTTGGTTCTGCATATTATTGTAGGCAGGACGAGCCAGACGCTGGAAATCCTCCTGATAGGCCAGTTGGCCCCAGATACGATCTTTTTTGTCCACATCTAGACGGATATAAAGGCGGTCGCCCTTCTTAGGCCAGAGTTCCTTGATTTCTGGCAAGATGTCCAGCGATACCACGATTTGCTTATCCGGCAGACCAGTATCGACAAAGACGCCTAAATCCTTGCGGACCTCCGTTACTGTTCCCCAGCCAAACTGGTCTTGAGTAGCTGTAACTTCAAGAGTTGTCAGGCGAAGCTTCTGTTTCATATCACTGTAGGCAAAGCCTTTGACAGACTGACCTAACTCGTGCTCTCCCTCTTCCTTAGAAAGAGCGTAAACCTGACCGTCTTTTTGAACAAAGTAAAAGCGATCATTTTCATCCGTGATGATACCCACGATGAAGCTGGCAAGATTTGTATTCATATAAACCTATTTTCTACCTTGCTTCTTCAAACCGGGCAAGGATTTTTGATGTTAAAACAACTCAGTCAGCCAAGGCCAACTGAGTTTTGATTCTGATAAAAATGTTAAACTTCTAAAAGTTCTTTTTCTTTATTTGCTGTCATCTCATCGATATGTTTGACAGCATCGTCCGTTACTTTTTGAATATCCTTTTCCAAGGTCTTCAATTCATCTTCAGTGATTTCTTTGGCTTTTTCCTGCTTCTTAGCTTCGTCCATAGCATCGCGGCGGATGTTACGGATGGCAACTTTAGCATTTTCACCAACCTTTTTCACTTCTTTAGCCAAGTCACGACGGGTTTCCTCTGTCAGAGCTGGAATGACCAGACGAATCACAGAGCCATCGCTAGCTGGCGTAATTCCAAGATCAGAAGCATTAAGCGCACGCTCAATGTCCTTGATAGAAGATTTGTCAAAAGGTGTCACCAAAAGAACACGCGCTTCCGGAATCGTAATAGAAGCGATTTGATTGAGCGGAGTTTCTACTCCATAGTACTCAACATGGATGCGGTCCAAAAGGCTGGCATTGGCGCGGCCTGCACGGATGCTGCCAAATTCACGAGCCAGACTTTGGTGCGAGTGGGTCATTCTTTCTTTTGCTTTTTCTACAATTGCATTTGCCATGAGTTTCTAATCTCCGTTCTTATAAATTATTTGATACTGTAGTTCCGATTTGCTCGCCGATAACAACGCGTTTGATATTGCCCGGCTCATTCATATTAAAGACAACCAAGTCAATGTCATTGTCCATAGACAGGGTCGAAGCCGTTGAGTCCATAATCCGCAGTCCCTTACTGATCACATCCCGGTGGGTCAGTTCATCAAACTTAACAGCGGTCTTGTCTTTCTTAGGATCGGCATTGTAAACACCATCCACGCCATTTTTAGCCATGAGAATCGCATCTGCTTCAATCTCTGCTGATCGCAAGGCAGCGGTTGTATCGGTTGAAAAATAAGGAGAACCAATACCTGCACCGAAAATTACGATACGGCCTTTTTCCAGATGACGAAGGGCTCGACCTCGGATGTAAGGCTCAGCTACTTGCTGCATAGCAATCGCTGTCTGCACGCGCGTGTCAACACCTACCTGCTGCAGCGAATCCGCCATGACTAGCGCATTCATGACAGTGCCCAACATACCAGTATAGTCGGCCTGCACGCGGTCCATGCCCGCTTCTGCTGCCGGCTCACCCCGCCAAAGGTTTCCGCCTCCGATAACTAGAGCAATCTGAACTCCCAAATCGTGAACTTCTTTGATTTCTTCCGCCATCTTCTGAACGGTTTGAATATCAATACCAACGCCTTTTTCACCAGCAAGAGCTTCACCTGACAACTTAATCAAAATACGCTTATACTTAGGTTCTACCATTTTTTTACTCCTTATTTTATCTGTACTATTTTACCACATTTTGTGATTTTTATATAGTTAAATCACCGAAATTTTTCTTTTTTCCTTTTTGCAAAATAGCAGAGCAGACTAGCTCATTTCACAGAAAAACCAGCCCCATCATAAGATAGGGCTGGAAAGTGATGATTTCAATCATGCCTTGCAAGATCTGCTTACTATTCGAGAGACCGGTTCTTTTCACGCTTAGCCAAGATCGGCAGAATAACACCCAGACTGATTAAGACGATTGGCGTTAGGATATTTGTCAAGAGAGAGAATTGCCAGCCGGCTGGGTCTGTAGCATAGTCTACTTTCGGAACCATCCCTAAAATGCAGGCAAAGGCTGTAAAGAGGAAGCACCAAGCTCCGATGGCAAAGCCAACTTTTGGATTTTTGGTAAACTTGTACTCGGCATCCTTATACTTCTTCCAAGCCTTATTCAACATCATGTAGGCCAGAAATACCCAGAGATAACGCATGGGCATAACAATGGAGTTGAGATTGGTCATCCACTTAACCAGGCCGTCAATTTCTTTGATTCCAAAGATAGGCAGAATAATTAATAAGCTAACCAAAATCCCTGTCAGGATGTAACCGTTAATAAGGACACCTTTTGAAGTGCGTTTACGCAACCAGCTTGGAACAAACTCTTCATCAGCATTATTGAGTAAGATTTGCAGAGGCGCGTCAATAGAGAAAGCAAGTGCTGCAATCTGTCCAACCATGTTGGTCAGGGCATAGATGACTACTAGTACATTGCCTACACCCCAATAGTTACCCAGCTTTTGGAAGGCCTGGTAAGCACCGTTTCGCATCAGATCTTCAGGAATATTGCTGCCATCAAAAAGCATGCCCATAGCTAGAGAACCCAAGATAGCAGAGGCACCAACCATGACAGCCATGACAATCATCCCCTTTGGAAATTCCTTGGCTGGATTGCGTGTTTGATTAACGTAAGGCGATATTTTCTCAGCCCCGCCGACCGCAAAGACTAAGAGGGAGATAGTCGTGAAATAAGAAAAATCAAAGTTGGGAATATAAGTGCTGAGCTTATCCATATTGGCCGTCGCAAACTGCATATCAGGTTTGATAAAAGGAGCCCCGACCGCTAAGAGAACGAAGAGGAAAGACATGATGAGCATAGCACTTCCTGCCAAGCCCCCTATCACCTTGAGCGTGGACAGTCCCTTGGTAGACAAGTAGAGAAAGGCACCGAAAATCAGCAAGCTAAGTATAACGATCCAGTGAATATCAAGACTGCTCAAAAAGTCTCCATTTCCCTGAATAGCCCAGCCTAGCGGAATCAAAACTCCCTGTGGTTTTTGAGCCAGATAAGGAATATGCACCACCCAGTAAGTCCAGGCCGCAAAATAAGCCAGCCGCTTAGTAGAGGTTTTCTCCACCCAGTCACTGACACCTCCTCCACTCTCCTTGAAAGTCGAGCCTAGCTGCCCCACAATGAGGGCATAGGGAATAAAGTAAATAGCAAGGATAAGAATCCAAGAAACAATTACCGAAATGCCCTGCTGGGAATAGTTATTAACCACATTGCCTAGACCCCAGACCATATTAAAAGCAATCAGAGATACCATCAGCCAGGTTAGCTGGTTCTGATCTTTTTTCATGACACCGTCTCCTTTTGTTATAAATTAAATTGATTCCATAATATTATAACATGTTTCTATAAATTTGTAACCGCTATCATGAATTTTATTTCAAAAAAAGAACCACCCGCAGGCAGCTCAATTAATTCTTAAAGTGAGTTTACGTCAACCTTGATACCAACACCTTGTGTAGTAGTGATAGTTAGGTTCGTTACGTAAGTACCTTTAGCAGTAGCTGGTTTCGCTTTTTGGATTGTGTCGTTGAAAGCTTTGAAGTTTTCAACCAACTTGTCAGCTTCAAATGAAACTTTACCAATGATAGCTTGTACGTTACCTGCACGGTCTGCACGGTAAGTAATCTTACCACCTTTAGACTCTTCAACTGCTTTTGCAACGTCCATTGTTACAGTACCAGTCTTAGGGTTTGGCATCAAGTTACGAGGTCCAAGGACACGTCCAAGGCGACCTACAAGTGCCATCATATCTGGTGTAGCGATTACTACATCAAAGTCCAACCAACCATCGTTGATTTTTGCAACGAGGTCATCTTCACCAACGAAGTCTGCACCAGCAGCTTTCGCTTCTTCTGCTTTAGCACCGCGTGCGAAAACAAGAACGCGTGAAGTTTTACCAGTTCCGTTTGGCAATACCATTGCGCCACGGATTTGTTGGTCAGCTTTTTTAACATCAATGTTCAAGTTGTAAGCAACTTCTACAGTTGCGTCGAATTTTGCAAAGTTAGTTTCTTTTGCAAGTGCTACAGCTTCTTCTACGCTGTATGCTTTTGTGCTGTCGATTTTTTCAAGAGCAGCACGAAGTTGTTTGCTTTTTTTAGCCATTTTATCTTTCTCCTTGTAAGTGGTTCAATCGATTTTCATCTCCCACGTCACTCGTCAATCTGATCAAGTGTAGTGCGGGCAAATGGGATGAGCGTTATTGATTAGTCAACAACAGTGAATCCCATAGAACGAGCAGTACCTTCAATCATACGCATTGCAGACTCGATGTTTGCAGCGTTCAAATCTGGCATCTTAGTTTCAGCAATTTCTTGTACTTGCGCACGAGTAACTGTTGCAACTTTCGTTTTGTTTGGCTCACCAGAACCTTTTTCAACACCTGCAGCTTTCTTCAGAAGAACAGCAGCTGGCGGAGTCTTAGTCACGAAAGTGAATGATTTGTCTTCGTATACTGAGATAACAACTGGAATAATCATACCAGCTTGATCAGCTGTACGAGCGTTGAACTCCTTAGTGAATCCCATGATGTTGATACCGGCTTGACCAAGCGCAGGACCAACTGGTGGAGCTGGAGTAGCTTTACCAGCAGGGATTTGCAATTTTACAAGTTTTTCGACTTTTTTAGCCATTTTTAAATCCTCCTTTGTGGTTTTGGCGGTAAATAAAGATTTTTACCTCCCACAAGTATGCTTTTCGCATACCTTTCTATTATACACCAAACTTTGTTAAATGCAAGGAATTTTATCTTCTTTTTTGAATTTTTTGTGGTAAAATAATCTTATGACACTATTAAAGATTGCTTCGATTTTATTTATCTTTTTAACATTGATTTTAACCACTATTACAGTGCGAGTTTTTCAATTAAGAAAATACGGTTTAAACTTTGCGGACTTGGCTTTTCCGCTTTTTGTTGTAGAATTTTATATCATTTCAGACAAGGCCTACTATCATAGCTTGCTGCCCCAGCTGACTCTGGCTCTATCAGTTCTCGCTATCGCCATCACCATCTATTTTCTCAAGAAAAAGCGGAGCTTCTACTATCCCAAGTTCTTTAAGTTCTTCTGGCGGGCTGGTTTTCTTCTGACCTTCTTCATGTACCTAGCCATGGTCATCGGTCTCTTTTTGTAACAATGTAAAACAAAACCCATCGGTTAATTAGATAGCCGATGGATTTTTTATATGTGAGATTCACAAGTCATTCTTTTACCGAGAAAAAAGAATCTTCCTATGCTCCTAGTCTTATTCGTGAATCTCCAGAGGCAGGCCGTCCGGATCAAAGAAGAAAGCCATCTTACGACCGTCGAAGTCGTCATAGCGTAGCTCGGTATGGGGAATTTCCAAGCGGTCAAATTCTAAGAGCGTTGCTTGGACATCTGGCACTCGGAAGGCCAGATGCCGCAGACCGGTATGCTCTGGATTAGGAAGGGCTGGTCTTTTGGGAGCGTCTGGCTTGATAAAAATTTCCAAAGTTAGATTTCCCTTGCTGACATTAAAGAGAATATCCTGCTTGTCTGGTCTGTGGTGCTCATCTAGCATGTCAAAGCCTAGCTTATCTACATAAAAGGCCTTAGTCTTAGCATAATCATGACCGATGATAGCTATATGGTGAATGGTGTCTAGTTTCATACCTTATTTTCCTTTCCTTGGCAATGTGTAAGTAGAGAAAATCTGCCGGCTGACTGCTGGCAGATTTGTTTTTATCGAATAATTATCTTACTAGCAGACAAGTGAAATTAGAATCAATTCGTCTGCAAAACCTTTCTCGGCTTTGTTCCTTCGGCTGGTCCGATAACGCCAGCCGCTTCGAGTTCTTCCATAAGACGAGTGGCCCGATTAAAGCCGACCGAGAGTCGCCGCTGAATCATAGAAGCGCTGGCTTTCTGAGTCTCGATAACCAAGGCCTTGGCTTCTTCAAAGAGAGGATCTCCTTCATCGTCGCCTCCACCAGAATCAAAATCATTTTCAGATACTTCGCCAGGATCAAAACTGTCATCATAGTCAGCTTCAGCTTGATTCTTGACAAAGGCTACGATTCGCTCCACATCTTCATCTGAGATAAAGGAGCCCTGCAAACGAACCGGGTGATTTTCATCAATAGGCTTAAAGAGCATATCCCCACGACCCAAGAGCTTTTCCGCCCCGTTTTCATCCAGAATGGTCCGACTATCTGTCCCGCTGGACACAGCAAAGGCAATCCGAGATGGCACATTGGCCTTGATCAGACCCGAGATAACATCTACAGATGGCCGCTGAGTAGCCAGAATCATGTGAATCCCCGCCGCACGCGCTTTTTGTCCCAGTCGAATAATGGCGTCTTCCACTTCCTTGCTGGCTACCATCATCAGGTCAGCCAGCTCGTCCACGATTACAACGATTAAAGGCAGGGGAACCTGCTTGTATTCTGACTGAGCATTGTACTCAGCTACCTTGGCGTTGTAGCCAGCAATGTTGCGGGCACCGACCTTGGAGAAGAGTTCGTAGCGGTTTTCCATCTCATCTACAACCTTCTGCAGGGCGCGGCTGGCCTTGCGAGGATTAGTTACGACTGGAATAAGCAAGTGGGGAATGTCATTATAAACGGACAGCTCCACCATCTTAGGATCCACCATCATAAACTTGACTTCATCCGGTCTAGCCTTCATGAGAATGCTGGCGATAATACCGTTGACAGCCACAGATTTACCAGAGCCAGTAGAACCCGCTACCAAGAGATGGGGCATCTTAGCCAAGTCAAAGGAGCGGACAGAGCCGTTAACAGCTTTACCGAGTGGGATTTCTAGGAGCTTGCTGGCATCCGTCTTCGACTGTTCCCAAAGTTCTCGGAAAGTCACGGTCGCAACTTCAGAATTGGGCACTTCAATCCCGACCAAGGATTTTCCAGGAATCGGCGCTTCAATCCGCACATCCTTAGCAGCTAGGGCAAGAGCCAAGTCATCAGCCAGATTGGAAATCCGATTGACCCGAACACCGACAGCTGGCTTGACCTCGTACTTAGTGACGGAAGGTCCGATTTCAGCCCGCTCAACAGCAGCCTTGATGCCAAAACTAGCAAAGGTCTCTTCCAAAATCTTAATATTGTCTCGGACAATGCGTTTTTCCTTGGACTGGTTTTTAGGCTTGTCAGGCGCAAAGAGATTGATGGTCGGCAGCTTGTAATCCAGACTTTCCTTGGCGGTGAAGTCCACTTCTACGTCCACGTTCGCGTCTGCCTCCTCCGTCTCTTCTTCGCGACCAAAGTCCAGAGGCTCATGAGGGTCATACTCTCCCAGTTCCTCATAGTCCGCTTCGTCAAAGTCCACAGCTGTATCTGACAAGTCCTCATCATCTAAAATCTCTCCCGTTTCAGGATCCACTTCGGCTTCTTCTTGCTCTACTTCAATGGCTTGCATCGCTGCCTGTGCAGCTTTGTCTTCCTGCTCCAAAAAACGAAGCTGTCGCTTTTCTTCCCGCTTTTCTCTCCAATTTTGAAAAGCAGCCATAGCCTTTTCTGAAATATCATAGATAGACCAAGGGCTCATAAGCAGACCGCCCAAAAGAATGAGCAGCAGGCCGAAGAAATAGGAACCGATATTTGAAAAAAGGAAAGAGATAGGTGCGTATAAGAGAGAACCCAGTAGGCCGCCACCCGCGAAGGAGCTGACCTTAAAGGCTGTCAGATCAGTCAAGACCCTGCCTAGAGTTGTGGATAAGATAGCTGCCCCTTCTAGCTTCAACACACTGACGAAATAAGCTTGGAAAATTAACTCCAGTCCCAAAAAGAGGCTGAGAAATCCTGAAACCGTCCCCTCGTGCTTGTGCAGCCACTTGAAAAAAAAGAGATAGCCAAAGCTGGCCAGAATAGCCAGATAAGCTAAGCTTCCCACCAAGAGGCGAATCATATTATAAATGGTGACCCCAAAGGCGCCTAGCTTAATTGCTGCAAACAAAAGAATAAGAGCCAATACAAAGGTGGCAATCATTCTCTTTATTGCTTTTTGTCTTTCTAATTCTGCTTTTGTTGGCCGACGAGTTGTCCGGCCTTTTTTCGTGTTTTTCTTAGTTGCCATAACCCTTATTATACCATATTTGAGCCTTAGATGAGAAATCTTTTATCTAAATCAGAAGCAAAAAAACTTATTTATCCACGCAAAAAGAACTGGACTAGCCAGTTCTCAATTTTCTACCATTAAATTTTTTAAGCTTCTGGCATAACTGCCCAGGCAATCAAGTAAGCCAAGACACCTGTACCTGCCACACAGACCAAAAGAATCCAAATAACACGAACCAAGGTTGGATCTAAATCAAAGTAGTTTGCGATACCAGCACATACACCAGCAATTTTTTTGTTCTTGACATCTCTTGTCAGTCTTTTCTCCATGGAAAACACCCCTTATTATTTTTAATCTATTCATTTTACCATATTCTTTCATGATGCACAAGTCTGCCTACTACTACTAAACTTCTTCTGTATTTAAAACTTCATCTTATCAAGATAAACGTAATCGCCCTACCTTTCTTTTAACAAGTCCCAGCAAAACTCTTGTTCTTGTGTTAGAATAAAAGGAAATTCTAATCAGTTTACAGTAAAAATATAGGAGGAGGAAGATCATGCGAGCTGGAGTCATTCTTTACAATCCCCAATCTAAGCAGACACTGCTCATCCACCGCTGGAAAAATGGAGAAGAGTATTTTGTGATACCGGGCGGCGGAGCCGAGTCAGGTGAGACTGCAGTCAAAGCAGCTCAGCGAGAAATTCAGGAAGAGCTAGGTTGGAGCTTGTCTGAAAAGCAACTGCAGCCAGCCTTTACTTTCAGAAATGGCCAACGCTTAGAAATCTATTTTCGTGCCACTATCAGCCATACATCAGCCCCAATGATTCAGGGCGAGGAAGCCCTTCGCAGTCATGCACAGAATCTCTATCAACCTGAATGGCTAGATATAAAAGCAATTCGCAACCTAAACTTACAGCCAGCAGGACTTAAAAATCTGCTCCTGGATTGTCTGACACAGGAGGGTTTGAAAAACTAGCTTAATTGTAGTAAAATATCAGTAGTTTACAATCTAATGCGAGAAAGGTCTTATATGAAAAAAATTCTTCTTATTAGCCTCTTATCAGGACTTGTCTTGGCTGGCTGCTCTGGTAAAGGTAAGAAAGAGGAGACTACTAGCTCCTCCAACTCATCCAGCAGTTCTTCGCTAGTGAGCTCTAGCTCTGACCCAGAGGAAACCAGCAAACTCCGTGAGCAATTCAAGGATGCCAT
>CBDFAZ010000041.1:0-15605 GCA_965245685.1 uncultured Streptococcus sp. | reverse complement strand
AATTTATATTTAATTTCAGAGAAAAATTTGCAATTTTTCATACATTGGAACTTGAAAAAAGGATATATTGACTATGAATTCAATCATCAGAATTTTGAACTTCTTAATACAAATATTGCATTGAAACCTTTATTAGATTATTGTTTGTCTTCGGAAGAAAATTTATTGCAATATGCCAAGGTTTACATTGAATTATCAAATGGTAAAATGGATGACCATCCGTCCTATATTGAACAATTGCTCAACCATGATATCATATTCCAAAATGAGGTTGTTAAAGGTGAAAAGAAGACGATAGCTGAAGCTATAATTAATAGTATTCCAAAGCTTTCTATTTATTATACTGGAGAGAAATTTAATGAATTATCTGGTGAGAATAAGCTGAAATTGATAAATTACCTTGTACTAAAACAAAAAGCAAAGGTTAATTCTGAAGTTGTTTTTAATTACTTTAACATTACCGAAGTTATTAATAAATATTTAATTGACTTCATTAATCAGGACCCTAGTTTTAAATTGAAAAAAAATATATTTTTGGAGCTCAG
Source organism: uncultured Streptococcus sp. (assembly GCA_965245685.1). Classification (GTDB taxonomy): domain Bacteria; phylum Bacillota; class Bacilli; order Lactobacillales; family Streptococcaceae; genus Streptococcus. The sequence continues at coordinate 15,060 of CBDFAZ010000041.1, read as the reverse complement.
TAAGGACCTACAAGATGATTTCGTTACTCAAATTGTATCTGCAAATGATTTGGAATTAGCTATCTATAAATCAATGCTTGCAGGAATAAAACCACATTATGAAGAGTTTGATGAAAAGGGGCTTTCGGATGAAAGAATGAGTGTTTTGATAGATTTGAAGATTATAGATTTTAACACTACTAATCTTGACTTTATTAGAACAGAGTATCCATCTATGCGAACTTATTTCATTTTTAAAAACATAGAAAAGTATCTTAAGATTGAAGGAGATGTTCATGATGAAATGGAGCTCAATGATTTGTTGCAATACGAAGGACTAGATGATTCCTATAAGCTACAAATAATAGATATTCTGGATTATGTAAGTTTGAAAAATCAAAAATTCTCAATTGAACTTATTACTCACATCTTAGATTCTAAATTTGATATAAATGATTTTAGCTATATAATTAGTCCTGATTATTATGACAATGCTGATGAATCCATCAAAAACAAGATAAGAGAACTAACTAAAGAGAATAGGGATAAACTTATTAATCTAGATAATAGTGAAATTAGTATCAACCTATGCGAATGGTTATTAGGTCCGGCCGATATTGATGATTCGGAACGTAAAAACTTGCTTAAAAATAACTTATTATCGAATCCTGAAATGTCAAAATATAGGTTATATTTATTAGGTGATAACTTAGATTTATTTGAACTGTGGGAGATAATGAACTTATTGAGCGATTCTGATATACATGCAGAGTGGATTGAAGCGTTTAATAAATTGAATAAAAATGAAGATGTTGGGCACAATGGGAATCAGTCAGCAACGGTATCTAGTTGTAAATTCAATATCAAGTTATTAGACTATTTAATGAAAAGAAATTTGATATCCAAAAAATCTCGTCCTGATTTAAAAGGCATTGTTTTATATGGATTTAGAAGTGGCCAAATTGAATATCAATAGTCTATTTGAATAGAAACGCTGTAAATTTAATTATGAGTGTCTACACCATTGCGAGTTACTCTACTGTTTCCAACCAATCAAGTCCTTCTTTCAGAATAGGTCTTGATTGGTTTTTTTATTTCCGGATTTTAAGATGTATTTATTCTGTATTTCAAATAAATAGATGCTTGGAACTTTATCATATAGTAGTTTTTGGATAGAACATTCGCCATTATTACGTTTTGGTTAAATTTGTTAGGATTGTATGAATTGTCAGAAAATTTTTATTATAATATGGTTTATAAATAAAGATAAGGAGACTTCTATGCATAGACAACGTTTTTCACTCCGTAAATACAAGTTCGGTTTGGCTTCTGTTCTGCTAGGAACTGCTCTGGTTTTTGGTACGGGACAGGCTCAGGCGGATGAGCAGGCGACAGCTAGTTCGTCAGGGCAAGGTCAGACGACTGCTGCTGTGGTATCAGCGACTGAGTCCGCTTCTCAAGCAGCAACACCTGAGAGTCAGCCGGCAAATCAAGCCCCTGTGGAGAAAGCAACGCCAGCTTCTTCTGAATCGGCTGCTTCAAGTACAGAGCAAGCTATCCAGCCTTCTACGACAGAGGCTAAGGAAGCAGCCACAGCTCCTGTAGAAAAAGGAGCGGCTTCTTCATCGGAACAGACTTCTTCAAGTGCTGAGAAGGTAACTCAGCCTTCTGCCACAGAGACCAAGGCAACACCTCCAGCTAGTCCAACTGTAGAGTCTCCGGCAGCTGCAAACTCAGAAAAGCCTGCTGCTAATTCTGATGCAGTAGCAGAGTCGCCAACTTCTCGCGATGCTAAGCCAAGCAGCATCAGCACCAATGAGATCATCAAGATTCCTCAGACTTGGTCTCAGGGTTATAAAGGTCAAGGCAGACTGGTAGCGATTATCGATTCAGGTCTGGATGTCCACCATGAGGTTCTGAAGATCTCTGACCCGTCAAAGGCCAAGTATCAAACAGAGGCAGCTCTGGAAGAGGCTAAGAAGAAGGCTGGTATTGACTACGGTAAATGGTACAACAGCAAGGTTGTCTATGCCTATAACTATATCGACGGTGATGACAATATCAAGGAAAAGAACAGTTATTCGCATGGTATGCACGTAACAGGGATTTCAGTGGGAAATCCCAACAAGAAAGCTCCAAATGATGAGTATGTCTACGGTGTTGCGCCAGAAGCACAAGTTATGTTTATGCGGGTCTTCTCAGACCGTCAGCGCACAACAAGCGACGCTATCTATATCAAAGCCATTGATGATGCGGTAGCTTTGGGAGCTGATACCATCAATATGAGTCTAGGTTCAGCAACAGGTTCAACGGTTGATGTCAGCCCTAGCCTGCAGGCGGCTATTGAGCGCGCTCGGGCCAAGGGGGTGAGTGTGATCATTGCAGCGGGTAATGACAATACCTTCGGAAGTGAATACTCTAAACCGCTGGTTGAAAATCCAGACTATGGTCTAGTTGACAGTCCTTCAACAGCAGAAAGCTCTATCTCAGTCGCTTCTGTCAATAACACTGTTCTGACAGAGGAAGTCATGGAAGTTCGTGGCTTGGAGAAGAATGACAAGCTCCTGAACGGTCATTTTAGCTACTCCATGGGTGAGACAAATGCAACCTTTGAAAAGGGCAAAGAATATGAGTATGTCCACGTTGGTCTTGGCCGTGAAGAAGACTTTGCTGGTAAAGATTTGACAGGTAAGCTGGCTCTTATCCAGCGTGGTTCCTTTACCTTTGCTGAAAAAGTCAGAAATGCTATCAGCCATGGTGCTGTTGGTGCTCTGATCTATAATAATGTCGACGGAGCTAACCTAACGATGAGCCTGGATAGTGAGTCTAAAAAGGTTCCGTCAGCCTTTATCAGTAAGAAATATGGAGAGGCTTTAGCAGCTGGTAACTACAAGGTGGCCTTTAATGGACTTAAGGTCAATCGGCCGCATCCAGGAGCAGGTAGTCTGTCTGACTTCTCTAGCTGGGGTGTGACGACAGATGGCTTGCTCAAGCCAGATGTGACAGCACCAGGTGGCGATATTTACTCTTCACTTAATGACAATACCTATGGCAATATGCAGGGAACCAGTATGGCTACCCCTCATGTGGCTGGTGTAGCGGCTCTGGTCAAGGAATATCTCCTTCAGCACTATCCAGACCTGACACCTGCCCAGAATGCCGATTTGGTCAAAGCGCTCATCATGTCCACAGCCAAGCTGCACGTCAATAAGGAAACAGGTGTCCATACCTCTCCGCGTCAGCAGGGAGCTGGTATCGTAGATACGGCAGCGGCTATTTCTACGGGCCTCTATGTGACAGGGGATAACCAATATCCTAGCGTTTCCTTGGGCAATGTCCAAGACAGCTTCACCTTTGATGTTACGGTTCATAATATCACGGATAAGGATCGGACACTGAAGATGATTGTCAATACCAACACGGATGCGGTCAAGGATGGCTACTTTACCCTGACACCTCGCAAACTAACCGAAACGGTCTGGCCAGAAGTTACCGTCAAGGCTCATAGCAGCCAGAAAGTGACGGTCAAGGTAAATACTGCTAAGTTTGCGGAAGAGTTAATCAAGCAGATGCCGAATGGCTATTTCCTAGAAGGCTTTGTCCGCTTTGTCGATCCAGCGGATGACGGCGATGTGGTTAGTCTGCCATTTATGGGCTTCCGTGGGCAATTCCAAGATCTTCCAGCTGTAGAAAGACCAATCTATGATCTGGTCCAAGAAGGCAAGTCAGGCTTCTATTACCCAGTGCCAGAGGACAAGAGTATCCTATCTGATGACAATGTCTCTTCCCTTGTGACAGAGTCAAATGATACACTCTACTCTACCGGTCGAACAGCTGCTCGCAGCTCAATTGTACTGGGAACTGCAGAAAATGCGGATGGTAAGCATGTGCTGCAGCTGGGAGCGGATGGCAAGATTCGTCTGGCCTTCTCACCTAATGGTGATGGCAATCAGGACAGCATCCAGTATCGGACAGTTCTCTATCGTAATATCAATAATCTGACAGCTAGTGTCTATACGGCAGATGATAAGGACTATCGCTTCCCAATCTGGCAGAGCAGCACGATCAGAGAAGGCCGCAAGAACTATTATAGTGGTCAGTCAGACAATCCTAAGTCCTACCTACTAGAAGATACATACTGGGATGGTCGTGACAGCAAGGGTGAGAAGCTGGAAGACGGCCTCTATACCTATGTGGTTCGCTATACGCCAGATGTACCAGCTGCTAAAGAGCAGCAAATTAGCTTTAAGCTGCAGATCGATACGCAGAAACCTTTGATTAGTTCAGGCTATATAAGTACCAAGGATGGTGCGGAAACCTTTACGGCTCGCAAGCCAAAAGATGTTGGCAACGGCGGTATTTTGAGAGAGCAGGTCTTCTATCTGCAAGCAGATGAAAAAGGGAAAGAGACCTATAAAGCAGTGGATGATTTTGGCATTGAGCGTGATTACGAGCGTCGGGTTTACATCTCAGCCAATGCGGATGGCAGCTACACCTTGCCAAAAGGAGTGGACAAGTCCAAGATTTTCTATGTGGTAGAGGACTATGCGGGCAACCGTGATGCCATAGCTCTGTCAGAACTGGTCAGTGCTGAAAATGATGGTCGTATCCGTGTTGCTTTGGTTGATGCTAATACACGTCAGGATGTATCGTCAACTTTTGTCTATCGAATCAAGGACAGCAAGGGCAAGTATGTCGAACTGGACAAGGGCAAGCAAATCAACGCTCTGCCATTTGGCCGCTATACAGCAGAGATCTTTACTTATGATAAGGATGGGCTTCGTTTCTACAGCGATCTGACTCAGGAGTTTGAGCTGACAGCCCAAGATAGCTTTAAGACGATTGAGTTTCTAGTCAAGAAGCTGGTCTTTGCACCGGTCAGCGTTGCCTTTGATCAAGCTGTTCCGAAGAATACCCAAGTGGTTCTCAAGAATAATAATGGCGATGCCTATACGCTTCCAGCAGAACTGTTTGGCAAGCATGCTTTCGGAAGATCCGTAGCAGCTGGATTCTACTCAGTCTTTGTTAACCTGCCGACTGGCTATGAGCTCTGGGAAAATGAGCCGACTGTCGAGGTCAAAGAAGGCCAGAATAATCTGCTGAAGCTGGGAGTTATCGTCAAGTCAGGCTTGCTGGCAGCTGTCAATCAGCAGTCTAGTCTGGTCGGAACTGCTCAATATTACAATGCTTCTGCAGCGAAGCGCACAGCCTACGACCAAGCATATCAGGCAGCCAAGGAAGCTTTGACAAGCAAACTGACCCAGGCACAAGTTGATGATGTAAGAGCGAAACTGGAAACAGCTTCAGCTAATCTAGACGGCAAGGACTCTGATATTGCTGCGGTTAAAGCAGCAGTAGAGGCTTATGCAGCTACTACTAAGACAGGAGCTTATGCCAATGCTAAGGATAGGACTCGCCGTGCTTATGACAAGGCCTTCCAAGCAGTGGCTCTGCTCTTAGTGCAGGATAAGGTGACCCAGGAGCAAATCGATACTGCCCTAGCTCAGCTGACTACAGCAGAGAAGAAGTTGGATGGCAAGGCGACTAACTTTACCAATCTCAAGAAGCTAGTCGATGATGAAGTGCATTACCAAGCCATCAGCAATAAGTTTATCTATGCTACTGACGCGGTTAAGGCGGCTTATCTAGAGGCTTATACACAGGCTAAGGAAGTTTTGGCTAATCCAGGTGCCAGCCAGGAAGATGTCAAAGAAGCCATTGCCAATCTAAGAGCAGCCAAGAGAAAACTTGATGGCAGAAAGCCAAGAGTTGTGAGACCGAAAAACCCTAAACAAGTCTAATTGGTTTTCAAGTCAGTTAAAATCCCTTAAGTTTCAACTTAAGGGATTTTTCGATAAGTATTTTACATTGGTCCTATTTTCTGCTATAATCTTTTTTAGAAAGAATTCTCATTGTCTACTTTTTAGCGAGTTCGGGATAGTGTGAGCCGGATAGGGAAGCAGTGCAGATGGCGCTTTCGGTTAAAATTTCAAAAGTAATGAAGTAATAAATTAGGGTGGAACCGCGTCTTGACGCCCCTAGGTGAATAGCCTAGGACTGTCGGATGTGGTTCTTTTGCGTACTGAGCCTATTGTTCGAAAGAAAGGAGATTCGTGGAGAACCTTTACCTTGTAAAAGACGAGAACCAATTAGCAGCTTTTCGAGATTTCGTTGCAAAGAATACCGCAAAGTTGCAGGATTATCTAACATTTTTAAAAGACGAGTTTGCGGTTTATGACTTGCCGCAAGCCATCATTTGGTCCGATTTTGGTTCTGCTACGCAGATCATTCGGGAAATTCCTGTACCGGCCTATACAAATGATAGGCGGATGGTTATGACTCCAGAATTGACGATTTGGAAAGATTTGTATCTCCTTCAGTTAGAGAATTACGAGACCTCTCACCAAACTCAAGCAATAGCAAACCACTATCAGTCTTTGTCTGAAAATTCTCTCTTGCAGATTGTGGGCCATGAGTTGGCTCATTGGTCAGAGCATTTTTTAGATGACTTTGATGGATACGATGCCTATATCTGGTTTGAAGAAGGGATGGCTGAGTATATTAGTCGCAAGTATTTCTTTACAGATGAGGAATTTCGAGCAGAAAAAGCATGTAATCAGTCTCTCGTAAAGCTCTTTCAGAAAAAGCACGGTTGGCACTCATTGAATGATTTCGGTACTTCGACTTATCAAGGAAATTATGCTAGTATTTTTTACGAATACTGGCGCAGTTTTTTGACAGTTGACAAGTTAGTAGAAAATCTAGGCAGTGTGCAAGCGGTGTTTAATTCTTATCATCGTTGGGCAAACACAGATAAAACACTTCCCTTGTTGGATTGGTTCATACAGCAGAAAATAATAGACAAAGAGATATAAACAAAAGGAGTAACAAATGTCTAAAAAATTGACTTTTCACCTCGCCAAAGTCAATTGCGAACCTAAAGGTTCGATTGACTAACGACAACCGCTATGGGGCGGTTTGTCTAGGTGATGTACTAGCTTTTCAAAAGGGAAATAATCGTTCCCTTTTGAACGCTTCGCAAGAATCTCAAGAAATTAAAGGAGTAAAAAATGTCTAAGAAGTTAACGTTTCAGGAAATAATTTTGACTTTACAGCAGTTCTGGAATGATCAGGGCTGTATGCTCATGCAGGCTTATGATAATGAGAAGGGGGCGGGAACCATGAGTCCCTATACCTTCCTGCGGGCTATTGGGCCAGAGCCTTGGAATGCGGCTTATGTCGAGCCTTCTCGCCGGCCGGCAGATGGACGTTATGGGGAAAATCCGAACCGTCTTTACCAGCACCACCAATTTCAGGTGGTTATGAAGCCATCGCCAAGCAATATCCAAGAACTTTACTTGCAGTCTTTGGAGCTCTTGGGCATCAATCCGCTGGAGCACGATATCCGATTTGTCGAGGATAACTGGGAAAATCCTTCAACTGGCTCGGCTGGTCTGGGCTGGGAAGTTTGGCTGGATGGTATGGAAATCACTCAGTTCACCTACTTCCAGCAGGTCGGAGGTCTGCCAACTCAACCGGTGACAGCTGAGGTGACTTATGGTCTGGAGCGTCTGGCTTCTTATATCCAAGAAGTGGACTCAGTTTACGACATTGAGTGGGCTGATGGTGTTAAGTACGGCGAAATTTTCACTCATCCTGAGTATGAGCATTCTAAGTACAGTTTTGAGGTCAGCGACCAAGACTTGCTCTTGGGGAATTTTGAGAAGTTTGAAGCAGAGGCTAAGCGCTGTCTGGACGAGCATCTGGTGCACCCGGCCTATGACTATGTTCTCAAATGCTCGCATACCTTTAACCTCTTGGATGCGCGTGGAGCTGTATCTGTGACAGAGCGGGCTGGTTATATCGCTCGTATTCGGAATTTAGCGCGTGTTGTGGCCAAGACCTTTGTGGCTGAGCGCAAGCGTCTGGGCTATCCGCTTTTGGATGCAGAGACTCGCGAGAAACTCTTGGCAGAGGAGGGAGAATAATCATGGTAAAAAATTTATTAGTTGAGTTAGGCTTGGAGGAAATGCCAGCCTATGTCGTGACACCGAGCATGAAGCAGCTGCGCGACAAGATGGGAGCCTTTCTGACAGACCATCGTCTGACTTTTGAGAAAATTGAAATGTTCTCAACGCCTCGTCGTTTAGCGGTGCGTGTGGTTGGCTTGGCGGACAAGCAGTCTGATTTGACCGAGGATTTCAAAGGCCCTTCTAAGAAAATTGCTCTGGATGCAGATGGGAACTTTACCAAGGCTGCAGAAGGCTTTGTCCGTGGTAAAGGTTTGACTGTAGAAGATATTACTTTCCGCGAAATTAAGGGTGAAGAATACGTCTATGTGACCAAGGAAGAGGTCGGTCGCCCTGTAGAAGAAATCATCCCAGCAGTGACAGAAGTTTTGCAAGCCCTGACCTTCCCTGTCAGCATGCACTGGGCCAACAACACCTTTGAATATATCCGTCCGGTCCATACCTTAACTGTACTCTTAGATGAGCAGGCCTTTGATTTGGATTTCTTGGATATCAAGAGCGGCCGTACTAGCCGTGGGCATCGCTTCTTAGGGCAAGAAACGGAGATTGCTTCAGCGGATTCCTATGAAAATGATCTACGGACTCAGTTTGTCATTGCCAGTCCCCTTGAGCGGGGAGATATGATTGTCGAGCAGATTCGAGCACTTGAAGAGGAGCACGGTGTTTCTATCGAAATTGACGAAGCCCTGCTTAATGAAGTGTTGAATCTGGTAGAATATCCAACTGCTTTCCTAGGTAATTTTGATGCCAAATACTTGGAGGTGCCTGAGGAAGTGTTGGTAACTTCCATGAAAGAGCACCAGCGTTACTTTGTTGTGCGTGATAGTGAAGGCAAACTTTTGCCGCACTTTATCTCTGTCCGCAACGGAAATGCAGAGCATCTGGAAAATGTCATCAAGGGAAATGAGAAAGTCTTGGTGGCTCGTCTGGAAGATGGGGAATTCTTCTGGCGGGAAGACCAAAAGCTGGCTATTGTTGACTTGGTTGAAAAGCTGAACAATGTGACCTTTCACGAAAAGATTGGCTCTCTAGCAGAGCACATGGAGCGGACTGGCAAGATTGCTGCTCTCTTGGCGCAAGAAGCAGGATTGGATGCTGATGAGACAGCTGACTTGGCTCGTGCAGCGGCTATTTATAAGTTTGACTTGCTGACTGGTATGGTTGGGGAATTTGATGAGTTGCAAGGTATCATGGGTGAGAAGTATGCTCTTCTGGCTGGTGAGAATGCTGCAGTGGCAGCTGCCATTCGGGAGCACTATATGCCGACTTCAGCCGATGGCGAATTGCCTGAGACTAAGGTTGGTGCGGTCTTGGCGCTGGCCGATAAGTTGGACACCATTCTGTCTTTCTTCTCAGTTGGACTGATTCCGAGCGGTTCCAATGACCCGTATGCTCTGCGCCGTGCGACTCAGGGTGTCGTGCGTATTTTGGATAAGTTTGGCTGGAACATTGACTTGGCTCAGCTTCTTGGTCGACTTTACGAACTGAAGTTTGATAGTCTAAGCTATGACAATCAAGAGGCGGTGCTGGACTTCTTCCGTGCCCGTGTTGAGAAGATGATGGATCGCAGCATTCCGAAAGATATCGTGACAGCTGTTCTTCAAAGTACTCATTTCGTTGTACGCGATTTGGTAGAAACAGCTGCGCTTCTAGCAGAAAAAGCTCAGGAAGATAACTTCAAGTCAGCAGTGGAAAGCCTGTCTCGGGTCTTCAATCTAGCTGAGAAAGCCCAAGGGCAGACAGCTGTCAATCCAGCACTCTTTGAAAATCAAGAGGAAAAAGACTTGGCTGCTGCCATTGAAGCAGTGGAGCTGACATCTGACTTAGCTACCAATCTGGACCAACTCTTTGCCCTCAGTCCAGTTATTGACGCTTTCTTTGACCATACCATGGTCATGGCTGATGATGAGGCTGTGCGTAACAACCGTCTAGCTCTCCTGTCTTCTTTGACAGCCAAAGCGGGACAAATGGCCCAGTTTAATCAGATTAATACCAAATAAAAGGTAAGAGAGGTAGAATCATGGATCCTAAAAAAATTGAACGTATCAATGAATTAGCTAAAAAGAAAAAAGCTGAAGGTCTAACTGCTGAGGAAAAAGTGGAACAAGCCAAGCTTCGTGAAGAGTATATCGAAGGCTACCGTCGCTCTGTTCGTCATCACATCGAAGGCATCAAGATTGTTGATGAGGATGGCAATGATGTGACACCTGAGAAGTTGCGTCAAGTTCAGCGCGAGAAAGGTCTTCATGGCCGCAGTCTGGATGACCCAGAGTCTTAAGTAGATATAAATAAAAAATCCCTCGCTAGGAAGCTAGAAAGTTCCTGTCGAGGGATTCTTTTAATCTTGTTTACGTTTTTTCAAAATGCGGAGGGCTACATAGATGCAGCTAACGATGATTGCTACATCCAGCCAGAAAATCCAAGGCTCCGTGATACGGAAAAAGAAATAAGCAGCGATGGCAATAATGAGGGACAGAATGCCTAGATCCATTTTTTCTTTGAGATTGAGTCTCATAGATCTTCTTCCTCCTTTTTTTGTGCTTGACGAATTTTTCCTTTGGCAATAAAATGCATAATCAGTCCAAATCCAAGACCAGCAGCTAATCCAGCTATAATGAGTTTTGGCTGAAGCAAAACTTGTAGGATATCTTTCTTTTCCATGACAGCTATCATGATGCTAAAGAGAGGGTAAAAGAGCAACCAATAAGAGAAACCTGCTTTGAGACCAGCATGTTTCATAGCTTTTTCTTCTTTTTCATCCTGAAGTCCTAGCTCTAGGTCATCAATTCCTTTGCGGCGTGCTTGGATGACTATATAGACACAGAAGCCGAGGATAAGTATTTCCAGCAGGATAGGATAGGCAACAGCGATAATTTTGGGCCAGCGAAAGGCTAGGGGAAAGGCGATGGCATTGCCAAAAATCAGAATAAAGAAAAGCCAGATAAAGCCTATATTTCCTAAATGCTCAGCCTGTTGACGTTTTTGCTCGTCCAAAGGTCCGGTAATGCCGTAAAATCGTTTGATCATCTTGTCTGAGAATGTTTCTTTTTTCATGTTTGTGTCCTTTCTTTAGGTATGAATGTTGCTTCAGGGAAAAACTCTTAGTCACTTGAATCTTCATCTGTCAGCTGGGGTTCCCAAAAGAGGGCGTTGAGGTCAGTATCCAGCGCTCTAGCCAGATTGATACAGAGCTCGAGGGTGGGGTTGTATTTGTTGTTTTCAATCATATTGATAGTTTGCCGCGATACCCCGATAGACTTGGCCAACTCTAGCTGAGACATCTTTTTTTCTTTTCGAAATTCTTTGACACGATTCATTACACACTTCCTTTCTAATTCTATAACTGATAGCTTTCAGCAAGTTTGTCAGTTATATTTGACTTTTATTTTATGCTAGTATAATACTTTTTGGAAAAAGTGTCAAGTATATCTGACAAAAAATTTAAAAAAGGATTTCATTCGCTTACTTTTTCTTTTAAATTTTTTTTTGCTTTTGAATGTGATATAATAAGTAAGATATGACAAACGAATTTCATCACATTACGGTTCTTCTTCATGAAACGGTTGACCAGCTGGCTGTTAAGCCTGACGGCATCTATGTCGATGCGACCCTTGGCGGTGCTGGTCACAGCGAATATCTTTTGAGTCAGCTCGGAGATGAGGGGCATCTTTATGCCTTTGATCAGGACCAGACAGCTATTGACAATGCTAAAAAGCGCTTGGCTCCTTATGTTGAGCGGGGGATGGTGACCTTTATTAAGGACAATTTCCGCCACCTCAAGAGCCGTTTGCAAGAAGCTGGTGTGGAAGAAATTGATGGGATTTGTTATGACTTAGGCGTTTCCAGCCCTCAGCTGGATCAGCGTGAGCGTGGTTTTTCCTATAAACAGGATGCGCCTTTGGATATGCGCATGAACCGCGAGGCAGCCTTGACAGCTTTTGAGGTTGTCAATCATTATAGCTATCAGGATTTGGTACGAATCTTTTTTAAATACGGCGAAGATAAGTTTTCTAAGCAGATTGCTCGCAAGATTGAGCAGGCTAGAAGTGTCAAGCCTATTGAAACAACGACAGAACTGGCTGAAATTATCAAGTCGGCTAAGCCAGCTAAGAAGCTGAAGAAGAAAGGTCATCCAGCCAAGCAGATTTTTCAGGCCATTCGGATTGAGGTCAATGATGAGTTGGGAGCGGCGGATGAGTCTATTCAGCAGGCCATTGATTTGCTGGCGGTGGACGGTCGGATTGCGGTCATTACTTTTCATTCGCTGGAAGACCGTCTGACCAAGCAGCTTTTCAAGGAGGCGTCAACAGTGGATGTTCCAAAAGGCTTGCCCTTCATCCCAGATGAACTGCAGCCTGAGCTGGAGCTGGTCAGCCGCAAACCAATTTTACCAAGTAAAGAAGAATTAGAAAGCAATAACCGGGCTCATTCCGCCAAACTGCGCGTGGCCCGTAAGATACACAAGTGAGGAAGAAATGTCAGAAAAAAGACCAAACCCGCTTCAAGATCAGATGAGAAAATTTTCCCGAGTTGAGAAGGCCTTTTACGGCTCTATCGTTTTGACTGCCATTATTTTAGCGGTCAGCATCGTCTTTATGCAGACCAAGCTATTGCAGGTGGATCGGGATTTGACGGAAGTTAATACTCAGATCGAAGCGGAGCAGACAGAACTGGCCGACATCAAGCAGGAAGTCAATGAACTAACTCGCTATGAAAGGCTGTCCCAGCTGGCCAGCTCTCAGGATATGAAACTCCAGAAGGGAAATCGTAAAACAGTGAGTTCAACGGATGAAGAATAGAATTTTTGAAAAAATTAAAAAATACGCCCTGAAAAATAGGCAAACCCCTGAATACAATCGGCGGCAAGTGGGAAAGAGCATGAGCATCTTAGCTATCTTTCTCTTTTTCGTTTTCTTGATTAATTTTGCCATCATTATCGGGACAGACCAGAAGTTCGGGGTTAATCTATCTAAGGGTGCAGAAGTAGTCCATCAAAAGACGGTTACAGTCGCTGCCCGGCGGGGAACGATTTATGACCGAAATGGAGTTCCCATTGCAGAGGATGCCACGACTTATAATGTCTATGCCATTATTGACAAGAGTTACAAGTCAGCTACTGGCAAGATTCTCTATGTAGAAGAATCCCAATACGATAAGGTGGCAGAGATTTTCAATCAATACCTAGAACTGGATAAGGACTACGTCAAAACCCAGCTGTCTCAGAAAAATCTCAAGCAGGTTTCCTTCGGGGCACAGGGCAATGGCATTACCTACAGTAATATGAACGCTATGCGGGAAGCCTTTGAAGCTGCTGGTATTGAAGGAATTGACTTTACTACCAGTCCTAACCGCAGTTATAGTAACGGTGTGTTTGCCTCCCAGTTTATCGGCCTTGCCCAGCTGCAGGAGGATAAGGAAGGCAATAAGACGCTGAAAGGGACTTCTGGCATGGAGCAGGCTCTGGATAGGATTCTTGCTGGTCAGAATGGGATTGTGACCTATGAAAAAGACCGGAATGGTAATGTTGTACCTGGGTCAGAAAAGGTCTCTGTACAGGCAGAGGATGGCAAGGACGTCTATACAACGCTGTCGGCTGATTTGCAAACCTATCTGGAAACGCGGATGAACGCCTTTCAGGAAAAAGTCAAAGGTAAGTTTGTCAATGCGACTCTGGTCAGTGCCAAGACTGGGGAAATCCTAGCCACCTCTCAACGACCGACCTATAATGCAGATACCAAGGAAGGCTTGAATGAGAAAAATCTGGGCAACTGGAACACCATGCTCTATCAAGGCCAGTACGAGCCTGGATCTACCATGAAGGTTATGACCCTGGCTTCAGCTATTGATAATGGTAGCTTTAATCCTAACGATACCTATGACAGCAGAGAGTATAAGGTCATGGATGCGACCATTCGGGACTGGAACGTCAACATGGGGATTTCAGAAGGGGAAACCCTGACCTTTGCCCAAGGATTTACCTATTCCAGTAATGTCGGAATGACCATTCTGGAGCAGAAGATGGGCAATGACAAGTGGCTGGACTACTTGAGTAAGTTTAAGTTTGGTCTGCCGACCCGCTTTGGGATGGGCAATGAAACCTATGGTTCGCTCCCTGGTGATAACTATGTTACGATTGCCATGAGCTCCTTCGGTCAAGGGATTGGTGTGACACAGGTGCAGATGCTTCGTGCCTTCTCATCTGTAGCCAATGATGGCGTTATGGTAGAACCTAAGTTTATCAATGCCATCCATGATCCAAAAACCAATACAGCTCGTAAGACTGCGACGGAAATTATCGGAAATCCTGTCTCAGAAAAAGCAGCTCAAACCACTCGGGATTATATGGTTCAAGTCGGAACAGACCCCTACAAAGGAACCCTGAATGTTGGTGGAGAACCCGTCATTCAAGTGGCTGGTCAGAATGTCGCCGTCAAATCAGGGACCGCTCAGATCGCTTCTGAAAATGGTTATCTAGAGGGTGAGAATGACTATATCTATTCAGTTGTTGCCATGACGCCGGCAGAAAATCCTGAATTTATCATGTATGTGACTGTTCAGCAGCCTGAGGAAAAATTCCAGCCAATATTCTGGCAGGAAGTGGTCAATCCGGTCTTGGAAGAAGCAGTCGCTCTCAAAGACAGCCTTAATCTGACAACGGAGGCAACTCCAGCTCTTGAAACAGTCACTGAAGAAACCAGTTATAAAATGCCGTCCGTAGAAAAACTGACCAAGCAACTAGGTCTGAAACATCAAATCAGTCCTGGCGGTCTGGCAGATGAATTGCGCCGTAACCTCGTCCAACCAATTGTACTGGGAACAGGTGGCAAGATTAAAAAAGTATCTGTCAAAGAGGGCAAAAATCTCAAGGCCAATCAGCAGATTTTGATCTTGTCAGATGATTTAGAAAGTCTGCCCGATATGTACGGCTGGACCAAGGCCAATGTTGAACGTTTTGCGAAGTGGCAGGGCATTGAAGTCACTTTCAAAGGAGAGGGCTCCAAGGTCGTCAAGCAGAGCGAGAAGACCAATACTTCGCTGAAAAATCTCAAGA
>CBDFAZ010000040.1:0-15651 GCA_965245685.1 uncultured Streptococcus sp. | reverse complement strand
TCTTCTAAGTCAGGCTCAGCTGATGTGTTAGAAGCTCTGGGGATTAATCTAGACTTGGACGCTGCTAGCTTGGGTAAGGTTTTTGAGCAGACAGGTATCGTCTTTCTCTTTGCAAAGAATATGCATCCAGCCATGAAATACATTATGCCAGCCCGTCTTAGCCTTGGTATTCCCACTATCATGAATCTAACTGGTCCGCTCATCCATCCCATGAGTCTAGAAACTCAGCTTTTGGGGACTAGCCGACCAGATATGCTAGAGAGTACGGCAGAGGTCTTGAAAAATATGGGCCGTAAGCGTGCAGTAGTCGTGTCGGGGCCGGATGGTCTGGATGAGGCGGGTCTTCATGGCCGTACCCAGTATGCTTTGCTGGAAAATGGGCAAATCAACCTGCACAGCTTTCTGCCAGCAGATATTGGCATGGAAGAGATAAGTCTTGAAGCGATCCGTGGGGGCAACGCCAAGGAAAATGCAGAAATTCTGCTATCTGTCCTGCAAAATCAAGCCAGCCCCTATCTAGAAACGACAGTTCTGAATGCGGGATTGGGCTTCTATGCTAATGGGAAATCAGACAGTATAGAAGAAGGAATAGTTTTGGCTCGCCAAGTGATTGCCAGCGGCGCAGCCTATGAAAAACTCAAGCAACTACAGGAGTATCAAAAATGAGCAAAGAATTTCTCCCAACCATTCTAAATCAAAAAGAGCAGGAAGTGGCGGCTATGTCCTATGAAGAGCTGCAACCTCTGCGTTCGACCTATTCCCTCTATGACTATCTCAAAAGCCATCCTCAAGAGCTGCAACTGATTGCTGAGGTCAAAAAAGCCAGTCCAAGTCTGGGAGATATTAATCTAGGTGTGGATATTGTTGAGCAGGCTCGCACCTATGAACGATGCGGCGCAGCTATGATTTCAGTCCTGACAGATGAGATTTTCTTCAAAGGACATCTGGATTACCTGAGAAAGATTTCAAGTCAAGTGACCATTCCAACCCTCAATAAGGACTTTATCATTGATGAAAAGCAGATTGTTCGCGCCCGTAATGCTGGAGCGACGGTTATTCTTCTGATTGTAGCTGCCTTGCCTGAAAAGCGGCTGCAAGAACTTTATGATTTTGCGACAGGTTTAGGCTTGGAAGTTCTGGTCGAAACCCATAATCTGGCGGAGCTGGAAATTGCCCATAGAATAGGAGCACAGATAATCGGTGTCAATAACCGCAATCTAGTTACTTTTGAGACAGATATCAATACCAGTCTCCAGCTGTCTGCCCATTTCAAAGATGACAGGGTTTATGTATCTGAGTCCGCTATTTTCAGCAAGGAAGATGCTGAGCTGGTAGCTCCTTATTTCCATGCGGTTTTAGTCGGAACAGCCCTGATGCAGGCTAAGGATGTTGCAGAAAAAATCAAGGAGCTAAAAATTGACAAAGGTTAAGATTTGCGGCGTATCAACGGCCAGCGCTGTGGAAACTGCATGTCAGGCTGGTGCAGATTACATTGGCTTTGTCTTTGCTGAGAGCCGTCGGAGGGTCAGTTTGGAGCAAGCTCAGAAGCTAGCTGCCTTGGTGCCAGCTACTGTTCGAAAGGTAGGAGTTTTCGTCTCTCCGAGCTTGGCAGAGCTAGAGGAAGCCATTTCAGTGGCAAATCTAGATTTGGTGCAGATTCATGGCGATTTTGATGAAGAACTTCTGACACAGATTGGCCGGCCGGTTATTCGAGCTTATCAGGTCAAGGGAGTGTTAAAAGATGTCAGCCAACAGTCGGACTACCTGCTCTTTGATGCACCACTTGCTGGTAGTGGTCAGACCTTTGACTGGCAAGCTTTTGACAAGAATCAAATCCACCAGCCCTTCTTTATCGCCGGTGGTTTGAATGCAGGAAATGTTCGAGAAGCTATTCAGCACTTCGCCCCTTACGCAGTTGATGTCTCAAGCGGGGTCGAGACTGATGGCCAGAAGGACTTAGAAAAGATAAAAGAATTTATAGAAAGAGTGAAAAATGGCATATAATCAACCCAATCAAGAAGGATTTTATGGTGAGTTTGGTGGGCGCTTTGTTCCAGAAACGCTGATGACAGCGGTTTTGGAGCTGGATAAAGCCTACCGTGAGAGTAAAAAAGACCCAGCCTTTCAGGCTGAGCTGGATGAGTTGCTGAAGCAGTATGTAGGGCGAGAAAATCCTCTCTATTTTGCAAAAAATCTGACAGCCTATGCTGGCGGTGCTAAGATTTATCTGAAGCGGGAAGACCTCAACCATACCGGTGCCCATAAAATCAATAATGCCCTAGGGCAGGTTCTGCTAGCTAAGAGAATGGGCAAGAAGAAAATCATTGCAGAGACTGGTGCGGGTCAGCACGGAGTAGCCACCGCCACGGCTGCAGCCCTTTTCAACATGGATTGTACTATCTACATGGGCGAAGAAGATGTCAAGCGTCAAGCCCTCAATGTCTTTCGAATGGAACTTCTAGGAGCCAAGGTAGAGTCTGTGACCGATGGCTCTCGAGTCCTCAAGGATGCAGTTAATGCTGCCTTGCGAGCTTGGGTGGCTCAGGTTGATGATACTCACTATATTATGGGCTCAGCCTTGGGACCTCATCCCTTCCCAGAGATTGTCCGCGATTATCAGAGTGTGATTGGGCGTGAGGCTAAGCGCCAGTTTGCTGAGCAAAATGCAGGTTCCTTGCCAGATGCTTTAGTGGCCTGCGTTGGCGGTGGCTCCAATGCTATTGGACTCTTTTATCCCTTTGTTGACGATAGCTCAGTGGCTATGTATGGAACAGAAGCGGCTGGGCGAGGCGTGGATACAGATGAACATGCTGCGACCTTAACCAAAGGCCGGCCAGGTGTTTTGCACGGTGCCTTGATGGATGTCTTGCAGGATGAGCAAGGTCAGATTCTGGAAGCTTTCTCTATCTCTGCTGGGCTGGACTATCCAGGCATCGGTCCTGAACATTCTCATTTTAATGCTATCCAGCGCGCAACTTATGTTCCAGTCACGGATGAAGAAGCCTTGGAAGCCTTCCAGCTCCTGTCTCGTATCGAAGGGATTATTCCTGCTCTAGAGTCTAGTCACGCTATTGCTTACGCAGTTAAGCTGGCTAAGGAGTTGGGACCAGATAAATCAATGATCGTCTGCCTATCCGGTCGAGGGGACAAGGATGTCGTTCAGGTAAAGGAACGCTTGGAAAGTGAAGCTGCTCAAAAAGGAGGTGCCCATGACTAAAACACTCACTCAGCATTTAGAGGCCATCAAAAAAGCAGGTAAGGGAATTTTCCTTCCTTATATCATGGCTGGTGATCACGAGAAAGGTTTAGCAGGATTACCAGAAACCATCTCATTTTTGGAAAACTTGGGTGTATCAGCCATTGAAATCGGTCTGCCATTTTCAGATCCTGTTGCAGATGGACCTGTTATTGAAGAAGCCGGTCTGAGAAGTCTTGGCCACCATACTTCAACCAAGTCTTTAGTCGCAAGCTTGCAGAATTTGGACACTCAGCTGCCTCTCATTATCATGACCTACTTCAATCCTATTTTCCAATACGGTCTCAAAGATTTTGTCAAGGACTTAGCTACAACACCGGTTAAAGGATTGATTATTCCGGATCTGCCCTACGAGCACAGGAATTTTATTCTGCCCCTGCTGGAAGATTCAGATATCGCTCTAGTTCCTTTAGTGAGCCTGACGACTGGTCTAGAACGTCAGCAGGAGCTGATCAAGGAAGCTGAAGGTTTTATCTACGCTGTAGCCATCAACGGTGTAACGGGTAAGAGCGGAAGCTACCGCAATGATTTGGACCAGCATTTGAGCAAGCTTCGTGATATTGCAGAGATTCCAGTACTGACTGGCTTTGGCGTTTCGACTTTAGAGGATGTTGACCGCTTCAATCAAGTCTCAGATGGAGTCATTGTCGGATCTAAGATTGTCAAAGCTCTTCATGAAAAGGATGCCAGTATAGCAGACTTTATCCAAGAAGCAGCAGCTTATAAGAAATAAGAACTACGACACCAAACAAAAGACAAGGCACAAATGCTAGCCTGTCTTCTTTCTTTTTAAACCAAAAACAGGCGAGACCGGACAAGCTAGCGATTTGGATAAGAATGAGAGTCTGTTCCATGCTCTTGAATTTTATCACCATAAAAAAGTAACTTTCGTATAATTCATTTTTAAGAAATGTTTGATTTTTGATGGTGATTGAATATTAGTTTGGATATTGCTTATGAATGGTATCTATATAGCTGGTGAAATGTTTCAAGAAATGCTTAGGAGATATAACAGTGATGTATCTTCCAAAAGCAAGCAAGGTATTGTATCCCCAATCATTGTCGTGTAAGGGATAAGTAATCTCGTAAATATCGCTAGTAATAGGTTTTATGGCATTATAGCCTAAGAGTTCCACAAATCGGTCAAGGACGATTTTCTGGACATGCAGGATAACAGGCACTTTGTTTTCATTCATCCATGTACCGCCATCATAGGGAAGTGGAGTAAAATGTCTTTTTGAAAAAGTATCAAAGAGAGTAAGTTCACTAATTCTAGCAACTTTAAAAACAGAAAAACGCGCTTTATCAGTATCGTAGGCATCCATATACCAACTCCGATCCTTATAGACGATACGGTAAGGCTCACAAATTTTTTGACTTATCAGTCCTTGTGAATTAATATAGGAAAATTTTATTTTTACTCTACCTCTAATAGCTTCCAATAACTTAAAAATCAAAGTGCGTATTTCCAAGTTCCCTTGAGATAGAGACAAATCAATTTCGAAATCAGGGTATGTATTGGTAGCATTTAATTTCAATATAGCGTTGAAAGTAGAGGTGTCTTCCAAAACTTGATAGCGACTTTTTAAACCGGATTCTATTGAAAGTCGTTCGGATTGGGTCAGGGGAGGTTTATCAGTTTGGAAGTCTTCCATAAGAAAAATGCCTCCGTTTTTTCCTTTCATTACATAGAGAGGAATTCCTGCAAGAGATAAATCATCAATATCTCTCATAATAGTTC
This sequence comes from uncultured Streptococcus sp., assembly GCA_965245685.1. GTDB lineage: Bacteria > Bacillota > Bacilli > Lactobacillales > Streptococcaceae > Streptococcus. Next base: position 10,654 of record CBDFAZ010000040.1, on the reverse strand, counting down.
GGGTGCTGACTTTAAAAAGTTCTGATAGTTCTTTAGCTGTTGTTTTTCGTTGATTTACTAAATGAGAAATGATTCCCATTTGACGGTCGATTTTCATGATTTTCTCCTTGAATATGACAGATAGATGTCATATTATTTTTGTTATGATTATACCATAAAGAAAGGAGTTCATATAATGAAACATCAAACTAAACCATCGTTTATCCTGGTTGGCAGGAGTATTTTGATAGAAGGAACTACGGTTCATGAACAGCACTATTCTAAAGAGAAGACGGCGTTCTATGCTCAGTTATTTAAAGAAGGTATGCTGGGGAAATTGATGCCACATTCTCTAGATAAAAAAGGCTATGCTTTGATTGTTCCTCATAAAAATGGTATTCAATACTATGCAGGGGTTGCGGCAAAGAATGCTGTGGCAGGCTACGAAAGCATTCTCGTCCCAGAGAAAGATTATTTAGTAAGCTCAGCCAGTGGTGATAAATCAAGACTCCTGTTTGACCAATTGGAGGATAACTTTTTTGAGGAAGAAAGCAGTTCCCTTTACCAAGATGGAATTATCTTAGAAATACTTTTAAACGGGAATCCTATGGATGCAGAAGTTGAGCTTTGGGTTCCCGTTCAGTAAAAGAGTAGGGATTTATAGAAAATAACCACTACCACACCAAATAAAAGACAAGGCACAAAAGCCAGCCTGTCTTTTTTCTTTTTAAAGCAAAAGCAGGCGAGGCCAGAGAAGCTAGCGATTTGGATAAGAATGAGAATCTCTGTCAGACTGAAAATGGCTGAGCAGGACGCCAGAAAGAGAAAGTCTCCAGCTCCAATACGAAGATTATAAAAGAAGGCTAGAAGTCCTAGGGTTAAAAAGAAGAGCATGAGAAGATTGACGCCTGCTGTCATCATCAGCAAGAGCTGAAAAACCAGCCAGATCATCAGGGGATATTGCTGCTCTCTTTGATCGTAGATGGCTAGGGTCAATCCCATGGTGAGTAGTAGGAGTTGACTGATGGAAATTGTGCCAAGTGAGGTTGCTAGAAAAAGACCGCCCAAGATACATTCAAAAAATAAATAGCGTAAGGGAATCTTGTCTCCACAGAAGCGGCAACGAAGAAGATTTAAGATTTGAGAAAAAATAGGAATCAAATCACGCGGTGCCAATCTTTTCCCGCAGGTATTGCAATGACTAGCTGGAGTGATGATAGAATGCTCTGGGAAGCGGTCGATGACCAAGCCTAGGAAGGAGGCAAAGACGGTGCCAAGGAGAAAAAAGTATAGATGAATCATACTTATTTATTCGTAATTTTAAACAGAAAAATTCTGAAATTTTGCAACTTTTCTAATAAAGTCTTTTTTTGAATCTTTTGTCTTGACTTTCTTATTTAGAAGCATTATAATTAAACCATAATCTAAAAAGATTAGAATCATTATAAATAAAAACGAGGTAAATACAATGACACAAGTAAAAAATGGTGCAGCAACTGACGTAGCAACTTTCAGCAATCAAAAGTCTTTGCCAAAGACTAAGGCTATTCTTAATCAAGTAGTGGCAGACCTTTATACAGCTCATATCGCTCTTCACCAAGTTCACTGGTATATGCGTGGAGCAGGCTTCATGGTTTGGCATCCAAAAATGGATGAATACATGGAAACTTTGGATACAACTTTGGATGAAGTTAGCGAGCGCTTGATTACATTGGGAGGCAAGCCTTATTCTACCTTGACCGAGTTTATCCAACACAGCAAGATTGAAGAAAAAGCTGGTGAATTCAGCAAGGATGTAGAAGAAAGTCTGGCGCGTGTGATTGAGATTTTCCGTTATCTGACAGGTCTTTACCAAGAAGCTTTGGATGTAACAGACGAAGAAGGGGACGATGTAACCAATGATATCTTTGTCGGTGCCAAGGCTGACCTTGAAAAGACTATCTGGATGCTGACAGCTGAAATTGGTCAAGCACCAGGTTTATAAAAAATGATCCATGCGAAGCAGAAGGGAAACAGGCTTTTCTTTCTGTTTTTTTCATCTTGAAAAGCGCTGGAAAATCTGATAAAATATAGCTCATGAAAACCCTGTATGATGTTCAGCAATTTCTTAAAAGTTTCGGAATCATTATCTATATGGGCAAGCGCCTTTACGATATTGAGATGATGAAAATCGAGCTGAAGAGAATTTATGATGCTGGTCTAATGGATAAGCTAGCTTATTTTGAGGCAGAGGCAGTCTTGCGCCGAGAACATCGCTTAGAGTTAGAATATTTAGAAAAGAAAAAGGAGACTTGAGATGACAATTTGGATTTTGTGGGCGGTACTTTTGGGAATACTTGGCTGGATGGGCTTTAATTATCTGCGCCTGCGTCAGGCAGCAAAAATCGTGGATAACGGGGAATTTGAAGACTTGATTCGCCAAGGTCAGTTGGTTGATCTGCGGGATCCATCTGATTTTCACCGGAAGCATATCTTAGGTGCTCGCAATATTCCATCTCAGCAGCTGAAGGATAGTGTCGGTGCACTTCGCAAGGACAAGGCTGTTCTCCTCTATGAAAATAGTCGCGGTCAGCGCGTAACCAATGCTGCTCTGTATCTGAAAAAACAAGGATTTAAAGAAATCTATATTCTTTCTTATGGGTTGGATTCTTGGAATGGCAAGGTGAAGGCTAGCTGATAAAACGATTCATGAACGGATTGTTGAAATAACAAAAAAAGCTTTATTTTTAAAGCTTTTTTTTACCAACTTTTCTCCAAATATTTTTTAATAATCGCTAATTCTTCTCGGTTCAAAGCACGGTAATCGCCTTTTGCTAGGTCTGGGTCTAATGTAAAATCCCCAAACTGCATTCTCTTGAGATAAGTAACCTTGACACCAACTGCCAGAAACATCTTTTTGATCTGGTGGAATTTCCCCTCGGAAATCTTGACGGTAGCACGGCTCAGACTGGAGCTGGTAGAGAGGATAGAAAGCTGGGCTGGCTGACAGACGGTGCCGTCTAAAAAGCGAATGCCTTCTTGAAAGGAAATTTTTTCCTGAGGGGTTAAAGGGCCACTGACTTCTACATAGTAAGTTTTTTCAACATGGTATTGAGGGTGCAGCAGCTGAAATCCCAAAGGACCATTGTCGGTAATCAGAAGAAGCCCCTCGGTATCTCTATCCAGACGTCCGATAGAGTAAAGATTTTCTTTCTCTACCTCCTCGTCCAGCAAATCCAGAACAGTCAATTTTTCAGCGTCGCGATTGGCAGTGACTGCACCTGTGGGTTTATTCAGCATGTAGTAACGGTGGGCAGGACCGCTGACATGTTTGCTTTGAAAAGTAATCTGCTGCAGGCCGGTATCAACATTTTGGCTGAGTTTGCAGGCGGGCTTACCATCCACAAAAATCTGTTTTTGTAAAAGGCTTTGTTTCATCTTTTTTCGGCTGATATGATTGGCAGCCAACAGTTGGTCGAGGCGCATCTATTTTCCTTATTTTTTTCTAAATCATATCATAAATTTTCAGGATGGGAAATGCAAATCCTCATGCAGCTCCCATATTTTTTAATGAAAACATTTACACTCATCAAAGCCGTGTTTTTTGCCTGCGTCTGTGGTATAATTGTTCAGTTAGAAATAAAATTTAAAAATTCAGAGGAAATCATGACAAAATTAAGAGAAGATATTCGCAATATCGCCATTATCGCTCACGTTGACCACGGGAAAACAACCTTGGTCGATGAGTTGCTGAAGCAATCTCATACACTAGATGAACGTAAAGAGCTGCAAGAGCGGGCAATGGACTCAAACGATATTGAAAAGGAGCGCGGTATCACCATCTTGGCTAAAAATACAGCCGTGGCTTACGAAGGTACTCGTATCAATATCATGGATACACCAGGGCACGCGGACTTCGGTGGTGAAGTAGAGCGGATTATGAAGATGGTAGACGGGGTTGTTCTGGTTGTGGATGCCTACGAAGGAACTATGCCTCAGACCCGCTTTGTATTGAAAAAAGCCTTGGAGCAAGACCTTGTTCCTATCGTAGTGGTGAATAAAATCGACAAGCCGTCTGCTCGTCCAGCAGAAGTAGTGGATGAAGTTTTAGAACTCTTTATTGAGCTTGGAGCGGATGATGACCAGCTGGACTTCCCAGTGGTTTATGCTTCCGCTATCAATGGAACCTCATCTATGTCTGACGATCCAGCTGATCAAGAGCACACCATGGCACCGATTTTTGATACCATCATTGACCATATCCCAGCACCAGTCGATAATTCTGACGAACCTTTCCAATTCCAAGTGTCACTCTTGGACTACAATGACTTCGTTGGCCGTATCGGTATCGGCCGTGTCTTTCGTGGTACTGTTAAGGTTGGTGACCAAGTAACCCTGTCTAAATTAGACGGCACTACCAAGAACTTCCGTGTTACAAAACTATTTGGTTTCTTTGGCTTGGAGCGTCGTGAAATCAACGAAGCAAAAGCGGGTGACCTGATTGCCGTTTCAGGTATGGAAGATATCTTTGTCGGTGAGACGATTACACCGACAGATGCTGTTGAAGCTTTGCCAATTCTGCATATTGATGAGCCGACTCTGCAGATGACCTTCTTGGTTAACAACTCACCTTTTGCTGGCCGCGAAGGGAAATGGGTAACTTCTCGTAAGGTTGAAGAACGCCTGCAGGCTGAACTGCAAACAGATGTATCTCTACGTGTTGAACCAACTGATTCACCAGACAAGTGGACCGTTTCAGGTCGTGGTGAATTACACTTGTCAATCCTGATCGAAACCATGCGTCGTGAGGGATATGAACTTCAAGTATCTCGTCCAGAGGTTATTGTAAAAGAGATTGACGGTGTTAAATGTGAGCCATTTGAACGTGTGCAAATCGATACTCCAGAAGAATACCAAGGATCTGTTATCCAAAGCCTTTCAGAACGCAAGGGTGAAATGCTGGATATGGTGGCTACTGGTAATGGTCAAACTCGTTTGGTCTTCTTGGTTCCTGCCCGTGGTTTGATTGGGTACTCAACTGAGTTCTTATCCATGACTCGTGGTTACGGTATCATGAACCATACCTTTGATCAATACCTACCACTTATTCCAGGTGAAATCGGTGGACGTCATCGCGGTGCTCTGGTATCTATTGATGCTGGTAAGGCTACAACCTACTCTATTATGTCTATCGAAGAGCGCGGAACCATCTTTGTCAACCCAGGTACTGAGGTTTACGAAGGAATGATCATCGGTGAAAACTCTCGTGAAAATGACTTGACTGTTAATATCACCAAAGCCAAGCAGATGACCAACGTTCGTTCTGCTACCAAGGACCAGACAGCAGTCATCAAGACACCGCGCATTTTGACCTTAGAAGAATCTTTGGAATTCTTGAATGACGACGAATACATGGAAGTAACGCCAGAATCTATTCGTCTGCGCAAGCAAATTTTGAACAAACAAGAACGCGAAAAAGCCAATAAAAAGAAAAAATCAGCTGCAGCTGAATAAGCAAAAAGGAAAGGAGCAGCAATATGGTTTATCTTATCATTGGGATTTTAATCCTCTTTTTCTACATTTTTGCTGTTCCATCCAGTATTAAAGGCACTGTTAATGCTGTGACCATGGTTTTACTGATTGTGGCCTTGATTATCTTATTCGGCTTAGGCATTTTTCAGATTTTCCAATTGCCAGCTGAATATTTTGTAGGATTTGGCCTATCCGTAGTGACCGTCTTGGCTTTGCGGGATATTAATCGTCTCAAGCCGCCTAAGAAATCAAAAAAGAATTTTGATGAAGAATAATAAATGAGCAAGAACTTAGAAAGTCGGATAGACGTTTTGAGTTTTTGCTCTTTTTCTTTACAAAAACAATAGGCTTATGTTTTATTTGATTGTGGGAATTCTCATTCTCTTATTTTACATTTTTGCTGCTCCGCCTAGCATTCGCGGAACACTCAATGTAGTGACGCTGGTGCTTATCTTGGTTGTCTTGCTCATTCTTTTGACTCTCGCGGCTTTCAAGATTTTCCAGCTGCCTAGCGAAATTTTCGTCGGCATTGGCATGACCTTTCTTGCTTATTTTGTTTTGCGGGATTTAGCCAGAATGCCTGTCAAGAAAAAACGAAAAGAATAAACAAAACCTATAAAAGCGGTCTCGCTTTTATAGGTTCTTTTTTATGCTCCAAAATGCTGGTGCAAGATAGCAAAGTAGTCTTCTGGATTGTGGAAAAATGGAAAGTGGCCGCTGTTTTTAATCGTGAACACCTGAGCGCTGGGATAGCGGCTGATGACAAAGTGCATGCTGGCACCAAAAATATCATTGTCACCGAAAGTCACGGTAATAGGAAAAGCAGGATCTTCTAGGCGGGGCAAGAGAGGATAGGCCATAATTTCCTTTCTTGTCTGATTGCCTGCCCGGACTGAAACATTGCTCAAGTTAAACGTCACATCGCGAAAGGCTGGATAGTCGGCATTGTAATTACGGACAACTTGGCGAAAGAGAGCTTGCGAAGCCTTGGAACTACCAAGATTGCCGAGCAGAGAATAGATTCCCATTTTTAGCCATTCGATAGTCGTGCAGTGATTTTTATTGTAATTCATCATCTCTTTTTCCATTTGCTGCCACTGCTTGCTCGTGCCTGTTCCCGGAGAGGAAAGAAAGAGACTAAGAACCCGCTCAGGGATTTTGCTGGCGTAGATTTGCGCGTACAATCCACCCCAGGAATGCCCCAAAAGGTGAAATTTATCTACATTGAAGTGGTCGGCGATTGTGTTGATGTCTGCAATGTAGGCCTCCATGCTGTAGTCGCCACTCGGACAGGGCGATTTCCTCGTTCCCCGCTGGTGAAAGACAATCAGTTGATAATCTTTTTCGAGCTTAGGGATAAAGAGCTTGAAGTCATCAGGCGTTCCCGGTCCACCGTGCAGCAGGATAATTGTTTCCTTGTCAGGATTGGGATAGCAAACGGTGTAGAGTTGGTCGGAGCCGTCTTGAATCATTGTTTCGATTTTTTGAGAATGGGTCATAACTTTCCTTTCTTTTAGTAGAGCGTCCACCACTGATATAGGCTCCAGTAGAGGAGATTGAGAACGACGATAAGTGAAGCACTGCTGGTCAAGTAGGTCAAGATTTTTCGACCCTTGCTCACTTGGAATTTTGAGCGCAGGAAGAATGAGGCAATAAGGCTAACCAGGAGGCTAACTCCCACAGCTGCAAAGCCCATAGAAAGCCAAACACGGCTGTTTGGTGAGGAATGTAGACTCAGGACGCTTTGGATAAAGAAGTAAAGCACGAGCATGGTAGATAGAATGAACCCGCAAGTCAGGTATTGCCAGAGCGACCAAGCAAGCGGTGTAAGTTTGTGATTTTTCCGCTTGAAAAGAAGCCGATAGAGTTTGACCAGTAAAGCAGATACAGGGATGAGGAGGGCATAGAAAGCAGCGAGGCACCACAAGACGAGACTGCCGTAATCCTTGACTACATCCCATGTGGAAAGTTTAAGGTAGTCTGCGATAGGCAATTTCAGCCGTTCTTGCTTGCCGTTTTTCTCCAATTCCCAGTATTTTTGAGTGACAAATTTACTATTTTTCTCAAGATAGTTAGTTATTGGCGGAGCAATGCGCGTGATTGATAAGGCATTGGTGAAAACGCGACTTGAGCGATAAACGCCCGGTTTAAACTCTGCTTTTATCTTCTCTGAAGTAGTTGCCTTGTTTCCATAAATCAGCTCAGGAATTTTTTTAAGATAGTTACTTTCGTATTGTTGATTGGTTAAAATGACGGTAGCGATACCTGATTTGAAATCCAAAGTTAATATGGATGAAAAGCCAGCCGTATTACCACCGTGACCGAGGATAACGCGGTCTTGATAAAGGTCACTCCAAAATCCGTGAGCATTGATTGGGAGTTTGCTATCAGGAAAAGTCGAAGTCGCCGTATAAAGGGTGTCCCAAGTTTCCGCGCGCCTAAAAAGTGTCTTCTTTTGCAGGAGTGCTTGGGCAAAGGTCTTAAAGTCTTTCAAAGTTCCTGTTGCTCGCCCGCTCGGATAGTAAGGATTAGGCTTGTTTGCCTCGCCAATCAGCTGACCGTCTGAGGTGTAGCCCTTGATTTCCTTGCGTTTTTCGACCACATAGTCATTATCCGAAAAATCGGGCAAAATAGCGGTGTGCTTCATACCTAAGGGCTGAAAAATATGCTCGTGCACATAGTCAGCGTAAGATTGTCCGCTAATCCGCTCGACGATGTAGCCAGCAAGCACCGTTCCAAAATTGGAATAAGCAGTTATTGTCCCCGGCTCATAGGCTTGAATAATCGGCGCCTTTTGTAGCGTATGGGCTAGGTCTTTGTCTTCATTTTTGGCCAAGTCAACATCTGCGAAGCCTGCTTGGTGGTTCATGAGGTCAAGCATGGTAATGGGTTTGTCAAATTTGAGCTTGCTTTTGAGAAAATCCTTGGGCAGATACTCTTTGATGTCGGTTTTTAGGTCAATTTTCCCCTCTTCCCAGAGCTGCATGACGCTGACCCAGACGGTTAATTTCGTTACAGAGCCCCACTCGAAAACTGAGTTGTCATCCACCGCCCACTTTTTTTCCTTGTCTACATAGCCAAAATTATTTTGGTAAATGGTTTGACCGTCCTTGTCAAAAATAGATGTTGCCAGTCCTGCGCTGGTTTTCTCGTTTTTCTGATAATAATCCTCAATCTTCTGTCCGATTTGGTCGTAAGATGTCCCCGACGGCAATTTTTGCTCATCGGCTCGAACTTGCGCTACTCCAAAAGCGAGCAAGCCGCAAGTCAGCAGCGCCACAGTGCTCTTCAAAAATGATGTTTTCATGATACTTACCTTTCTATTAAAGTGCCCACCATTGGTACAGGCCCCAATAAAGGATATTGAGAACGACGATAAGTGAAGCGCTGCTGGTCAAGTAGGTCAAGATTTTTCGACCCTTGCTCACTTGGAATTTTGAACGCAGAAGAATTGGCAAAACAGAACTAGCAAGAAGCAGCAGACCCGTTATTGCAAAGATGACATAGAGCCAAGCACTGTTATTTGGCGAGCCGCTGATGTTCATATTATATTGCACGATGAGAATGGTTATGAGTACAGTGGACAAAACAAGTCCGCAAGTCAGATAATGCCAGAGCGACCAAGCAAGTGTCACAGGTTTGCGGTTTGTCCGCTTGGCAAGGAGCCGGTAGAGCTTGACCAGTAAAGCAGATACCAAACTAAGAAGAGCATAGAAGATTGCTAACCCCCATAGGATGACACTGCCGAATTCTTTGGCAACTTCCCAGTTAGATAGTTTAAAGTAATCAGAAACTGGGCGCTTGATAAATTCTCGCTTACCGACTTTCTCCAAGCTCCAGTAAAATCGATTTTCACTATTTTTATCAATATAGAAGGTCGCCATATTTAGTCGCGCAATGGATAAAGGCCCAAAGAATTGACTAGCGTCACGATAAAAGCCGGGTTTGAGTTCTTCTTTCTTTTTGTTGGGAACATCTTTCTTTTGCCCATAGACCAGCTCGGGAATTTTCTCAACATAATTTTTCTCGCCCAGTTGGTTCGTTAAAATGACAGCAGCGATACCTGATTTTAAGTCTAAGGTCAAACTTGATGAAAAACCAGCTGTATTACCACCGTGCCCGAGGATAACTTGGTCTTGATAAAGGTCACTCCAAAAACCATGAGCATTGGTAGGAAGATCGCTATCAGGATAGTTAGAGGTTGCTGTATAAAGGGTGTCCCAAGTCTCTGAACGCTTAAAAAGTGTCTTCTTTTGCAGGAGTGCCTGAGCGAATGCCTTGAAATCTTCCAAGGTTCCTGTTGCTCGCCCAGCAGGGTACATTTCTATTAGATATGGAGCTTCGCCAATCAACCGACCGTCTCTAGTGTAACCTTTGACTTCCTTACGTTTTTCTACTACATAGGGATTATCTGATAAATCGGGTAAGAGAGCGGTGTGCCTCATATCTAAAGGTTCAAAGATATGCTCGTGGACATAGTCAGCATAAGATTGTCTGCTAATCCGCTCGACGATATATCCTGCCAGAGCCGTCCCAAAGTTAGAGTAGGCTGTCACTGTTCCCGGCTCATAGGCTTGATAGATATGTACTTTTTTGAGCGTATCTCCCAAGTTCTTACTAGTTCCCTTGGCAAGCCCCGTGTCTCCAAAGCCTGCTTGGTGGTTCATCAGATCCAGCATGGTGATTGGCTTGTCGTATGTGAGCTTGCCTTTGAGAAAATCCTTGGGCAGATACTCTTTTATATCTGTTTTAAGGTCAATCTTGCCTTCTTCCCAAAGCTGCATGACGCTGACCCAGACGGTCAACTTGGTGGCAGAGCCCCACTCGAAAACTGAGTTGTCATCCACCGCCAACTTTTTTTCCTTGTCTACATAGCCAAAATTATTTTGGTAAATGGTTTGTCCGTCCTTGTCAAAAACAGATGTCGCCAGTCCCGCACTGGTTTTTTCGTGTTCCTTGTAGTAATCCTCAATTTTCTGACCAATTTGGTCGTAAGGCGTGCCTGACGGCAACTTCTGCTGGTCAGCGTAAGCGTGACCAGCTCCCAGAGCGAGCAAGCCGCAAGTCAGCACAGTTAAGCAATGTTTAAAAAATGATGTTTTCATGATACTTACCTTTCTATTAAAGTGCCCACCACTGGTAAAGGCTCCAATAAAGGATATTG